>NZ_JAWUEI010000040.1:0-35226 GCF_036663495.1 Enterobacter sp. 342
ATCGGTGGAGCTGCATGACAAAGTCATCGGGCATTATCTGAACATAAAACACTATCAATAAGTTGGAGTCATTACCCGGTTTGCGATGGTTAAGGACGGCTCGCGACACCTTTCTAATGTCACCGTTCATCCGGGGTCGGCATACATTATTTCACGCGGGACATTTCCGGGCTATTTTCTGAAGGATAAAAAGGTTATTGATAAAGTCTATGCCGCAATTGACCTCATGTTGTTCAGAAATTATATCGCTCCCGCGCTGAGTATAAATCATCGTTTTGTCGGTACAGAGCCATTCTGCCAGTTAACCGCTGAATATAACCGGGCGATGCACCGTTGGCTGGAAGATGAAACGAGTGCGTCGGCTTGTATCAGCGTACATGAAATAGACAGAAAAACAGATGGAAATAATGTGCCGGTTTCAGCTTCAGCCGTTCGTCGTTTATTAAATGAAAACAAAATCTCTGCCGCCAGCCGCATGGTGCCAGCCACCACGCGTGCGTTTCTGAATAACGGGGTACAGCATCAGCCTTGTTTATCCAAACCGTTTTCGGCAGTGGTTTAAACGCATTATCACAGGAAAATTAATATGAAAATTGTGCAAGCCGCGATGGCGGGGACGCTGGAGTCAAGCGACCTGATGGTGAAGGTTAGCCCCGTCGAGAGCGGGCTGGATGTGGTCATCCAAAGCGAAGTGTATAAGCAGTTCGGCGACCGAATTTCAGAGGTCGTCAATGAAACCCTTTCTGCGTTCGGCATCAATCAGGGGCAGATCATTATTGATGATAAAGGTGCGCTGGATTGTGTGATCCGCGCTCGTGTTCAGGCTGCACTGCTCAGAGGTACAGCGCGGGAAGAGATTTCATGGGAAAAGTTATAATGAAAAAGTTACGCCGCAGTATGTTATTTATTCCCGGTTCAAGTGCCGCCATGCTTTCGACGGCATTTATCTATAAACCTGACTCCATCATGTTTGATCTGGAAGATGCCGTAGCGCTAAAAGAAAAGGACAGCGCCCGTCTTCTGGTATTTCATGCCCTGCAACATCCGATGTACAACGATATTGAAACCGTTGTCAGAATTAATCCTTTGAATACTCCTTTTGGATTAAAAGACCTGGAAGCCGCCGTCAGGGCGGGTGTCGATGTCATTCGGCTACCCAAAACCGACACCCCGGAAGATATTCATCAGCTGGAACGTGAAATCGTCCGCATTGAAGAAAGCTGCGGGCGTCCCGTTGGCTCAACGAAATTGATGGCGGCGATTGAATCTGCCGTTGGCGTGATTAACGCTGTCGCTATTGCTAAATCCTCCGACCGCTTAATGGGTATTGCGCTGGCCGCCTTTGACTATGTGATGGATATGCAAACCGAGCGAGGCGACGGAACAGAGCTGTTTTATGCCCGGTGCGCCGTATTGCATGCCGCGCGCGGGGCCGGTATTGACGCCTTCGACGTGGTGTACGCGGATGTGAATGATGAGGCCGGTTTCCTGAAAGAAGTGGATCTCATTCGCCGGATGGGCTTCAACGGAAAATCGCTGATTAATCCACGACAAATTGAAATTCTTCATAACGCCTACGCGCCAACGCAGGAAGAGGTGGATTACGCAGAGCGCGTAATTGCCGCCGCAGAGGAGGGGGAACGCAACGGATTAGGGGTGATTTCGCTGAACGGCAAAATGATCGACGCGCCGATTATCAACCATGCCCGCGTGGTTATCGAACGCAAAAATGCCTCTGGCATTCGTCAGTAATTCCCCATATCGCAAGCGACAGGATGAATAATGAAAAACCAAACTGAAACCCTGTATTACATTCCTGGCTCTCGCCGTGAGTACGTCGCATTCAGCGGCGCTAACGCGATGACGCCTTATCTTGCTGACAGCCAGCAAAAATATCAGCGAAAACTTTTTGCAAGCGTCGACGATGTGCTGGCCCGCTGCGACCTGCATGACGGTATGACCGTGTCTTTTCATCACGCCTTCCGCGAAGGAGATAAGGTCATCAATTACGTGATGGACAAGCTCGCTCAGCGCGGCCTGAAAGGGCTCACGCTTGCGTCCAGCTCCCTGATGACATGCAATGCACCGCTTATTGAACACATTCGTAATGGTGTGATCGGCAAAATCTATACCTCCGGGATGCGCGGCGAACTGGCGGACGCGATTTCGCACGGGCTGATGGACGAGCCGGTGCAGATCCACTCCCACGGTGGACGGGTGAATTTGATTCAGCAGGGCGAAATTACCATTGATGTCGCGTTTCTGGCGGTCTCCTGCAGCGACGAATACGGCAATGCCAGCGGTAATGGCGGCACATCGCAGTGCGGCTCTCTCGGTTATGCGATGGTCGATGCGCAATATGCCAAAAAGGTGGTCTTGCTTACCGAAACCCTGAAACCGTTCCCCAACATGCCGGCAAGCATTGTGCAGGATCAGGTGGATTATGTTGTGCAGGTAGAGAGCGTCGGCGACCCGGCAAAAATCAGCGTAGGTGCCGCCAGGGTTACCAGTAATCCACGTGAGCTGATGATTGCCCGCTCTGCTGCCGACGTTATTGAACACTCCGGTTATTTCCGCAGCGGCTTTTCTATTCAGACCGGCTCAGGGGCGGCGTCAACTGCCTGCACACGGTTTATGGAAACCCGGATGCGTAAGCACAATATCGTCGCCCGGTTCGCGCTCGGCGGGATCACCGGCAGCATTGTCGATCTGCATCAAAAAGGGTTAATTGAAAAGATCCTCGATACGCAAAGCTTTGACGGCTCGGCAGCGGCTTCCCTGGCGGCCAACTCCGACCACGTGGAAATCTCCACTAACGTCTATGCGAACCCGGCTGCAAAAGCCGCCTGCTGCGACAGGGTAGACGTGGTCATTCTCAGCGCGCTGGAAGTGGACACCCAGTTCAACGTTAATGTCCTGACCGGCTCCGACGGCGTGATGCGCGGCGCGTCGGGCGGGCACTGCGACGTCGCAGCAGCGGCAAATCTCACCATCGTGGTTGCCCCACTGATCCGTAGCCGCATTCCTACCGTCGTCAGACAGGTCACCACCCTGGTGACGCCGGGTGAAAGTATTGACGTTTTGGTTACCGATCACGGTATTGCCGTGAACCCGGCGCGCCCGGAAATTCGTGAACGCCTGCTTAACGCCGGGCTTGCCGTTGTCGACATCGATGCGTTGTACCAAAAGGCGCTGCTCATCTCGGGTGAACCTAAGCCTGTCGAGTTCACTGACCGGATAGTCGGCGTGGTGCGCTACCGCGACGGCAGCGTGATTGATGTGGTTCGCCAGGTGAAGGAGTAATCCTCATGACGGATAAAGCTTCGAACGCGAAAGTCTCTCTGGAACAGGTGCTGAGTTCCAGAGAGCAGCGAGCCCGTCGGCAGCAGGCGTGGCTGTTTCAGTCTGAACAAACCGTTGCGTCCGTCACGCTGGTCTGGCCGGGGGAGGTGAAAGATACCGAACTGGCCAGACGGGTGATGGCTGTCGCGAATCAGGCGATTGCCGACGTATTTCTCGCGCATCAGTGGACGGTCTGTCGGCATCAGATCCTGCAACCGGTCACGGGACCAGAAGCGCTCTGGTCGGTATCGGCACCCGCGTGGATGATAAAACACGTCACGGCACACCTGGAAGATAACCATCCTCTGGGACGCTTATGGGATATCGACGTGTTTTGTCCTACGACGGGACAGCTGAAAAGAAACGCCATCCAGCAACCGATGCGCAAATGCTTTATCTGCCATGAACCGGCCCACGTTTGCTCGCGTGCGCGGCGTCATTCGCAGGCTGAACTCGCACGCGTAATCGAGGAGTTAACCGATGACTACTTCGCTTGCCAGATGTAATGCGCCAGACATTCAGCGCACCTTCGCTGAGCTGGCAGCCGAGGCCATGTACCGGGAAATCAACTTAACCCCGAAACCGGGTCTGGTGGATCGCGTAAACAATGGTGCGCATTGCGACATGACCTTCGCGCTGTTCATGACCAGTATCGCGGCGATTGCGCCCTGGTTTTCAGTGTTCTTTAACGTCGGTAGGGAGACCGCCCGTCTTGCTGGCCCGCAAACGCTGCGGGCCATAAGGCCGACCGGTCTGGCCTGTGAGCAGGCAATGTTTAACGCCACCGGTGGCGTGAATACCCATAAAGGTGGGATCTTTTCTTTGGGGTTGCTGTGTGCGTCGGCGGGACGTCTGACGCAAAGAGATGAAGCGCTTACGCAGCGCAGTTTATGTCATGAGACCCGCCTTATCTGTACCGGTATCGTTGAACAGGAACTGAAAACGACCGGTATCGCCAAAACGAAAGGCGAACAGCAGTTCCAGAAATACGGGTTCACAGGGGCGAGAGGAGAAGCTGCACGTGGTTTCATCACGGTGCGTCAGGCAGGTCTCCCGCAGCTGGAAACCGCGTTACGTCAGGGCGAATCCGAAGACCTGGCGTTACTGAGAATGTTTCTGGGAATGATGGCGGTGAACCCGGATACCAATCTGGTTTCCCGTGGGGGAGTAAAAGGGCTGAATTACGCCAGGCGCTATTCCAGAAGGCTATTAAAAATAAAACGCCTGACGGCAAATAGATTAGTCAAGGCGTTATCCAGAATGGACGCGGAATTTATCAAACGCAATTTAAGCCCCGGTGGTAGTGCCGATCTTATTTCCGTTGGATGGTTATTGTCACAATTTCCAGCCGAATAATCGCGTAACAGGAAAACGTCATGATTGAACAACGCCTGCAGCAGCTCAGTAACGTTTATACCCTTATTCTGGTGCCGGGTCTGAGAGACAGCGATGAACATCACTGGCAAAGCTGCTGGGGGCGACGCTTTCCTTTCTGGAAACGGATCCAGCAGAAAAACTGGCTAGAGCCCGATATTGAAAACTGGGTCTCCGCCATTACCCGCGAGCTGGCAGTATGCCAGTTGCCCGCTATCCTCGTCGGCCACAGCTTTGGCGCGCTGGCCTCGTGCAGACTGCTGCAAACACGGCAGGCAAATGTCGCCGGAGTTGTGATGGTTGCACCGGCAGAACCTGCAATGTTCGGCCTTGACGAGGCCATTCAGCCAACCCCATTACCGGTTCCCTGCATGATGTTTGCCAGCAGAAACGACCCCCTGATGCCTTTTTCTCGCGCTCAGTTTTGGGCAACGTGCTGGCGCGGTCATCTCATCGATATCGGTGAGGCCGGACATATTAATTCTGAGTCTGGATTTGGTGAATGGCCATATGGACTCAAACGATTAACAGAATTTTGTGAACAACTTTAGCTTTAACAGGAGAACCTATGTTAGATGATTATAATCAGCACCTGAAAGCGCGCGCTGAAACGGGTATTCCGGCGAAACCGTTAACAGCGGAACAAACCGATGCAGTTATTCATCGTTTAATTAACGATGTGTCCGCACCTCATCCATTATTAATTGACTTATTAACCCACAGCGTACCGCCGGGCGTCGATCCTGCCGCAAAGTTAAAAGCCGCGTTTTTATTTAAGGTAGCGTTACAGGAATACCAGATTAATGGGCTTTCTCCCGAAAAGGCAACGATGCTGCTGGGGTCGATGCAGGGGGGCTATAACGTCCAGCCGCTGATTGAGCTTCTCGACCATCCGAGCCTGGCACCGCTGGCCGCTGAGCAGCTTTCTTCTACAATCCTGATCTTTGAAAAATTCAGCCAGGTGGAAGCTAAAGCGAAGAACGGTAACATCCGGGCAAAAGAGGTGCTTCAGTCCTGGGCGAATGCCGAATGGTTTACCCGTCGTCCGGCCATGCCTGAAAAAATCACCCTGAAGGTGTTTAAGGTCCCCGGCGAGACCAATACCGACGATTTGTCTCCGGCACCCGAGGCGTGGTCACGACCCGATATTCCACTGCACGCGCTCTCCATGCTCAGTAACGCCAGGGAAGGGGTTGAACCCGATGAGCCTGGCGTGCGTGGCCCTTTGCGTCAGTTGTCAGAATTAAAATCGGCAGGCTGGCCGCTGGTGTACGTCGGTGACGTCGTAGGGACCGGATCCTCACGTAAATCCGCCACCAACTCCATCCTGTGGCACATCGGGAACGATATTCCGTACGTGCCGAATAAACGCAACGGCGGGTTTGTGTTTGGCGGAAAAATTGCGCCCATTTTCTTCAATACGCTGGAAGATTCCGGCGCGCTGCCGGTAGAGATGGATGTCTCCGCGCTGACGACAGGGATGCTGATCGATCTTTACCCCTACAAGGGGGAAATTCGTGAGACAGAAAGCCAGCGGCTGGTAACGACCTTTACCCTTAAAACCGAGGTGCTGCTGGACGAAGTGCGCGCCGGCGGGCGGATCCCGTTGATTATCGGGCGCAGCCTGACGGCGAAAGCGCGGGAATCGCTGAAGCTTGAGCCTTCAGAGGTATTCCGCAAGCCCGCGTCACCTGCATCATCTGCAACAGGTTTTACGCTGGCGCAAAAAATGGTAGGTAAAGCCTGCGGTGTGGCGGGGATCCGCCCTGGGCAGTATTGCGAGCCAAAAATCACTACCGTCGGCTCTCAGGATACCACTGGCGGGATGACGCGCGACGAGTTAACCGACCTTGCCTGCCTGACGTTTTCAGCCGACCTGGTGATGCAGTCTTTTTGCCACACCTCTGCGTATCCTAAGCCGGTAGATGTCCAACTGCATGAAACCCTGCCGCAGTTTATCACCAGCCGTAAAGGGGTTGCGCTCAAGCCGGGCGACGGCATTATCCATTCATGGCTTAATCGCATGCTGCTACCTGACACGGTTGGAACAGGTGCCGATTCTCATACTCGTTTCCCGCTGGGGATCTCCTTCCCGGGCGGTTCCGGGCTGGTGGCTTTTGCCGCCGCAACCGGCATTATGCCTCTGGATATGCCTGAATCGGTGCTGGTGCGTTTTAAAGGAGAGATGCAAAAAGGGATCACCCTTCGCGATCTGGTGCATGCCATTCCGCTTTACGCCAGAAAGCAGGGACTGTTGACGGTTGAGAAAAAGAATAAGCGCAATATTTTCTCTGGCCGAATTCTGGAAATTGAAGGGCTGAATAGGTTAAGTGCTGAGCAGGCATTTGAACTGGCTGATGCATCCGCGGAACGCTCCGCCGCCGCTTGTGTCATGCGTCTGTCGGAAGAGAGCGTTATACAGTATCTGCGTTCTAATGCGGCACTGTTGCGCTGGATGGTTAAGCAGGGTTATGAGAACGCTGCCACGCTTGAACATCGTATCGCTGAAATCGAGGCATGGCTGGCTAATCCTTCATTACTGTCTGCCGATCCTGACGCAGAATATGCCGCAGTGATTGAGATTGACCTTAATGAAATCACCGAACCGGTAGTATGCGCGCCAGATGATCCGGACGATGCCCGTTTACTTTCTGAGGTTGCGGACACCCCAATCGAAGAGGTCTTTATTGGTTCCTGCATGACAAACATTGGTCATTTTCGCGCAGCGGGTAAAATTATGGCCGGTGCCAGCGAAAATCAGGCGCGTTTGTGGCTCGCACCGCCGACTAAAATGGATGCCCAGCAACTCTCCCGTGAAGGCTATTTTAGTCAGTTTATTAAGTCGGGGGCGAGAATCGAGCCTGCGGGCTGTTCCCTTTGCATGGGGAATCAGGCGAGGGTGCAGGAAGGAAGTCACGTTGTATCGACGTCCACCCGAAATTTCCCGCATCGTCTGGGGACAAATGCGAAAGTGTTCCTTGCCTCGGCTGAATTAAGCACCGTTGCAGCCATACTGGGTAGAATGCCAACCGTGGTAGAATATTTTAGCTTTACGGCTAAACTCCATGACGCGAATGAAAATATCTACCGCTATCTCAGCTTTGATACTCTGACCGAATATAAAACCGAAGAGGATGATAATATTCAGGTGGTTAACCTGTAGCGTCTTATTTATTTTTTGAATGCATTTCGTCGGCAGAGGCTTCTCTCAGGAGCTGTCTCTGCTATTCAGGGACCCTTTTCTCATGGGTGAGATATGCTTAAATCAAATGTTTTAAAAACAATATTACTTGCCATAATAATATTGCTGGCAATATTTATTCCTCCGCCTGATGGATTAACCAAAGAGGCATGGATACTGGCTGGCATATATCTGTCTGCTATCGTTGGGTTGGTGATTAAACCTTATCCTGAACCTGTTATTATGTTGGTTGCGGTAGCATTAACCTGTTTTACCGTAACAAAATTTCCCGATTCACCCGTAAAATCAATGGATGTGCTGAGTGGATACGCCTCAGGCACGACCTGGCTGGTATTTAGTGCTTTTACGCTTAGCGCGGCATTTGTCACGACCGGTCTGGGAAAACGGCTTGCCTACTGGTTTATCCTCAGGTTTGGCAGTACGACGCTGAGACTGGGGTATGTGACTGCCTTACTGGATTTGGTGCTGGCACCCGCAACGCCCTCAAATACCGCGCGGGCAGGTGGAGTGGTTTTTCCTATTATTAACAGCATCGCGACGGTATTAGGTTCAACGCCAAAAGAGACACCTTGCAAAGCTGGCCGTTATTTAATGGTCAATGTCTATATGGTCACTAAAACGACCAGCTATATGTTTTTAACAGGCTTTGCCGGGAATGCGTTAGCGCTACAGTTAATTTCCGATATCTTCCATATCCATATTAGTTGGATAGGCTGGATGCTGGCAGGTGCTCCGCTGGGGTTATTGATGCTGTGTATCATTCCCTATATTTGTTACCGGGTTGCCTCTCCGGAAATTAAACACATTGATAATGTCGCTATCGCGACCAACGGGTTGCAAAACCTTGGAGCAATGAGCCTCAAAGAGAAGGGGCTGGTGGTGATTTTTATCGCCGCGTTATTAGGCTGGATCTTCTCTCGTCACCTTGGGCTTAATGAATCCGCCGTCGCCATTATCGCGATGGGGGCAGCGCTGTTGTTTAATATTATCGGCTGGAGCGACGTACAGAAAAACAAAGGTGGCTGGAATACCCTGATGTGGTACGGGGGCATCATCGGTCTGAGCGCTACCCTTAGCAAGGAGGGATTTTTCCGCTGGCTGGCTGATTTCATGTCAGCGCACCTCGATTTTCTCAGCGCGGGGAATATGACTGTCGTTATTATCGTGTTTCTCAGCGTGCTGGTTCGTTATTTCTTTGCCTCAGGCGGGGCATACGTCGCGGCGATGGTGCCGGTCTTTGCCACCGTGGGGCTGGTCACCGGAACGGCACCCGTTCTGCTTGCTCTCGCCATTCTGTTTTCCAACTCCTATGGCGGTTGCATCACGCACTATGGCGGCGCAGCGGGGCCGATTATCTTCGCCGCCGGGTATAACGACATCAAGTCATGGTGGACCATCGGCACGCTCGTGGCGTTGTGCACGTTTTTAGTTCACATGTTCCTCGGCATTCCCTGGTGGGGTTTCCTGATGCAGCACGGCATGCTGCAGTCCTGACGAACCTGGGGACGGTGAAACGCAAGCCGGGTGAGGCGAAGCCGCCACCCGGCGACATCATTTCTGCGATAGGGTATTAAATAATTCGAGCGTAATTAATTTATCAAGATGGTTGTTAAATGCAGCTTCGTCCATTTCGGGCATGTTTAAGATATACATCCCGTCCAGACCGCACACCAGCCCAATCAAACGCCAGGCAATGTTTTCTGCCCGGTCATCAGGGCTAAATGCCCCGGCCTCAGTGCCTGCTCTGATAAGCGCTACCGTTTCCTGGTGCCACATTTCCATGGTCATGATATAGGCACCTTTAATGTCGGCATCGCGGTTGGCCAGGATCTGCGCTTCACGCCACAGGCGAATGTAAGGTTCAAACCTGCCATCATCGCTCCCGAGCATGGCATGAAGTTGCTCCCGCCAACCAGCCTGCTTGCCGACGACATCTGCATCCAGCAGTTCACGGATCAAGCGAACAAAAGCCAGCGATTTTAGCTCCCCGCCGGAGGTAAAATGATGGTGAACCTGTCCGGTCGCGACCCCGGCTTCAGCCGCAACGCGGCGTAGAGTATGACGCTGGGGGCCAGCGGTAACGAATTACTGTGGATCATTGATATTTACTCGCTGGTGATGGCGGGGATGGTGCTGCCGATGGGGGCACTGGGTGATCGCATTGGTTTCAAACGACTGTTAATGATCGGCAGTACGTTGTTTGGCTTGTCATCGCTGGCGGCAGCGTTTGCCCCGTCTGCAGGATGGCTGATTGCGGCGCGCGCCTCGCTGGCGATTGGTGCGGCGATGATTATTCCGGCTACGCTTGCGGGGATCCGTACGCTGTTTACCGACGCGCGGGATCGCAATATCGCCCTTGGTGTCTGGGCAGCGGTGGGATCCGGTGGCGCAGCATTTGGTCCGTTGATTGGCGGTATGCTGCTCGAACATTTTTACTGGGGATCGGTGTTTTTAATCAACGTCCCCATTGTGCTGCTCGTGGTATCGCTGGCCGCACGTTTTGTGCCGCGTCAGCAAGGTCGCCCGGAACAACCGCTGAATATTAGCCATGCCATCATGCTGATCGTGGCGATTTTACTGCTGGTCTACAGTGCGAAGACCGCCCTAAAAGGCGTCCTGTCACCGGCGGTAGTCGTGTCTGCGTTGGTTACCGGCTCGGTGCTGCTGTTCATCTTCGTGCGCATTCAGCTCCGCGCACGCGTCCCGATGATCGACATGCGTCTCTTTTGCCACCGTATCATTTTGAGTGGTGTTGTAATGGCGATGACCGCGATGATTGCGCTGGTCGGGTTTGAGTTGTTGATGGCCCAGGAGCTGCAGTTTGTTCACGGCTTTACGCCGTTTGAAGCGGGCATGTTTATGCTGCCACTGATGGTTGCCAGCGGGTTCAGTGGGCCGATCGCCGGTGTGTTGGTTGGGCATCTGGGGCTACGCATCGTCGCGGCCGGCGGAATGGGGTTGAGTGCCGTCAGTTTTATGGGGTTATCGCTGCTCGACTTCAGCACTCAGCAGTGGCAGGCGTGGGGCCTGATGGTGCTGCTGGGCTTCAGTGCCGCTAGCGCGCTGTTGGCTTCAACCTCAGCGATTATGGCGGCTGCGCCAAAAGAGAAAGCCGCTGCCGCGGGGGCGATTGAAACCATGTCGTATGAACTGGGTGCCGGTCTGGGGATCGCCATTTTTGGTCTGCTGTTGACCCGCAGCTTCACGGCGTCAATTGAATTGCCACAGGGGCTGAATGCTTCTCTCGTCGACAAAGCGTCATCATCCATTGGTGAAGCGATGAAGGTGGCGCAGGATCTGACACCAACGATGGCGGAATCACTGATTGAAGCAGCGAAAAGCGCGTTTATCACTTCGCACAGCGTGGCGCTGGGGAGTGCAGGGGTAATGCTGCTGTTGTTGGCCGTTGGCGTCTGGTTTAGCCTGGCTAAGGTCAACCCGCGGTAAATAGAACCGGAAAACCTGGCTTACGGTTGGCGCGCTGGGTGTCGTTAGGGTTGTCGAAATCAGCCGACGCGTTGCCGTCTAGTTTCTGCTCACGGTTCTGTCTTTCCTTCGCATCAGAAATTTCGATAGTGCGCTATTACAACTATGCTGATTACTGCGTAAGAATTTCATTATCCCTGACCCGGTAGATAAAACTATGAAAAAAGTGGTTCTTCTTAGTACAGGACTGGTGTTTTCCTCTGTGTCTCAGGCCAGTGCGCTCTATTTCTACGAAATCGGTACCGAAGATACGGCGCTTGCGGGAGCCGGGCAGGCTGCCCGCGCGCAGGATGCCTCAACAATTGTCACCAACCCTGCAGGGATGACCCGGCTTCCGGAACATATGTTCACCGGCGGGTTGCAGGCTCTGGGCGGTAATATTGATTACCAGCTCGATAACGACCGTTTGCAGAGCCCGGGCAACGTCATGAAGCTTACACCGAATGCCAGCGCGTTCTATAGCCAGAAAGTCAACGAGAGTCTGTATGCCGGTATTGGTCTGTACGGTAACTATGGTCTGGGTATTGATTACGGTAACTGGGCGGGTGAGCGCCTGATCAAAAAGAGCACGATGGTGGCAATGACCCTGAGTCCATCACTTGCCTGGAAGCTTAGCGACCGGGTGTCGGTGGGCGGTTCGGTGAATCTTAATTATGGTTTTTTATCACTCACCCGCACCGTTGATGGTGATGACCACGACGACAAGGACCACGACTGGGCGATGAGTTACCGTCTTGGGTTGTTAATGCAACTCACAGAACAGACCCGGGCCGGGATCACCTGGAACAGTAAAGCCGAGTACGACTTCAACGTGAACGGTAAAGCACGTTTCCCGAATCTACCTAATGTCGAGTACAACCTGCCCATTTCTGCACAGGTTCGCGCGCCGCAACAGCTGATGTTAAGCCTGGTGCATGACATTAATACTCAGTGGTCAGTAATGGGCGATCTGGGCTGGCAAGACTGGAGCCAGTTTGGCGCACCACAAGTTACGGTAAGCGGCAATACGCTTGATAAAACCAACCGCATGAAGGATACCTGGCATACCGCGCTGGGCGTGCAATATCGACCCACTCCGCAATGGCGCCTGAACGCCGGGGTCGCGTTTGATAGTTCGCCTTATCGCAACCAGAGCGATGTCGCAATGACGTTGCCAACTGGAGATGAATGGCGCTTCGGGACCGGGGCACAATATCAGTTAACGCCAGCCAGCAATATCGGATTTGCCGTCGAATACCTGCATATGCAGTCTTCGAAGGTGCAATCCCCTGGGCTGCTGAGTGGTGACTATAATCACCCATATCTGTGGTTTACCAGCGTTAACTACAGCTACCAGTTTTAATAACAGAAAGGAAGGTATGCGAAAAACGCGGCCTACGTGGTGAGCAGGCAGTGCTTATCCATGGCTTCAATTTCTGAACCGCTATAGCGCGCGTATTGTCCGGTCAGACCAAAGAATGCGGGCTGGGTTTCGGTATAGATTTCAGCGGCGAGCACCAGTCGACGTCGTTCATCTTCGCTCATCTCAAGTAATGTCCATGGAATAAAATAGCGTGCTGTTGAGGTCAGCTTGAACCACAGTGGACAACCACATCCCGGACAGAACCAGCGTTCTCCGCGCGCAGAAGACGAGAAGTGAGAAGGGGCAATCGAGTCTTGCTCCACAAGCGGTTTACCCGCGGCTTCCAGATACATGGCAATACCACCTGACCACTTCTGACATTGTGTGCAGTGGCAGGCATAGACGTCGAAATTGTTGAGGGAAACGCTGAATTGGCTCATCCCGCATAAACAGCGTCCTTTGAATATGTGCATGGCGTGCTCCTTTATTACGCCAGTCAAACTGTATAAAAAAAGCCAGCCACGAAGGCTGGCCTTTTTATACTGACAAATCTTAGAACTGGTAAGTCAGACCCAGTGCAACGATGTTGTCGGTAGCAATACCTGCAGCTTTGGTGAACTTGTTGTCGTCCAGCAGGTTGATTTTGTAATCAACGTAGGTAGACATGTTCTTGTTGAAGTAGTAAGTCGCGCCAACATCAACGTATTCAACCAGGTCCTGGTCGCCATAAGTACCGATTTCTTTACCTTTGGATTTCAGGTAAGCAACGGATGGACGCAGGCCGAAGTCGAACTGGTACTGAGCAACAACTTCAAAGTTCTGAGCTTTGTTCGCGATATAACCATCACCGAAGTTGGTCATGTTGCGAGTTTCAGAGTAGGTGCTTGCCAGGTAGATGTTGTTTGCATCGTATTTCAGGCCAGCAGCCCAAACTTCTGCGTTGTCACCGCCAGCGTTCATGGTGTCAACTACGCGGCCATCACGGACCTGACGGTCAGTACGGTCAGATTTCGCGTAAGTTGCACCAACACCGAAACCATTCATTTCATAGGTAGAAGACAGGCCCCAACCGTCACCGTTCGCTTCGGTGATGTCATCGCGGTCGTTTTTACCCTGGTACTGAGCAGCAAAGTTCAGGCCGTCAACCAGACCGAAGAAGTCGGTGTTACGGTAGGTTGCAACGCCAGTGGCACGCTGAGTCATGAAGGCATCAGACTGCGTCCAGGTATCACCACCGAACTCTGGCAGAACGTCAGTCCATGCGCCGATGTCGTAAGCAACACCGTAGTTACGACCGTAGTCGAAAGAACCGAATTCGTTGAATTTCAGACCAGCGAAGGCCAGACGCGTCTTGTTGCCTTTGTCGCCGTTGCTTTCATCGTTGTTGCCTTTGAATTCATATTCCCACTGACCGTAACCGGACATCTGGTCGTTGATCTGAGTTTCACCTTTGAAGCCCAGACGCACGTAAGTTTTGTCGCCGTCGTTGCTGGTGTCATCAGAGAAATAGTGCAGACCTGTTACTTTACCGTACAGATCCAGCTTGTTACCGTCTTTGTTATAAACTTCAGCCGCGTTAACAACGCCTGCTGCCAACATGGAAGTCACTGCCACTGCCACTAATTTAAGTTTCATCTTAAATATTCCTTATAATTTTCTTAAGTATTTCCTGAGCCACTTCGAACGATTTCTAAACGAGGCTGTTCGTCAATGGCATGCTATTTTTAAAAATGTTGTAGTTGCCTTTCAATAATAAGTTTCAAATTATTGCTAATAATTTCCTTTAGTGTGATCGAGATCGGATAAATGGTCGCTAAACAGAATGAAATGGCGGGTATTTGATCATTTTTTGTATATTTTCTCATCAGATCTATTATGCGCAATATAGTTATTAACCGGTTTAGTTGACATTGGTTATTATCAGTTTTTATGGTTTGTTAATCGGGTTTTATCTTAACTGGATACCATAAATCATCGCGTTACGGAGTGAACTATACGTAATTACCGTGGTATTGGTTGAAATACACAGAAACATACTATTGCGCTTTGTGCTATTAACATCGTTAATATTCGCAAGGAAGTAATTACTGCACGGTGTCAATTTATGTCAATGAGGAGGGAGGGGAGGATTAAAAACAGCGATAATATAAACAGAATTTAAACGCGTACTCTAATGTGCGGATGAATATTTTGACGTGCGATCACATATTAAATTTATGTTAAGTTTCTGCCGGGTTGTGCACCTCCCGGCAGAACAATGAGGCTTTATTTTCGTGTCGCGTACCAGCAAAGCAGCGACCCGGCGCAAACCATCAGTGCACCTTGCCAGAACGAGAAAGAGAGTGGGGAGCTCAGCACTGCGGCAGCCAGAGCGGCAGAGAGTACGGGGGTAAAATAGGATACGGCGGCAAGTACCGTGACGTTGCCATGGAGGATCCCGATATTCCATGAGGCATAGCCGAAACCCAGAGCAACGCCGCACATTAATAGCTTCACGACAACCGGCACGCTGAATACCATTTCAGGCTGCTCGCTCAGGGCATATTTCACCCAAAGACTCAACGCAGTCAGCAAAACAAAAAGGGTAATGCCGTTTTGCCCTTTGGCAAATTTGCTGGTTACGGTGCAGTATGCCGCCCAGATAAAGGCCCCGGCAAACGCCAGCGCATAACTCAGTGGGCTGGACACGATATTGCGGGTGATCTCCTCAAGATGTAATCCCTGTTCACCGCCTAATACCCCGCAGACGCCCAGCAATGAGATGGCTAACCCGGGGATCACCCACAGGGTAGATTTTTGCCCGTTGAACAAAATGGCAAATACAATCGTCAGGCTCGGCCACAGATAATTGACCATACCGACCTCAATGGCCTGCGATCGCGTTGCGGCATATCCCAACGACAGCGCCAGGCAAATTTCATAACTGACAAACAGAACGCTACCTGCAATAAGATAGCGTGGCGAGAATTTACGAATATCAGGGAATCCCACCGTCACCAGACACAATAATCCACTGACGGTGTAGATCATTGCCGCACCGCCTACCGGCCCCAGCCCCTCGCTCACGCTGCGAATGAGCCCAACCATCGTGCTCCATAACAGTATTGCCGCCAGTCCAATGAGCGTTGCTCTCTTTCTGTCCATCACCTTGCCGTCGCCATAAAAATCAAAGGAAAAATTTATAGCATTAATCCTGCCGCTACCGCGAATGATTATCTTAAGTCTTTAATCAAAAAGAGGTATTTGAAAGTATCGGGAGTGACTATTTAGGGGGGGAAGACAAGCGACCTTGATTTGACGCAAAAAAATCAACTGCTTTACTGCTAGTTTGCGGCGCGAAGTCTTATACGAAAACGAGGACAACAATGGACGTCAGCCGCAGACAATTTTTTAAAATCTGCGCGGGCGGTATGGCCGGAACCACAGCCGCAATGCTGGGATTTGCCCCCAAAATGGCGCTGGCTCAGGCACGCAACTATAAACTGCTGCGTGCGAAAGAGATCCGTAACACCTGCACATACTGCTCCGTAGGTTGTGGGCTTTTGATGTATAGCCTGGGCGATGGCGCGAAGAACGCCAGAGAAGCGATTTATCATATTGAAGGAGATCCGGATCATCCGGTGAGCCGTGGGGCACTTTGCCCCAAAGGGGCGGGTCTGCTGGACTATGTTCACAGCGAAAATCGCCTGCGTTACCCGGAATATCGTGCGCCAGGCTCCGACAAATGGCAACGTATCTCCTGGGATGAGGCCTTCTCCCGTATTGCCAAATTAATGAAAGCCGACCGCGATACCAACTTTATTGAAAAGAACGCGCAGGGCGTAACGGTTAATCGCTGGCTTTCCACCGGGATGCTGTGTGCCTCCGCAGCCAGCAATGAAACCGGCATGCTGACGCAAAAATTTGTGCGTTCTCTCGGCATGCTGGCGGTAGACAACCAGGCGCGCGTCTGACACGGACCAACGGTAGCAAGTCTTGCTCCAACATTTGGTCGCGGTGCGATGACCAACCACTGGGTTGATATTAAAAACGCTAATGTCGTGGTGGTGATGGGCGGTAACGCCGCTGAAGCACACCCTGTCGGTTTCCGCTGGGCGATGGAAGCGAAAAACAACAATGATGCAACGCTTATCGTCGTCGATCCGCGTTTTACGCGTACGGCTTCGGTGGCTGATATCTATGCACCCATCCGCTCCGGTACGGACATTACGTTCCTTTCCGGCGTGCTGTTGTACCTGATCGAAAACAACAAAATTAACGCGGAATACGTTAAGCACTACACCAACGCGAATCTGCTGGTGAGGGATGATTTTGCCTTCGATGACGGGCTGTTCAGCGGCTATGACGCCGAAAAACGTCAGTACGACAAGTCCTCCTGGAACTACCAGTTCGATGAAAACGGCCACGCGATGCGTGACGAAACGCTGACGCATCCGCGCTGTGTGTGGAACCTGCTCAAGCAGCACGTTTCCCGCTATACGCCGGACGTGGTGGAAAATATCTGCGGTACGCCAAAAGCGGACTTCCTGAAGGTGTGTGAAGTACTGGCCTCAACCAGTGTCGCCGACAGAACCACCACGTTCCTGTATGCACTGGGCTGGACGCAGCACACCGTTGGTGCGCAAAACATCCGTACCATGGCGATGATCCAGCTGCTGCTCGGCAATATGGGGATGGCAGGGGGCGGCGTGAACGCCCTGCGCGGTCACTCCAATATCCAGGGCTTAACAGATCTTGGTTTGCTGTCGACCAGTCTGCCGGGCTACCTGACTCTGCCGTCCGAAAAACAGGCCGATCTGCAAACGTATCTGGCGGCCAACACGCCAAAAGCGACGTTACCGGATCAGGTGAACTACTGGAGCAACTATCCGAAGTTCTACGTCAGCCTGATGAAATCTTTCTATGGTGACGAGGCGCAGAAAGAGAACGACTGGGGCTTCGAGTGGCTGCCGAAGTGGGATCAGGCTTACGACGTCATCAAGTATTTCAACATGATGGATAAGGGCAACGTCACGGGCTACATCTGCCAGGGCTTCAACCCGGTGGCCTCGTTTCCGGACAAAAACAAGGTTGTGCGCAGTCTGAGCAAGCTCAAGTACATGGTGGTTATCGACCCGCTGGTCACTGAGACCTCTAACTTCTGGCAGAACCACGGCGAGATGAACGATGTCGATACCGCATCCATTCAGACCGAAGTGTTCCGCCTGCCGTCCACCTGCTTTGCGGAAGAAGACGGGTCTATTGCTAACTCGGGCCGCTGGCTACAGTGGCACTGGAAAGGCCAGGATGCACCGGGCGAAGCGCGTAACGACGGCGAGATCCTGGCCGGGATTTATCACCAGTTGCGTGAGAGGTATCGCACCGAAGGCGGTAAAGGTGCTGAGCCGCTGCTGAAGATGAGCTGGGACTACAAACAGCCGGACCATCCTGAGTCTGAAGAGGTCGCGAAAGAGAACAACGGCGTGGCGCTGGCGGATCTCTATGATGCCAACGGCACGCTGGTAGCGAAGAAAGGTCAACTGCTGAACAGCTTTGCACTGTTGCGCGATGACGGTACAACGGCCTCTTCCTGCTGGATCTACGCCGGTAGCTGGACGGAGCAGGGTAACCAGATGGCTAACCGCGATAACGCTGACCCGTCCGGGCTGGGCAATACGCTGGGCTGGGCATGGGCGTGGCCGCTGAACCGTCGTGTGCTCTACAACCGTGCCTCGGCGGACATCAACGGTAAAGCGTGGGATCCGAAACGGATGCTGATCCAGTGGAATGGCACGAAGTGGGCGGGGAATGATATCCCCGATTTCAACACCGCAGCCCCAGGCAGTAAAACCGGGCCGTTTATCATGCAGCCGGAAGGTCTGGGACGCTTGTTCGCTCTCGACAAGCTGGCGGAAGGGCCATTCCCGGAGCACTACGAGCCGATGGAAACGCCGCTGGGTACGAATCCGCTGCACCCGAACGTTATCTCCAGCCCGGTGGTGCGTATCTACGAGGACGATGTGCTGCGTTTAGGTAAGAAGGATACGTTCCCGTATGTGGGGACCACCTATCGCCTGACCGAGCACTTCCACACCTGGACCAAGCATGCGCGGCTTAATGCCATCGCCCAGCCGCAACAGTTCGTGGAGATCAGTGAAACCCTGGCGAAAGCGAAGGGCATAGCCAACGGCGACCGCGTGAAGGTGAGCAGCAAACGTGGTTTTATCCGCGCAGTGGCGGTAGTCACTCGCCGTTTGCAGTCGCTGAACGTGAATGGTCAGCAGGTGGAAACCGTCGGTATCCCACTGCACTGGGGCTTTGAAGGGGTGGCACAGAAAGGCTACATCGCCAACACCCTGACGCCAAACGTCGGCGATTCCAATTCGCAAACGCCGGAGTACAAAGCGTTTCTGGTCAACATCGAGAAAGCGTAAGGAGCGATTAAATGGCGATGGAAACACAAGACATTATCAAACGCTCCGCGACGAACCCGATTACCCCCGCGCCACGTGCGCGGGACTACAAGGCAGAAGTCGCTAAGCTTATCGATGTCTCGTCCTGTGTGGGCTGTAAAGCCTGCCAGGTGGCCTGTTCGGAGTGGAACGATATTCGCGACGACGTGGGGCACTGCGTTGGGGTTTACGATAACCCGACGGATTTGAGCGCCAAATCCTGGACGGTGATGCGCTTTAGTGAAACCGACCAGAACGGCAAACTGGAATGGCTGATCCGCAAAGACGGCTGTATGCACTGTGAAGAGCCAGGCTGTCTCAAAGCGTGTCCGTCTGCCGGGGCGATCATTCAGTACGCTAACGGCATTGTCGACTTCCAGCAGGACAATTGTATTGGCTGCGGCTATTGCATTGCGGGCTGTCCGTTTAATATCCCGCGCCTCAATAAAGAGGATAACCGGGTATACAAATGCACCTTATGTGTGGACCGCGTCAGCGTCGGGCAGGAGCCAGCCTGCGTGAAGACCTGTCCGACCGGCGCTATCCACTTTGGCACCAAAAAAGAGATGCTGGACGTGGCGCAGGCGCGGGTAGACAAACTGAAAGCACGTGGTTACGACAAGGCCGGTATTTACAACCCGCAGGGTGTGGGCGGCACGCACGTGATGTACGTACTGCACCACAATGACCAGCCGGAGTTGTACCACAATCTGCCGAAGGATCCGGCAATCGACACCGCGATCAACCTGTGGAAAGGGGCGCTTAAACCGCTCTCGGCGGCGGGCTTTATCGCCACCTTTGCCGGGCTGATTTATCACTATATTGGTATTGGGCCGAACAAAGAGGTGGATGACGACGAGGAGGAGCATCATGAGTAAAACATGGATTGTGCGTACAAAATTTGTCGATCGAGCCTGTCACTGGACGGTGGTCATCTGCTTCTTTCTGGTCGCAGTGTCGGGGATTTCCTTCTTCTTCCCAACGTTGCAGTGGTTGACCGAAACCTTCGGCACGCCTCAGATGGGGCGTATTCTGCACCCGTTCTTCGGTGTGCTGATTTTTGTGGTGCTGATGTTTATGTTCGTGCGCTTTGTCCATCACAACATCCCCGACAGGCAGGATATACCGTGGGTGAAAGGGATTGTTGAAGTCCTGAAAGGTAACGAGCACAAAGTCGCGAAAGTAGGCAAATATAATGCCGGGCAGAAGATGATGTTCTGGACCATTATGAGCATGATTTTTGTGCTGCTGGCAACTGGCGTGATTATCTGGCGACCGTATTTTGCACACTTCTTTCCGATTCAGGTGGTGCGTTATGCGCTGCTGATCCACGCGACGTCAGCAATCATTCTGATCCACGCCATCCTGATCCATATGTATATGGCATTCTGGGTTAAAGGGTCGATTAAAGGCATGATTGAAGGGAAGGTGAGCCACCGTTGGGCGCAGAAACATCACCCACGCTGGTATCGTGAGGTGGAACGACAGGAAGCGAAACAGGAAAGTACGGAAGGATTGAAGTAAGGCCTGCGCCGTCGGTTTTGCCCGGCGGCGCTGCGCATGCGTGGGTCTATCCCTTGCTATATTAAAACCGCTCTTCCACATACCGAAACGGGTATTTAGTGGGTTTCACTTTGCCGATTTTACGTTTCGGTAAATCCACCTTGTCGACGTGAATTTCTTTATATGAGATTTGCGTAAGTAGATGCGAAATAATATTTAGCCGCACGCGTTTTTTATCTTCTGAACGTGCCACAAACCATGGCGCCCAGGCGGTATCGGTGGCTTCAAACATAGCGTCTCGCGCGAGGGTATACTCGTCCCACAGGTTAAAGGATTTAATATCCATCGGTGAGAGTTTCCAGATTTTACGACCATCGTTAATACGGTCGCGCAGACGGCGCTCCTGCTCTTTCGGCGTCACCTCAAGCCAGTACTTCAGCAAGATAATGCCGGCATCCACCATCGCTTTTTCCATCACCGGCGCACCATCAAGGAACTTCTCAACTTGCTCGGGGGTGCAGAATCCCATTACCCGCTCGACACCTGCACGGTTGTACCAGCTTCGGTCAAATATGACGATCTCCCCGGCGGCAGGCAAATGGGGAACATAACGTTGAAAATAGAGCTGGGTTTTCTCTTTCTCGGTTGGCGCGGGAAGGGCAACAACGCGAAATACACGTGGGCTGACACGCTCGGTGATTGCTTTAATGGTACCGCCTTTGCCGGCGCCGTCGCGTCCTTCAAAAACAATACACACTTTTAGCCCTTTAGCGACAACCCATTGCTGGAGCTTAACCAGTTCAACGTGGAGGCGACGAAGCTCTTGCTCATACTCTTTAGTTTTTAACGGTGCATTTTTTACGACATCAACAGTGGCACTGGTTTTCTTTTTGCTTCCCATGATTGTCATCCTCAGGTTGTCCGGCGCGGGAAAAAAAGCGAGGCCGCACTTAGAAGTGTAATCCACCTGAATTAATGGATTAACGTGTCAGCCAACTGATTTGAACTGGCTCACCATACAAGATTATTCAATAATGCCCGTCGCGAGTGATTAACCAGTGGTTGAGGTATGAAAAAGACAATTTTTTCGTTGGCGCTGAGCACCTTTGGCCTGGGAATGGCTGAATTTGGCATTATGGGGGTTTTAACCGAGCTGGCACATGACACCGGCATTTCAATTCCCTCCGCCGGGAATATGATCTCGTTTTATGCCTTCGGCGTGGTGATTGGCGCTCCGATTATGGCGCTGTTCTCAGGCAAGTTCTCGTTAAAAACCACACTGCTGTTTCTGGTGGCGATGTCGGCAGTCGGAAATGCAATATTTACGTTTTCAACGTCTTACTTCTGGCTGGCACTGGGGCGTTTGATTTCTGGTTTTCCGCACGGGGCCATTTTTGGCGTCGGGGCAATTATCCTTTCTAAAATTGCGCCACCGGGGAAAGTGACGGTCGCGGTGGCCGGGATGATCGCCGGTATGACCGTAGCCAACCTGGTGGGCGTTCCACTGGGGACCTGGCTGGGGCACGAATTCAACTGGCGCTATACCTTTTTCCTGATTGCCGTGTTCGATGCGCTGGTGATCCTCTCCGTTCTGCTCTGGGTGCCGGACATCCACGACAAATCAGAAATCAAATTGACCGAGCAGTTCCACTTCCTTAAAAAACCAGAACCCTGGCTGATTTTTGCTGCCACTATGTGTGGCAACGCCGGGGTGTTTGCGTGGTTCAGTTTCATTAAACCATTTATGGTCAACGTCTCTGGCTTCACCGAAGGGGTGATGACAGCCATCATGATGCTGATGGGGTTCGGCATGGTGTTGGGCAATCTGTTGAGCGGTAAACTATCGGGTCGCTTTAGCCCGTTGCATATTGCGGCCACCACCGACATGATGATTGTGACTTCTCTGCTGCTGCTTTTCGCCTTTGGCGAACTGAAAACGGCCTCATTGGTCATGGGGTTTATCTGCTGTGCCGGGCTATTCGCGCTCTCTGCGCCGCTGCAAATTCTGCTTCTGCAGAATGCGAAGGGCGGTGAGATGCTGGGCGCAGCAGGTGGTCAGATGGCATTTAATCTCGGCAGTGCGATTGGTGCCTTCTTCGGCGGAATGATGATTACTCTCGGCTTTAGCTGGAGTTATGTCACGTTGCCTGCCGCACTCCTTTCATTTTCGGCTATGAGTTCACTGCTGATCTACGGCCATCTGCGGGCCAGACAGGCTCAGGCTAACGCTCGCGCGCTAGCCTGATTTTGTTCAGGCAAGCCAGGGTTCGCCCAGGGGCAGCATCAGACGGTTGGCCCAGGCAAAGAACGCTGTGGCTTGCACCAGGTCCAGCTGCGCTAAGGTATCCAGCCCCTCTTTTTCCAGCGCGGCAAGATGCAGCGGCGTGGCGGCAGGCGGGGTAACCGACAGCGCCGCAGCAAAATTAATCTCCGCCTGCAAGCGTGCTGACTGCCCCTCGCTCAGGGATTGCCCGGGACGTACCGCCAGCAGGGCCTCTACCGCGGCGTCATTTTTTGACAGCTGGCTGGCTTTACGCGCATGGACGGATGCGCAGTAAATGCAGCCGTTGATTTTACTGGCTACCGTTGCGGCCAGCTCGCGCTCGGCGCGCGGTAATCCCCCCGATGTATAAAAAATTCCTTTATCGGTCAACGTGCGCTGTTCAAGCACCAGCAGGTTGCGCCCCAGCAGGCGGAAGTAGTCGGAGTCGGTATGCCCAAATTTCGCCAGAATGGCGACCTCATCGTCACGAAAATCCGTCAACGGTTTGGCCGCTATCCATGGTTCCCAACCTAGCTCCTGCTGGGTGAACGCGACGGGGGACGCTTTACCGGTGACCGTTGTTGCGGTCGTGTGCCAGATGCCTGCCGCCACCGGCACATCGCTTTTGGCGACAGGTTTGTCGTTCAGAAGCCGCAACCCGGTGACGAGTCGGCTCTGGAAGCTCACAAATGCGACGAGTTGCGCCAGGGTAACAATGCCTTCCTTGCTCCATCCCGCCTGGGTCAGCGCCTTTAACGCTGCAGGCGTCGCTTCGACGGGGGAAAATGTCAGCAGGCGCGCAAAACTCAGCGCCGGGGTCAGGCGTTCTGAGGTGGGGTCGGCCAGGCCAAACCCCGCGTAGTGCGCGGCCAGTGCCTCCGAGTTGTGCCATCGGGCGACTTTTGCCGCCACGGTGAAGCGCTCGTTGAGTGCAAAATCATTATCCTGCTGGCTAAACAGGATTTCGTAGCTGCCTTGCGCGTGGCGCGTGGCGGCATCACGTGTGGCGCGCGCCTGCGCGAGAGGGGAACCGGGGGTAATTTCCGCCAGCTCGGCGAGAATGTCCTGACTTAATGACATGGGTGTCTCCTCAAAGGATGTGGGGGGCAATATGTTCGGCGATCAGTTCGATGGAGCGCAGCGTGTCGCGATGCGAAGGCTCAACCGAATGGACCTGGAATGAGATATCCGTGGCGCGCCTGAGAATGGAATCCGCATTAAGTGAATGCAGCACCGTTTCAGGCGAGCCGATATGGGCATCGAACTGGCGACGATAATCAGTGACAGTGTCACCTTTAACCGTGTGTCCTGCAGCGCGATGCTGCTGAGCTTGTTTAGCGAGACCCGGCGTCGCGACTCTGAGCGCATAGTCATCGCTGTCAGCGACGAAGGCAGTACGGGAGGCCAGAATACGCGGTGGAGTGCCCGAAGGTAGCGCCTCAAGGTAGGCATCCACAATCGGGTTCTGGATTGCGTCGAGCGTTAAATCCAGCTGATCCGCCGGGCGCGGCTGCGTGCGGGAAAGCATTAAACCGTGTCCGGCCTGCGCGGCGCGAACGGCACCGTCAACTGAGAAGGTGGCAATCCAGATGCGGTCGGCCAGCTGTGGCGCAGGCGGGTAAAGGTGGTTATCCGGATGGGTAAGCGAATCACCGCGCCAGGCGCTTTGGATCACATGCAGGTTCTCGGCAAACGCGGTCGCACGTTCTTCAAACGTCAGGCCGAACGGCAGAAAAGAGGTCGGCGTGCCGCCTGAGCCAAAACCGACTTCCAGGCGTCCGTCTGCAAGCAGATCCAACACGGCGGCATCTTCCGCCACGCGCAGTGGGTTTTCCATCGGCAGGGTGATGATGGCCGTACCCAGGCGAATGGTTTCGGTATGCGCGGCGACGTGCGCCAGAAACAGCAGTGGCGACGGCAGGCCACCTTCACTTTCGTGGAAGTGGTGCTGTGCAATCCAGGCGCTGTCAAAACCGTGGCGTTCGGCGTGGCGGATCTGTTCAGTTGCCAGACGGTAGCGCTCCTTCGGCGTAGCGTCGTCAAGCAGGCGGGTGAAAAACCCCAGGCGTTTTCGCGTCATGCGAACTCCTCCGTTACGGGTGAAAAATGGGGAATGGCATCAATCAGCTCGCGGGTATAGTCGTTCTGCGGCGACGCGAATAAGGTTCCGACGTCGCCCTGTTCGACCACCTGACCGCTGCGCAGCACCGTGACGCTGTGGGCGATCCGGCGAACCGTGGACAGATCGTGGGTAATAAAGAGATAGGTCAGCCCCAGTTGCTGCTGCAGCTGCTGAAGCAGAGCCAGGATCTGCGCCTGCACGGTGACGTCCAGCGCGGAGGTGGCTTCGTCCAGCACCAGAATAGTCGGCTCCAGGATCAGTGCCCGGGCGATGGCAACGCGCTGACGCTGTCCGCCTGAAAGTTCCCGGGCGGTACGGCTAAGAATATCGACGGGCAGAGCAACCCGCTGCACCACTGTCTCCACCCGGAGCTTTCGCTCCGCCTTACCGAGGCGAGAAAAATTCTTCAGGGGCTCTTCGATGATCTCGAACAGCGTCTGACGTGGGTCGAGAGAGGCAAACGGGTTCTGGTAGACAAACTGGATCTTCTGGCGCAGCTGGCGACGGGCCTCGCGGCTAAGCGTGGTGGCATCAATATCATCAATAATGACCTGTCCGCTATCGGCCTGTTCAAAACCCAGCAAAATCCGGGCGAGGGTGGTTTTCCCGGAGCCAGATTCACCGACCAGCGCATGCGTGCTGCCTCGCCTGACGTCAAACGTCACCTGATCAAGCGCCTGAAGCTGATGACCTTTGCCCAGGGAGAATTGTTTGCTGATGGCGCGGGTGCGAATGGCCGGTGACGCGAGCGGTCGACCGGCCACCGGGGCGATGGTCAGGCGCTGGCCCAGGAGATCGCTTAACAGCTGGCGGGTGTAGGCGTGCTGCGGCGTGCGCACGATATCGGCGGTGTTTCCCTGCTCCTGAACCTCGCCATCGCGAAAAACCAGCAGCCTGTCCGCGCGCTCAGCGGCCAGCGCCAGATCGTGAGTGACAAACAGGACGGCGGTACCCGATTCCCGGCGCAGGATATCCAGCAGGTCAAGAATGCGTTTTTGCACCGTCACGTCCAGCGCGCTGGTAGGCTCATCGGCAATGATGACGTCCGGGCGCAGCGCTATGGCGATGGCAATCAGCACGCGCTGTTTCATTCCGCCGGAGAGCTGATGAGGATACTGGCTCATGCGCTGTTCGGGGTGGCTCAGGCCGACCTTTGCCAGCAGGGCGAGCACCTGCTCGTCACGCTGAACGCGAGTCACTTTCTGGTGTAGCTGAATAATTTCTCCAACCTGCGCACCGATGGTCTTCACCGGGTTGAGTGAATTACCCGGATCCTGCGGAACCAGGCTAATTCGCGCCCCGCGAAGGGTATCGAGACGCTTAGCGGACCATCGGCTAATCTCCTCGCCGTTGAGCTCTATTTTTCCTGCATCGCGCCGGGCGTTATCGGCCAGCAGACCAATGATCGCCTGTGCCGTGGTCGTTTTGCCAGATCCGGATTCACCGACAAACGCCAGCATTTCCCCTCGCTTGAGCGTGAAGCTGACGTTATGCACCACCTCACGCCACTGGCGCGCGGTACGGTAGCTAATCGTCAAATTTTCCACTGAGAGAACGGTCATTAGCGACCTCCACTGAGATGTTGGCTGATACGGTTGGTGGCCAGCACTACGGCGATGACGATTACACCGGGGAAGGTGGTTAGCCACCAGGCGGTAGAGAGATAATTACGGCCTTCGGCAATCAATAAGCCCCATTCCGGCAAGGGCGGCGGGGTGCCGTAGCCGAGAAAGCTCAGGGTAGAAAGCGCCAGGATGGCCTGACCAAACTGCAGCGTGGCAAAGGCGAGGACGGTAGTTAAGGCGTTGGGCAGGATGTGTCGCCACAGAACCGCCAGGAACGTCCCGCCGCTGCCAAACGCCGCTTCGACATAATCTGTGTGGCGGATGCGCACGACTTCACCGCGTGCGAGGCGGGCGAAGCTGGCTATTGAGGCCACGCCTACGGCAATCGCGGCGTTAACGGTGCCAAACCCGAGCAGAATAATCACCGTCAGCGAGAGCAGCAGAGACGGGATGGAGAGCAACACGTCGACGAAACGCATCAGGAGAGACTCGATGCGTCCGGCGAACGCTCCGGCAACCACTCCTAAGCCGGTGCCTGCCAGTAGACCCATCGTTACGGCGGCCAGCGCCGCGCTCAGGGAGTGGGATGCACCATACACAATACGGGTGTAAACATCGCGGCCAAGCTGGTCTGTGCCGAGCCAGTGGCCCGTCTGCGGAGCCAGGCGCTGTGCACCCGCGATACCTTCAATCGGGCTGTAGTGAGTTAACAGGCCGGGTGCCACGGCGGCAAAAAGCGCAATGATAATTACTGCCCATGCCAGCCACAGCCCCGGTTGCCACGCGACGCCCTGCCAGGTGGGAACGCGTTTTCGCGCGGCGGCGGCGTAATCAACCAGACTCATGATGCACCTCCGGTTACGGTTTGCAGACAGGGATCCAGCAGCGGCATCAACAGATCCACCAGCAGATTGATCAGGACAAAACCGAACGCGGAAATCATCACGACCGCCTGAAGCACGGCGATATCCTGGTTATTCACCGCCTGTTGGGTCAGTTGCCCGAGCCCGCTGCGGCCAAAAACAGTTTCCGTGATCAGCGCCCCGGCAATCAGCTCGCCGAGAAGCAGCCCGGCAATATTGAGCACCGGCAGCAGGGCGTTGCCGGTCACGTGACGCCACAGGACGGCGGTTTCACTCAGCCCTTTGGCCCGGGCGAAAGCGACAAACGGCTGTGCCGCCACCTGGTCCAGACTGCGCATCAGAATTTGTGCCAGCGGGGCGGAGATCGGGATCGCGACGGTCACGATCGGCAGGATCAGCCCCTGCAGCGGCGTCGGGTTAATCACCGGGATCAGCCGTAGCTGAAAAGAAAAAAGCTGGATGAGGGCAATGCCCAGCCAGAACGTTGGTAAGGAGATAAACAGAACCGGCAGAGACTGGAGGGTATTACTCAGCCAGCGCAGACCGGGCAGACGGGATGCAAACGCCAGCGAAAACGCCAGCAGGACCGCGAGCACAAATGCGGGCAGGGCAAGACTCAGGGTATCCGGCAGATTGCTGGCAATCAGCTCGCTGACCGGCACCCCGGCCTGAAGCGAATAGCCGAAGTCACCGCGCAGCATCGCCAGCAGCGTGTGGCCGTATTGCTGCCACAGCGGGCTGTCCGCGCCGTAGGCCACGCGCATCTCCTCGATTTGCGCCGGGCTTAAGCCCAGGTCCGGATTCTGAAATTTAATCAGCACCGCGTCGCCCGGCAGCACCTGGAGCAACACGAACGAGAGGGTAAAGGCGGCCCACAGTACCAGCAGCCCGTGCCCAAAGCGTTGAAGAAGTGCGTGGCGCATCGTCAGCTCCTCAGTGTTTCTCAATCCACGCGCCGTAGAACGACGGGCGGCCTACCGCTTCAAAATTGACGCCTTTCAGCCGCGGCGCACCGGCAAAGACCTGCGGCTCCTCGAAAATCGGAATGACGTAGGCGTTATCCAGCAGGTAGCGTTGGGCGTCTCCCGTCAGTTGCAGGCGTTTTTGCGGATCAATCTCCGCAGAAATGTTCACCAACAGTTCATTTAACTTGTCGTCACGGAAGTTTTTGACCTTGTTGCTGGATCCCCCTTTTTGCAGCAGCGCGTCGCGGTTAGCCGGGTAGAACATGCTTTTCACCACGTCCGGATCGGCGCGACCCACTTCGGAGACGGTTAAAGGGGTTTTCAGCGGGTCAAGGTTATCCAGCGTACGGCTGCCTGCGTCGCCCGCTTTAACGCTCAGCGCCACGCCCACCTGTCGCCACTGCTGGGCAACCAGCTGCAGCACCTCTTTGTTTTGCGGCTGCGGCAGGGATTCATACACCGTCAGTGCCAGACGTTGGCCGTCTTTGGCGCGTATCCCGTCGCTGCCTGCTTTCCAGCCCGCGTCGTCCAGCAGTTGGTTGGCTTTTGCTGGATCAAAGGTCAATTTGTCGCTGAGATCGACAAAGCCAGCGGCGGAATCGGCAATCACTGACTTCGCCTGCGGATAGTTGGCCGAGAAGAGGGTCTCGACCACCTGTTTTGCATTGGTGGCGTGCAGTAGCGCCTGACGAACCCGAATGTCGGAGACCAGTGGGTTATCCGGGCGGAAGCTGATGCTGTCGTTCACGCCACGCGTCGGGGCGGCGTAGATCTTATAGCCCTGGTCGGTCGCCTGCTTTTCGTCATATGCCTGCACCTGGCGAATAAAGTCGGCCTGACCGGCCAGCAGGGCGCCCACGCGCACGCTGTCTTCCTGGGTCACGATAAACTTGATGCCATCGAGATTGGCTGGCCCCTGTTGCGCCAGATTTTTGGGCCCCCACCGGTAGTCCTTACGCGCTTCCAGCGTTACTTCGCGACCCAGCTTCTCGTCCTTCACCACAAACGGGCCAGAGCCAATGATATGACGGGCATCCCCCAACTCTTCAAAGTTGCGCTTCAGTGTGCTGAGCGAGACCAGACCTGAGCCAATGGTGGCGGTGCCTTGCAGGAACCCCGGCGACGGTTTTTTGAAGTAAAACTTCACGGTCAGCGGGTCGACCACTTCACTGCGATCGTAGTTATTAATCACTTCTGACACCGGAAGGCGCTGCGCTTTATTGCCTAAACCGTAGGTATCAAAGTTTTTTGCTACGGCGTTAGCATCCAGCGGTGTGCCGTCGGAGAAGGTAATACCGGGACGCAGTTTAAAGGTGTATTCGGTTTTATCGGCGTTGGTTGTCCAGCTTTCTGCCACCCAGGGTTCCACCTGCAGCGTCCTGGGGTTCTGCCACGTCAGTTTGTCGGTGATTTGATTCAGAATGCCGCCGTTCGGGTAAAAACCACCGGCAGGCGGATAGAGGTTAGTGTGTGCCTGTTGCTCCAGATAAATCAGCGTGCCGCCTTTGACGGGCGCATCGGCGGACCAGGCTGCGGTTGTCGCCAGAATCAGCGCCGTCAGTAACGGCAGACGAAATGGGATTTGCATGGTGAATTCCTTTGTTATCTTCTTGTTAGCGTCGGATTCATCATCAGGCGCGGGGGAAAACAAGGGAACAAAGGAATTAAGATAAGGATTGCCGGAAAATGGCTATAAAAACCGCCCCTGTCAGGAGCGGTAATTGAACGGTGGGTGATTATGAACGCAGGTCAATCACCATACGGCCACGGATCTGACCTTGTTCCATCTCTTTAAAGATGGCGTTGATGTCTTCCAGCGGACGCATCGTAACTTTCGGCACGACCTTGCCTTCTGCCGCAAACTGGAACGCTTCCTGCAGATCCTGGCGGGTACCAACCAGCGAACCGACGACCTGAATACCGTCCAGCACCAGACGTGGAATGTCGAGGCTCATTGCTTCCGGTGGCAGGCCAACCGCGACCACACGGCCACCGGCACGTACGGCATCGACCGCTGAGTTGAATGCTGCTTTTGCGACGGCAGTGACGACTGCGGCATGCGCGCCGCCGGTTTTTTCCTGCACAATTTTCGCTGCATCTTCGCTGCGGGAGTTGATGGTTAAATCCGCACCCATGCTTGCCGCCAGCTTCAGTTGTTCGTCATTAACGTCAAGAGCGATGACTTTGGCGTTAAAGACGTTTTTAGCGTACTGCAGTGCGAGGTTACCCAACCCACCCAGACCATAGATTGCAATCCACTGACCCGGTTTGATACCAGACACTTTTACCGCTTTATAGGTGGTAACGCCGGCACAGGTGATGCTGCTGGCAGCAGCCGAATCCAGACCGTCCGGCACTTTTACCGCGTAATCCGCAGTGACGATGCACTCTTCCGCCATTCCGCCATCAACGGAGTAACCGGCATTTTTCACATCGCGGCACAGGGTTTCGTTGCCGGTATTACAGTATTCGCAGTGACCACAACCTTCAAAAAACCATGCCACGCTTGCGCGATCGCCGACTTTCAGCGATTTCACGCCAGGGCCGATTTCTTTAACGATCCCAATCCCTTCATGTCCCAGGATAACCCCGGTTTTATCGCCGAAATCACCGTTCTTCACGTGGAGGTCGGTATGGCAGACGCCACAGCACTCCATCTTCAGCAGTGCCTCCCCATGCTTTAACGATCGTAATGTTTTTTCGGTGACATTGACCTGGTGATCCTGAGTAACAACAGCAGCCTTCATGTGTATCTCCTTGTTCATGATTAGAATGTGCGTAGCAGGTGTAATGCTCATTAAGGATTAATTCATTAGCCAGGTAATGCAAGGCTACGGCAACATAATGTCATCATTTGATTCGATTTAAGATTAAGAATACGGCGATCCCTCTAATAATTAAGAGGAAAAGACTGACCCGACGAGCGACTCGCCGGGCGCAGTTTTACAGCTGTGCTTCTATATCTTTAATCTCTTTACGCCATTGCGCCTGAAGCTGTGGCTTCTGATGCTTCGGCTTCCGTGCCAGATCGTCTTCCAGCAGCGTTTCCAGCGCGACCAGTCGTTCAAGCAGATCGTCATACGGCGAGGGTTGAACCATCGCGGCAGCAGCGGGCGCCGCTGATGTCACCAGCCCAGCGCTTTCACGCAGATGCTCAAACACCGCTTCTGCATCGTGCCACTCGCTCAACTTTCCCTCTTCAATCAGCCAGAAACGGTTGCAGCTTTCGCTAATTAACTGGCGGTCATGGCTGACCAGCAGAACACCGCCTTCGAACTGCTGAAGAGTTTGCGCCAGCGTCTCTTTGCCTTCCATGTCCAGGTGGTTGGTCGGCTCATCCAGCATCAGCAGGCTATAGCGGGCAAGCGTCAGGCCAACGAACAGCAGGCGCGAGCGTTCGCCACCGCTGAGCGTGCTGACCGTTTGCCCGTGACGCGCCCACGGGAACCCGGCGCTTATCAGCGCCATTTTGCGGTTCTGCGGATCCGGTGCGAAAGGCTCCAGCGCGTCGAGCAGCGTGGCGTTGTCCGCAAGCTGATGAAGCGTCTGGTCGTAATAGCCTGGCGACACGCGCGGGTGCAGCTTCAGCCCGTCGTGGGTCAGTTCATCGGTAAACTGTCGCCAGATAAGCTTCATCAGTGACGATTTGCCGCAGCCGTTACGACCGACAATCGCCACACGATCGCCGCTTTTCAGGCGCGCTGTCTCAATGCTGAACAGGCTGGGTAGCCCAGGAGCAGGGGGGACGCCGAGATTTTCAATCTCCAGCAGACGGTCTGCCCGCAGCGCATCACCACGCAGGGTTAATGTCCACGGACTGCCTGCGGTGAGCTCCGTCTGGCTCTCCCTGAGCCGTTCGACCTGTTTTTCCATCTGTTTGGCTTTGCGGGACAGATCTTCGTTGTCGTAAACCTTACCCCAGGTTGCCAGCCGTTTTGCACTGGCGGTAACACGGTCGATCTCCTTTTGCTCCGCCTTATGGCGCAGCGCATCGCTTTCGTCTTTGGCTTCCAGCGCTTTGCGTGCAGCCGTGCAGGGAAGGGCAAAGTAGTTCAGTGACTTATCACGCAGGATCCAGCTACCGTTGGTGACGGCATCGAGTAACTGTCTGTCATGTGAAACCAGTACGAAACTGCCTGACCAGTTCTGCAAAAATTGCTCAAGCCAGAGCATGGTGGGTAAATCGAGATGGTTACTCGGTTCATCCAGCAAAAGCAGATCCGGCTCGTGAATCAATGCCCGCGCCAGCAGCAAACGAGTGTGTTGCCCGCCACTGAGTGTTGCGGATTGCAGCATCATATCTTGCGGAGTGAAGCCCATGGACGCAAGCAACGTTTCGGCTTTCCAGCGCAGGCTGTCACGTTCAGCTGAAGGTAACTGCGCCAGCACAGCATCCAGCATGGTCAGCGGAAAAATAGCGTCCGGCAGGTGTTGTTCTACCCGTGCCATCAGGCAGTGTCCGGCCAGCGCAACCGTTCCGGCGGCAGGGGAGTCTGTGCCGTCCAGCACCTTAAGCAGCGTACTTTTGCCACAGCCGTTGTCGCCCAGCAAACCGATGCGGTCGCCTTTTTTCAGCGTAAAGAAGAGTGAGTCGAAGAGCGTGCCAAACGCCGTATCAACACGTAAAGATTGTGCAGTGAGTAAAGTGCTCATTGTTGCTTACCCAAGAGTTACAGGCATATTCATGCCTCGTCAAACATCGCTGACGATAACTCAGTAAGCCCGAGAGAAGGGATTTCAGGGGTTGGTGTCTTCGCTCAAGCAGAAGTTATCGCAGCACGATACCGATAACGCTTGAGCTGGTGCGATCACCAAATGTATGTGAAACATTGAAAATTTCACAGTACAGCATAATTGGCCTCCTTATATGTTATGAGTTTGTAAGTAACTACCACTATACAACGTTTTCGAGTGTATACCAAGCAGAGGGGCAGCATTGCTGCCCAGGATTATCTTTTCCGAATAAGCAAATACAGGGCTAGTGTGAGAGCTGACGCAATGAATGCGGCTATACTGAAAAAAAGGTACAGCACAAAATCCATAATCAATTCGTCGCCATAGATTTCAAAATGCTCCGCAAAAGAGTACTGCGCTTCTGGTGTAATAACTTTATATAATGTGATTAATGACAAAAACACTATAGCGCACCACAGAAGTATCAAAAATACGGCCTTCATTAATAAACCTGCACAACGCCATGAGCAATCATATAATTCCCCAATTGCTGCCCTCCTGTTTGAAGTAAAGCTGATGCCAGAATCTTAAAGTCGCTCTGACTATAAAGAGTGATGCATCCCTTGCTTAAGCCTGATGGCCCGATGGGGTGTAATCTGAATTCTCCTCGTCTTACCCCATTCACAAAAGTCTCATCATTAATCAATCCGTCATCGCGATACAAAGCAAACCACTCGCTCCGATTTGAACCCGTGAAAAAAGCATTAACGCTGTCCTTTGTTTGAGTATACCAACCACCTAATCCACGTAAAAGTATGTAATATCGCCCAGGCGGAAGAGGGCCTATGTCGGGTGCAGACGCACTTTCGGGACGATTTGTTGCGTTGCCATTTCCCGAAAATGCTGGGAAATAGCCCACACCAGGCACAGCCAATGTTGCGTACTTGCTGCCGTTTAGGTGGAAATAGCATTGCAGGAGATTCATGAACGGTCATTCCATGAGTCAGCAAAAATAATATTACCGTCGCAATGTCGCCATGTGATCTTCTCATAACGGAGGGAGATATTCTCAAGATGGTTATGTTTTTCCATTGCTGGGTTTTTTACATCATGCATCACCGGACATATTGAGACAACTTTAACGTTCTCAAGGTACATGTTGAAGTATTCGACCTCCTGACCTGCGTCGTTGATCTTATACCATTTAAACTCGGCACTTTTCAGCGTTTGGCCTTTTGCTACTGCCTTGTATAAATAAGGACTGGAGCTGTCGAACTCCTTTTCAAAAACCAGCGAACTATGCACACGCGTACCCGTTATTTTTCCTGTCATATTATCTGTCGGCAGATGGAGTCCATGACCGAACCCTAATACCTCGATACTTCCCTCGCGATCTTGTACATCAACAGCGCCTTTGATATCTGCACCGCCGTCATCTTTTAGCCAAAGATATGCCGGAATTGCCATTTTAATACCCTTTTTCAATTAATGAGTTTAGTGATGTGGGACGTTACTAAACCCTTAAAAGAATTTGTTTATTAGGCAAAAAATGTTATACGAAAACTTTATATTTCAACGAGATATGGATTATTGTTGAGTTATTGATTTTTTAAATAAGGGGTAGGGGAACGCCGTTGTAGCGGCTAAGAAAATAAAGAGAGGAGGGTGTTCATGTTCCCTCTCCCTTTTGAGGAGAGGGAACGGTTGGGTCGCAGAGTTAAATCGACGTCCGGCGATAACTCCGGTATTCAGGCTTCCAGAAGTTGTCGTCGATGGCCTGTTGCAGCGCATCGGCAGAAGTTTTCACCGCCACGCCCTGCTGCTGCGCCATTTTACCTACCGCAAACGCGATAGCGCGCGACACCTTGTGAATATCTTTTAGCTCTGGCAGCACCAGTCCTTCACCGTTGTTGACCAGCGGCGAGTAGCCCGCGAGGGTTTCGCTCGCTGACATCAGCATCTCATCGGTGATGCGAGATGCGCCGGAGGCGATCACACCCAGACCAATGCCCGGGAAGGGGAGCCCGCAGAATTCGGAAAAAATCGTACGCTAAGGTTTTCCGGGCATCCGTAAGGGCCGAAACTTCCCGTCTT
>NZ_JAWUEI010000041.1:0-33187 GCF_036663495.1 Enterobacter sp. 342
GGTAAGCAGAGTTTTTGAAATGTAAGGCCTTTGAATAAGACAAAAGGCTGCCTCATCGCTAACTTTGCAACAGTGCCCTTTGAACTCACCGGCCGTAAGGGGCTCATTCTTGACGCCTACTGTGCTCATGATCTCTGACAGATTCCAGTGGTCCATACGCACACCGATAGAACCGATCAGGGCATTACTGTCGGCATAAATTGCATCAGCGGGCGATACCGCGTAATAGCATGCGGATGCGCATATGCCTTTCACACTAACGATGATTGGTTTATATGAGTCTGCGATATCAGAGAAAAAACGACCGGTACCGCTGGAGAGTACTTCGAGGGAGTTTTGCTTCGACCGTGCTTCATCGCCACGTTCTGTGCTCCCGGTTTTGTTACTCTTGTCAGCGGCTACAGATGAAAGAGAGCCACCGGCATCTGATACGCGTTCAATCTGTGGCTGGTGGTTTTTAAGCGCGTTTATCTGGCGGTAAATAATGATGGCGTCAGAGGGACCACCACCACCTGACTCTGCCTCGATAATAACTGCTTTGGCATGGGGATTATTGTAAGCTTTGGCAAGAGCTGTTGCGATCACTGTTCCATCGCCCGTTTCCGAGCCGGTACCCATCTCGCCAGAAATCCGTATTACAGCTATATGGTCTTTCTTCCCTTCAGCGTCCTGCCATTGTTCGTAAAGATTGTAGAAAGAAAACCCTACAGCGGTCATGGCAATTAGCGACATAGCAACTTTTGCCGTGGTATGAATGCGAAACATCTTATAAAAACGGTCAGCGTTATCATTGAGCGATTCTTTGATATTTGTAGGGGACTTCCTTTTTTTACTGCTTAACATCTGACCACCTTTACATGAGTTTTTGAAAGTTAGACCACAAGCGATTCAATGCAATTCCCAGTATCAATAAAGCGACTGGTGGGAAAAGTTGAGCGATATTGTTAAATAGTGACATATTTGGCATGACCAGGTAGACCATCGTTAAAGCACTGATCACCCAAAATGCTCGAAACCAAATACGATAAAACTGAACTGTAACCTTACCAAATACGTACCTCTTCAATTTCCACTGGTACATTCCATCTGCTAGCATGGCAAATAGATAGGGCAGAAAAACGATTAGCCACCCCAGGATTAAGTTCCACCGGAAAATGGACTGATAAAGTAAGAGGGGTATGTTTTTGGCCATAGTGTAATTAATAGAGGTAAATTTTTCAGCAACAATGTTAATACCTCTGGCTGGTTTTTTGGTGTCAGGGATCAGAATAGTATTCAGATAGTCAATTAACTTATAGTCATGTACCAACCAATTTAAAGTCGCTTCACTATTTGCAATGACAGACTTCCAACGGTCATTTGATATGATGGACCGGCTTGCATTAACCTCCTGAGTAATCTGATATTTGAGCTCCTCAGTATTCTGGAAAGCCAAGCTGTAACCAAAATAAATGACCATGCCAAAAAAAAGCATTGTTCTGAGCACTGCTGCCCTGCTTGTATTATCCGCAGCCATTGCTTTCCCTCCATTCACGAAAAAGAGCTAGCCTCTGATCGTGATTGCAATAGTTGTTACGCCACATCGTCGGGATACCCAGGAGCCAGTGGTACTGTTTAGGTATGATTTGGTCGATGAGGCTTAACTCCGCCAGTTCTTTATGCTCTGCGCTTTTCCACTCGATCTGTCCCACATCAGGAACAAATACAGCGGTCCTTGCTTTTGCGGCCTGGCGGGAAAATTCTATAAAGTTGATGCCCCACGGCGTCCAGTATCTGTACTGCTCGTTTAGGCCGATGTTAAACACCGGCAGAGAAAGAGTTGAGTCGGCAAAAGCCGAAATCACATTTTTGCAGACTCTTGGACTATCTATTTTTTCCTGTTCGGTTTTGAGATGAGTCAGCAGTGCACGGTCAATAATGCTGTTAAAGGTGTTTGTATAAAGGCCATTAGGGTCAGGAAGCTGATCTATGGCAGTAATGATTTTAAATTTTAACCGAGAAAGAAAGGGAGAGTCCTCAATAGTAACTATATGACTATGTGTTGTTTCTGGATGAATCTGGGGTTTGATGCGCTGTACTTGTTTAAAAGAGACACTACCTGGCAAATTAATGAATGCGCCCACCGTGCGTGTTAAATCGACGAAATAAGGCAAAAGATAACAACCAAGCATACGGGCATTCTTTTTTACAAGATCACACCGTACGTCATTGTTATCGAAAGAAATACGGAAACTAACGAATTTACGTTCAGGACCTTCGCTGGTGGTCAGTGATTGAATCCATTCATGGCATGATCCTTGTGGTACCGACCAGTAGCTGGTTTCACGGTCCCCAAAGGGATCAGTCGTGATCAACTCTCCCTTTAAAAGGAAAAGCTCAGACAGGGTATTTGCCATGGAGAATAGGGAATCGATATCGTTGCTCTGACAAAATTTTCCCAAATGATGAAACGCGTTTTTTTCTATCATAGTTAGCCGATCTCGAACTTCCTGAGAATCTGCGTACTTTAAACCCAAAGACTGAAAGCGCCTTTTTACGAGCGAGCGACATTTGCTGACTTTTAGTGCAGAGCTTAAAATTTGCTGGCGCGTCAGGACAATTTTTTCATCCATCAATGCAACTTCCTTAGAAATTTATTAAGATTTTTGATATCGAGATTTTGACGCAAAGTAACTTTTCCGGCCTTCTTGAAAAGCATTTCCGACAGAGTTGTGTTTGGCTTCATTTGTTTCTCAGCAACAGCAATAGGGATTTGGCCTACAACCTTCCTGCCATCTTGAAGCCTGGCAACTATGTGAAACATAGGGACCTGACCCAAGAGATCCTTTGGAATACTCTCTTCTAAAGTTGTCTGCTTTCTTTCTGAGATTGAACCTGAGAAGTTATTATGCGGCAAAGATGTTTCTGAACCGGTCGTATAAGTGACCATATTTGTGCTTATCGCACTCTTACCAAAGTTCTCTACAACAAGCGTCTGAGTAGGAGTATCGTTGACTCGCAAGCTTATATAATTGTTGCAGAGCCCCGTAATTCGATTGGCAGTTTCAACACTTGCCGCAGCAATAAAGTCGGAGATGGTTTGGGTGCAAATAAACAGTGCAATTTTCGCTGCACGACCCTGCGCCAGAAGGTTAATCATAGGGTTGTTAATGGCTGAGTGTGCCTCATCAACAAAAATACTTATCCTGGAATTAGCTGACATATCACCATCTTGAGCGTTGTAGCGACTACCGGCACAGGAGGTCAGATCTGACATTATTAATTGAGAAATAGCAGCTGCTGTATCGGGGTTTGAAAGGCCATCAAGCGAAATGTATAGCACCCCGCCAGTGCTGAACATCCCTTCGCTTGTTACAATTTCTCTTGATGATACTGAGTTCGGGTTAGGAGATAAAAGCTCATTTAAAGGTTTTTCAATGAGCATATCGAAAACAGGCATAATACCTGCGGTCATTTTAGCCATATGCTCTGGGTCGGACATTGAGTAATCAATAAGCTGGGAAACAGTATCTAACCAGTCTATTTGTTCGGACCCCTCGTAATTCATGAAATGAGCCGTAAACCATTCAGCGAGACGCTTGAAACGTACCGGCAAGGTATCGTTAGCGACGTACTTAACTTTTTCGGTCCAGACATCGTAACCATAATATCTCGCGTAACATGACTCCATTACCTTGACTGTAAGATTCACAATAGACATGTGGCTTTTCATGTTCTTGTGAATCAGATAAATAGAAGGCTTTTTCTCTATGTAAGAAAGCCCGGAAATCACATTGGAAACGAGAGCCTTGGCATACTGAACGAATGGGTTAACCTCACCGGGAACTGTCACCAAGCTCAAAAGACGAGATGTTAGGTCAGAAACATTAGTATAGGTGTTGCAGACATCAATACAGACCGAAGATGCTGGCTGGCCAGGATGAAATTTATAGAAAGGAAGACCGAGGGTCTTAGCCTCTTCCATTAGAGATTCTCGCCACTCTGCATCGTTCTTTGGATCTATGACAACAACAACATGACCAAGATGAAGCATGCTAATGCTTAGTAAACGCTGTAGCACCGTTTTCCCGGTACCCACGTTTCCGGTTATCAGAGTATGACCAAACCAATTGTCTTCAGTTACAAATATGGGTTCCCTACGTTCCACAGCAAAAATTGCATTGCTGCCGCCCATCTTACGAGCCATTGCGTCAAAATGTCTCTTAATTGGGTTGAAGACGAATGGCAACTCGATCTCACGTTTATCACTGGAGAGGTTAGCTATTTGATATGCCCGATCCGCATGTTCCGGACCCCACTCAAACCCATCACAAAAATAGGACTTTCGCTCGGGTATATCCTTATTTTTATTTTGATAATCCTGAACCAGTTGACGATACTTTCGCTCATTGGAGAAAAAGTTACTTTTGTTAATTACACGCAGTGAATCAAGACTAACGAACATGAAATGTCGCTTGAATACACGCCAATGAGCCATCAAAAATGGCGCTGCTGTTTTGCAACGATAAAGGCACAGCAAAAAAAGCAATATTGAGGTGAACAGAACTATTGGGGCGATGTCCAGTCCGTCTGAAGAAAGTCCCATATAAAGCATAGAAACCGAACAAATCAAAAGTATTGAGGCACTACGATACTCAAGAATAGGCCGATAAAAATTCTCTTGTGCATGGAGGTTAGTCCTCTTCGAATCTGACATTATAGGTTCCCAGCCTCTTTCAGGTTATTGATAATTCGTTCAATGTCCACTTTCGCCCGGTCTGATGCGGCCAGCAAAGTAGGCATGTTAAATGCATGGCATTTTGTATTGATCACAGCACCAGAATTAACGAGGTACTGAGGAAGCTTATTGAAAAGATCTTGAGCCTCTAACTGCGACCCAAATTTTTCCACGCAAGATTGGGTCAGATAGAGAGTATTAGGAGTACTTACCATAAATCTGTTTTTGCGCTTTCTTTTAAACGCCACCTCCATTTTGGACAGAATTTGATGCAGTACTAACGCAATTTCTACAAATTCAAGCTCTGTAACGTCACCTTCGCTTATAAGCGAGAATTCACCATTTTGGTCTGATTCAGTAGATGCAAAGACTTTACTGTTCAGATTGTGACCAGAAACAGGTGATGCTGGTTTTTGTACTTCTGCTTTGTCCGATGATTTATTCCGGTTGCGCTTGGGATTTTGTTTTTCTACCGGTGCTGTTGGGGCGAACAGTCTGGCCAGTGCTGGCGAAAGATGATGCCCCTTAGCGTCTGTGGGCGCATGCTCTCCATTTGATTCTTCAAGTACAGGAGGTAAGGCGGGCTCTTCACTTGCCATCACACTGGTTGCGGCTGCTTCGGTCTGGGAATACACAACTTCAGCTGGTGGTGGGCAGTTACCCTCAGTATCTGGTTCTGAGTTTTCTTGTCCTACAGAAACATCCATAGAGCGTTCATTCGTACCCTGGGGATCAGCGTTCTGTTCTCGGTTAAGTTCTGGTAATTCTGACGGCTCGGAGAGAAGCTTTTCATTATGGACCGAAGAGCTTGTTGCACAACTACCGACTTCTGGCCGAGAAACACTAAGCTGTGAGAAATCGGTATAATCAATGATCTCATGCTCTTCATCTTCTTTCTCAAAAAGATGTTGATAATGTTCATATTCCACAGCCTCAGTTTTCAGCGGACCAGTCGCGGATGCACTATCGGTTCCATGATATTCCACGTCGCCAGAATGTTCTTCGACTGCATTTACACGTGGGGGAGGCAGCTCAAGCGTTTGCTTTGGACGTGGGGCAGAGTTTTCAACAGAAGACTCATCATTAATCACTAATGCCTGATACATAGAAGTATTGAAAAGTGACTTTAAAGTTGTTGGCCTTCTTGGCTCATGATAGGTGAGCTGGAACCCGGCGCAGTTATCGCCGAGCTGGACTAAACGCAGATCGTCAATGTCCCTTACTATCCACATTCCATCGAGAGAGCCTTCTCTGAATGTCAGTTGGAAATAGGGCTCTTCACTGAATGCTTTTTCATCTAATCCCGGCAGCAATGCCATAGTGGTATCTATGTTGAGGTAGGGGACAGCATCAACACACACTATATAGTCATTGGAAAGTGGAGCGCTTAAAAGGAGTTCATGAAGTTGGTTGACCAGGACATGGGATTCCGTGTCCTTTGCCGATTCATCTTCACTTTCTTCTATATCAGGAATGACAGGATCAGCTGCTTCCTCACCCTCAGATTTAACTATCTGCGTGTCATTATCAATTTCATTATCACTTTCGGCTTTCTTCTCAAAATCGTCGGATGAGCCTTCATTTTTCTTAGAATGTATATCAACATCAATAGAGGCAGAGGAGCGGCCTAAATCATTAACCTTAAGAACAGCCGTCTCAACAGTATCAGTAATTTTAGTTATAACGTCCCGACCGGGCACTGGTCTTCTGTATTCAGTAACTGTTTTTTGCTCGTCAATGTAAATAAAGTCTTTATTGGCATTAACGCTAAAAAGACCCGGCACTGAGTCAGGGATTTTATAAGAATCAAAGATTAAACCAATCCACCTTAGCTTAAGAAGGTTATAGAATTCTAGTTTCCCTATCCCATTTCTAAAGATGTTTGATATTTCGTTTTCCGAATAGATACCCGGAATGAAGTAGTGAACGACACGCTCATCATCATAGGGCTCGACGTAACCACGTTGAACTAGGGATTCTACCAATACGGTCTTACCAGCCTCTCCCTGAGGGAAGTTATATTTATGTAATTCGAAATCATTGAGAACAAAATCAAGGAATGCGTTCTCGTTAAGGTATACCTCACCATTTACGATAATGATGTGCATAGGCTTAGCATTGTAATTGTTGATATTGATACTGGTAAAGTTGTGCTTGATGGTACTAATGGCCCTTGCTGCTGCATCATTAGAACGCAGACCCATGATAGGGTCACGTAAAACATTAAGGTCTGTACCAGTAGAATAGAAATCAGCGGTCCTCACGCATTTAGACAAAAAGTCATTCCCATCAGTATAAACGTTTAGGGCGGTGATCATTTTTGAATAAACACGTTCTTTATTTACCCGATCCAAAAATGCAAGACATACCGGGTTTAGGATTCGCTCAAGGAAAACGCTGGACCAGATATTATGTTGATTATGAATACGCTTTCGCCAGTGGATTTCGTATTCAACCACGTCATTTTCACGTGCCCAGTCAAGAAGACTTTGTGAGCTTGGCGTCCAAATGATCGGACTAGCTAAATTCAGGCTTACAATGTCGAGATCGTAAACCTTTCCGGCATCATGGACTAAACCACAGATAAACGCAGCATAGAGATATACTTTTCTACGGACTACTTCTTCATCTTGATATCCGATTGGTCTCAGTTCTGAGTGATGCGCATTTTTTAAAGAGAGTATGGCCACTTCCAGGCTGTGAGAAAGTAACCCACCAATACCATTATGATGATGATTTTCGGAAGCTGGCAAAAGATGTATCCAGCGAACATATTCAACCAAGGGCTTTAAAACTAAATTAGTAAATGTATATGCATCGTCCCTGATGTCGCTATCGCTGATAGCTAACATCATTGAAATTGAGTGCAGCTTTTCCCGATACAGAGACAGGATTGACTGTTCATTAAATGTCTGTATGCCCGTCGGACGAGTTGGATACTCGATGAATTTCAGGACTTCTGGATTTGGATGATCAGGAACAGTGTACTTCTGATCTCCTAGAATCTGCGCAAAAGGAGAGAGGCTTGATATATCCTCAATCATTACAGAGGTTGCATCATTCTCCTGAGATGAGAATATCCCCAAAATCCGTTTAATACATAAATACAGCGCCCTGAAATTCATCATCATACCTTATCGACGTTTGCCTGACAGTTCGGCTGCAATGTATGCCTGCACACTTTTATATTGCATTACTTTGGTGATGAACTCTGCTGGACTGTATGGCCCATCCTTACGGCGAGAAACATTCAGAGTCTTTTTCACATTCTCAACATATAAATTAATACTCTTTATAATGTTGTGAGACATAACCGGATAGTCGCTTACAGCCAGTAAACCCAATGAGTTGTACTCATACATTGTGTTCATGAGCTGGTTCATCTCGAAGATGTACTTGTAAAACCTCATGGTGTTGTGGTTATTGAAGTTGAGTTGTACTGGTTCAAAACTGAAAGGTACAAACTGAGTTGATGACATGAATGAGTCATTCTTGTCGAACTCAATTGACTTAATATAAGCAACAAGATTTTCTTTCATCTTATTGTTTTCTTCATGCAGCTCGTTGAACCAATCCTGAATAGCCTGAACAAGGTCAGGATGTTTAACTGCATCAACCGTTTTAAAGAGAGAGGAAATAGCGATACTCACATCATCAAAACCTCTGATGACTGCTCCATTTCTGGCAGTTAAAAACCGGTTAAAGTCTGGGGTGCCGGGGTTAATAATAACTTTGGCCATACCCTGGTGCTCTGGTCTACGTTGAGTAGAAGTTTGAGCGTTTACGCCTTGCTTTTTATTTGAACCTTTTACCATTACATCTTTTGGTTCAATGTTAATACGCTCATTGTCCGTGATAATTGCGTCGTTCATTGTGCCACCTTAGTTTTTGAGTATTGACGGATTTTTCGTCCAAGTTCGATATATGCTGAATGATAGAGCTCAAGCATTTCTCTGTAAGGCTCCAGCAATGCTTCCGTTTCAGAAATCATTTCGTATTCCCAGCTGGCATGGTTTACAAAACAGTTCTTAGAATATTTTCCACTTTTCATTGGTTGCACCCGTTTTGACATGTGGCTAGGCGCTCTTGTTTTATAAGGGCTGAACTGATGCCAAGTGATCGTTACTTTTCTGGCATTACCAATTAGCTCAACTTTTGGTGCGTAAGAACCCAGGTACTCCCTCTTTGGAACTTTGCTATGTCGGGTAAGGTTAATCTCTTGGTGGTTTCGTTCCTTCCACTTGATCCAGTATTTTGTAATGAGATCTTCAGCCTCAACACGCAAACCTTCAATCTGAGCACGTAAATTTTTACGTGTTAGCTCTATAGAACTTATAAGATTTGAATTACTCATGACGCCTCCTGATGTGAAATTACTATACCGGAGGAAATTTCCGTTTTTTTTCACGAACAGAAGATTTTTGAATGCTCTTTGATGAGGGAATTGAACAGATGTAATGCACTCGCTGTTTCCCCCATTCGGGAGGGGCCTTCAGAAACAGTAACAGCGAGTTTAGCCTCACTTCCATCGCTACCCCCTAAAGTTACTTTTGACAGAATGACCATTGTGGATTATTGCTTTTGATAATGTGCATTGCTCTATTAAAGTTATACATATATCTAGTGCCACTTTTCCAAAAAAAATGACCCTATGGAACTTTGTCCATAGTGACACTTTTATAAAAAGTGACCCTATGACGACATTACATAGGGTCACTTTTCAAACATAAGTGACCCTATGTGAGGCATTCATAGGGTCACTTTTCTTTGTTTAGTGATCCTATGTAAGCATGAGGTTGATGAAAAGTAAAAATGTCAGTTTATGACGGTCAGTGAAAGACGTCGTTATTCTAATCCAACGTTGGGAGGGGCTGGATTTAGGTTTTTTTTTAATCGCTTCACATTTCGTTAGCATGCGCAGGAATTTTTGATAAAATTCTGGTTAGTTTGGTTAAAAAGTGTTACAAGTAAGCGGTGTGGTTGAAGGGATAGATTTAAGGCTTATTCAAGCCTTAAGAAAATACTAAAAGTTACTTTTCACCCTACCGAACACCTAACAAAAAATCCATGTTGAAGATTTGAACAATTGTAATGGCGCAAGGACAATCAGCACATGTCAGAATCTGATAATTTAACTCGTAGCTTACTCGGTAAACTTTTCCGCACTGAGATTTCGCTTATTCGTAGTTACCGTGCATTTTTAATGTTATTGCCTGTGCATGGATCTTCTGCATATCAAACTGGGACTCCTCTTCTCCAGCGTCGCCTATTTGGGAAAGGATTTAGTACAGCCGCTGATTTAGCTTTTGAAGTGGAAACACGTCCAGGTAGTTTTTTGGTTCCGCGTACACTCGGAAAGGAAATTACATGGGAGAGGTTTTTTTCTGCGGTCTTGGACGGTGATTCCAATGTAATTCGTGAATATGATACAAATGATATTGACTATGGTATTTACGATGCCGGTGAAAAAGTGACTTTTCTGAATGGTACAGTGGATATCTATAATCCCAAGAAGATTCATGAGTTGCGTTCTAAATGTGTTGATATACAGAATGACTACTTTATGCAGGTGTTCTTTATCTCAATGCTCGCACCAGAGTTTGTAAGTATTTTCTTTGGTTTAAAACCAACTACAGCTGATGCTATTAAAGACATTGGTTATTCATCGTTAAAAACAATTAACGATGTCGTTCTTTTCCCACGTACAATTGCTTTCTCACAAGGGCATATTGAAGAGAGTGTTTCACTTAAAACGAAAGTTTTTGCCTGGGCTTATGAATTGTCTGCTGACATCCGGTTAGGAAAAGTTAGTGATGATTTGATGGAACTATTACGTTATGACACTATGTTCACCAGTCACCGTCAGGATGTGTTCAACACTTTAACAAATAAAGTTATGTTAAAGGATTATTGATATGGCAAAGGTCGATCAAACAAAAGCTAATGCTCTATTGCGAGCAGCAAGAACTATGTCGCTTGGGGCAAATAAAAATACAATACGAATTTTGTACGGTAATCATGTTGCTGAAAATATCGATTTTGAGCCTGGTGCAAAAACAAAACTCAAAAAAGGTATCCGGGGCTGGAGCAAACGCACAGATAACCGCCGAGCCTTTTCTGCTGTTATTGATGTCGCAGTTAACTATTTTGGTTTTGATCCAATAAATCCGGAAGCGAGTTTTCGGCAAATTGACTTCAACCGAATAATGAGTGTCCTTCATAATCTGGGATACTTTGTATGCGCACCGGAAGTTAATAAAATAATAGAAATCCTTACTTCTATGAAAGAAATTGAAGAACTAGGTGCCTGCGAAAAATGTAAACGCCCATACATTGTGCCAGTGACAAATGATGCTCATTGTCCACGTTGCAGATTATCTTCAACTGCTTCAGCCATAGAGAGGTATTCTCAAGAAGAATTAGATTAAATTTAAAAAAGATATCGCGAAACTTGCCTTGTCTGAATCTAAATATTGACTTAAGTCAAATTCTGTTGTTTGCTTTACAATCAAATATTAGTTACAACTTAAATATCAACTCTTGACAAGTAAAGATATAATTTGATTTTTCTTTATTCAGTTTTTCTTCGTTCCAAAAATGTGCACCTTTTTTTCTGTTGAAAACGTAAAACTACTTAGGTTCTCAAAACCTTCTATGCATGACGACTTCTTAATCGCTTTCAATTAATATATTTTATATTCTTGTCTAAGTTCGCTTCTTTGATCCTTAGCTATTCCTTTTTTGAAATATAGAAACAGCATTACTTGTGATGATTTTTTTCAGCTCTAAATACACCTGTTTTCAAAGCAATATTTGCTTTTAGATATTCGATAAAACCATGTTTTTGTTACACCGGATTTTTGACAACGTGCAAGATGGATGATCTTTCCATCACCGAGACTATCTTCTTAGTCAGCACTCCTTTTCCGTCCTTTTCAACATAAAAACGACCATGCTATACGAGCTCTAACCTTTTTTTTGTATGCCATCATAACCGCATCAGAAAAGGAGAACGGTCTATGACTCGTATTGCATTAGCGCCTTCAAAGATGGTTTTGCTTATGTCTTTGGTAATTACTGGTGCCCACGCCAGCCCTGAGCAACCCCTAATAAAAGATACGCCCTTTGTATCTGGCCAGGCTTATAAGAAGGGTTTCTTCTGGTATGACGATCCTGCTAAAAAAAGCGAAGCTGAAGAAGAAGAGGTTTTGCCACCAACCGGTGCTGCTAGCTCGCCTTCAAAAGAGGAAATGGTAGATTTAAATTCAAAATGGCTAAAAGAGAATATGCCTCGACTGTTAACGCAGGCAATGGATAACCCTACCGCAGAAAATCTATCACGTTATTACACGGCGCAAAGGTTAATGCTGGATATCAGTACGCGTTTTTCTGACAAATCAAAAGATTATTTTCTTAAAAACCCGATGATGTCTGAAAAACGCAGGCAACCAGTGGAAAAGGTGGCACTGGATGCTCACCGCACTGTTGTTGAAAAAAATCAGCAAACGGTAATGAAAGATATCTTTACTAAGTCAGGTTTATTTTTCTTTTTCCAGAGTACTTGCCAGTTTTGCCACGAAGAAAGCCAAATACTTCAATTTATGCAGAACTATTATTCGGTAGATATTCTTCCAATCAGTATGGATGGAAGGCCATTGCATAATGGCCTTTTTCAGGATTTTAACATCCCCAACGCACAAATTATTGATCAATTTAAAATTCGAGAGGTACCTACAATTTTCCTGGTTTCAAAGGATGGGACATCAGCTCAGCGCATTAGTGAAGGCATGATCTCCGCTGATGAATTAAAGAACACTATTATACTTGCCGCGAAGGGCATGAATCTGATCGATGACGCTTCGTTCCAGTCAACTCTAGATATTAAAAGGCAATATACCATCGGCGATGATGGCGTTATTACCGTTAATAAATCCGAAATGGAATCAGACCCATTCCTACTTCAAAAAATAATGGACCAAAAACTCGAAGGCTATGACATGCCTACGGCCGATCCGGTCAATTATCTCAATGCTGGCGGCAGTTTTGGAGGCACTTATGCGCAGTAATGCCGTTTTCAACTTCAAAAAGTTACTTTTGTCTCTTTCTGTTTGTGCTGCAATTTTAGCCCCGACTGCAAATGCAGACAACGCAATGCGTAACATTTTCAATGGCATGATGACGTCTACCAGCCCGGCCACCTTTTCCACAGCAACCCGTACAGGCATAGTTGGCGGGTCAATGTCTTACCGAACAACAAACGTTAATACCAACCTTGTTTCCATGTCGTTTCCAAAAGCTTCTGTCGGTTGTAACGGTATTGACGTTTTTCTTGGGTCCTTCAGCATGATCAACGGGGACCAGCTTGTGCAGGTGGCCCGTGGTATTGCCCAGGGTGCGGCTATCTATGCTTTTAACGTTGCTGTTTCAGCTATTTGTGCTGACTGTGCTGCAACGATTAATGACATCCAAAACAAACTGCAAGCGCTAAATAAATTTGCGAAAGATTCATGCAATGCAACTTACTCTTTCCTTTCTGAAAACGTGGGTACGCCAAGCCAGTTCGCTAACTCAGTTAGCTCTGGACCAGCCTCAATTCTGGGATCGATTAATGGTCTTATTCCTGATTTTGGCTCATCGATGACAAAGTCACCTGAAGCTGTCACTTCTCAGGTTAAAGCAAAGGATCCCGAAGAGTTCGCTGAAAAATTCAGTGGTAACCTCTTCTATATGTCGTTCATGGATATTGATAAGGGAACGATGAACATCGGAGGGGTAACGGAGTTATCCGGTTATAAACTGGCAGAACAACTTATGTCTCTCGTAGGTACTGTCATTATCAACTGGGATAGCAAAGGCGAAAAAGCGGGAATGGAAGTCCGCCCGTCTACCATGACTGTCACGGATTACATCATGGGGCCACCAGCTGGCGGATCAATTAAAATGCTCAAGTGTTCTCCGGCACCAGATCCATCATCCCCACGAAAGGCTCAGTGCCTTGTCATGTCAGAAGTTAATGACGGTGGTTTTAAGGGATTGAAGGATACCATTTCTGATCTTCTTTTAAACGTACAGAAAAAAATCATCAACGACGTTCGTGTTTCAGATGATGAATTACGCATTATCTCCTATATCGGCATCCCGACCATTATCGACTCTTTGCAAACATTCGAAGCACCGGAAGGGTACGCATACATTCAGGACATCAGCACTATTGCTGCGACGAGCCTCGTAATCAACATGTTGCGCCAGGTTGAGGCCAAAATTTCAACCATGAGCATACCGAGTGAGTCGCTGTCGGGTAAAAGGGATGATCTCAACCGATTAACAGACAATCTCTCAAAACAGGTTAAAGCCGCCTATGAGCTATCGCACAGCCAGGTCGGTACCAGCTCGGACGTCATTTCAACCTGGGATAACCGTCGCCTGCAACGGAAGGCTTTCACTGAAAGTATTCGTGGCACACGTAACTGAGGTCTGACATGGATTACAACATATATACCCTGGGTGATATTGATTTTGTCTGGTCGGCTTTTACCGGTATTGCCCTGATCTTTTCTCAATATACTGGTGTAAAAGAGTTCCTGACCACGGCCGCCGTTGTAGCAGGTGTGAGCCTATTCTATAAAACGTGGCTATGGCTTCAGGCTCCGACCAAAAATGAATTACCGTTTTTCTCCTGGTTTTTGGGGTTGATCCTTTTCATGATGGCAATGGTTCGAGTGGATGTAACTATTGAATCTGTAAAGTCGGGAGAGGTCAGAAACGTCGACGGAATTCCAATTTTTATTGCTGCGATGGCAACCGTCACCACTAACTTAAGCCAGGGTTTGCTGAAGGATTATAAAACAGCGTTTGATCCGCTTTCTCCGGTGGACCTGTCTGCAACAACTCTGGACGATGACATCACCCTCGGTCCGATGATCCGATTCGTGAAGTTTTTGCAATGGGGCGGCGATAGCCAGGGCTACTGTTCCGCATTTCCTGAACCGGCCAGCGGGCTAGGGCCAATGAACGTATGTGCTACCGTTCAGTCTCTTGCATACAACTGCCTGAAGGCTACCCAAAACTCAAGCGCAAATATTGCCGGTAAAGAAACTATTTTTAACGATATTTTCTCAGCTAATCTGGCAGATAGCATGGACCGGATTAATCAGGCGATGAAAGGCGCACTGAAGAATGCCTCTGCCAGTATTGTTGGCGCTAACGGTTCAAAATCTGGTACGTGTGATGAGGTCTGGTCAACTGTGAAACAGGTTACCAGTACAGCTGAAGCTCGCCAGACTATTTCCCTTATAGGACAGACAAACGGCATCCTTACTCCAGACGAAGCAAATGGTGCACCTACCGGCGCAAGCTTTACTGATGTTATGGCGTCAGCAAATGGTATGTACGGTAAGGCTATTGGTTCGTATGACGCCACCCTGAACCTGTTCATTATGAATGAGCTCAGAAATGGCGCAAGCAAATATAAGACCCCACTCGGTCTGGCTTCCGATATGCAGTTGTTTGAGGCTTCTCTGAAGCGAACCAACACAATGGCTTCACAGGGCCAGTTGTGGTTACAACTGTCGGGAGCAGCAATCGCATTCCTTGAAATGTTTGCTTATATGGTTGCTCCATTTGCTTTGCTTATGCTGCTGGCGTTAGGTGGTAATGGTGTTGCCGCTGCGGCGAAATATTTGCAACTTATCCTCTTCGTGAATATGTGGCCGCTTACGGCAGTAATGGTCAACGCGTATGTGAAGAAAGTCGCGACGGCCGACTTGGATACCTGGAGCACCCTCAACAGCCAGAATAATGCCGTCACGTGGATGGGACTCCCAGGGCTTGCGGAAACATACAGTTCATACCTGTCTGTTGCTTCCGCCCTCTATGCTCTGATTCCGGTACTCACATTATTCCTGATGACACAGTCGATTCACCCGATGATGAATGCGGTTAAGGGAGTGACCCCCGATGCGCCGGTGGATACTGGTCATGTAACGCCCAAAGTATGGGATGGCCCTAACAGCGGTAAATCTTCATTTGGTGACGTGACACGAACCGCCTTAACCAGTACCGGTCAGGGATACAGCGATGGCGGCGCAGTTGATTCAAGTAATTTCCGTCTTGGAATGTGGAATGCTGGTTCAAGTATCGCTAACAGCCAGGGACAAGGATCAGCTGTAACCTCATCAGTTATGAGTGCGGCAAGTAATTCATTCCAGGCTGGTTACAGTCAGATGAGCGAAATTGGAAGGTCAGGACAGTCGAGCCAGCAGTTCTCAACCAACCTGCAAACAATGAAGCAGATCTCGGATAAGATTGGTGCCTCTGTAGCAGAAGGTATTGCAACGAAACATGGGGTGAGTGCGTCTCAGATGGCCAGCATTGCTTCAAATGTTATTCTCAACGCTGGGCTTAATGGAGGTGTTGGAACTGGCAATGGAGCCGGGCTGAAAGCGGCTGTAGCAGGGCAATTGAGTAGCGGTGCATCTAAGACCAATACAGGCAGTGACTCGCTTTCAAATGACCTTTCAAAAGCAATCACGAATCAGCTTAGCCAGGATTCTGCGTTAACTGACCAGTTCAGTAAAGCGGCGTCTCAGGTAAGCAGCGATCAGATATCCAATACTAATGCGTTTAAAGAAGCATCGTCGAAAATGAACCAGGCGACACAGACGATGGCGCAAAATATTTCTACATCGGTTTCGACTAACGCAAGCTCCAATAGTGGAATGAGCCTTGATTCTAAACAAAGCATTAACCTGGACAGGTTCTCCGATTCTATTCGCAACAAAAACTTCAGTGATGATGATGTAAGGAATTTTGCTCGTAAGAATGGGCTGGATGAGAATGCGTTTATGGAGAAATTCAACTCCTATAACGATACCTTCAAGGCCAGTAATCAGCTTGGATCGCAGCTTCAACGTACTGACGCGCTTGTGGCTGCAACCCGAGATTTCAGTGAGCAAAAAATTGCGATTGATACCGCCCGGGGAGAGACGGCCGAAAGTAATAAACAGGATCTCCGTGAAACCTCCAGCCTGCTTAAAAGTCTGGTTTCCGACTTCGGTGGTAATGCACAGCAGCTGCTACCTATCACCAATCAGCTCGACAGAATTTCAGGTGACGGGTCAGGAATTAATACTATCACTCAGGCACAGGATAGAACTCCTGACAGCGTAAATACGTCTGGCGTGATGAGTGCGTCACGCGTAGGGGAACTGGGTGGAAGTGTAGATTCGCAGGCTAAACTCGGTCTTTCCTCCAACGCTCAGGACGCGACACAGCATGTCCCTGGAAAAAGTGAAGCTGGCTTTACTCCGTATAACCTTGATAACGCGGGCAAAGGCGATATTCAGGGAATACATAACAACAACGTGGGCCGCACTTATTCTGATGAAGAAAGGAATGTGCTTAATTCTCTCGAAAAGAATGGACCTGTACTGAATAATCAGGGTGTAGAGAAAGTCGTCAATTCGGGTCAGGATGTCAGAAATGCAGAAGGCACATTTAACGATCTGGAAAAGGTTGGAGGTCGGGTGGTTGGTGATGGAATGGATCAACGAGCCACTGCTTTGAACAGTATGTATCAGAGCGGGCAAGTTCGTGGCTTATCTAATAACACTGATAACTACTTTAGTCGTGTTGCCAACAACCCGAACTTAAGCCGGGACGATAAGCGAGCTGAATTGGCACAGCAAGCTGTCTTTACCTATGGTGCCAGCACCATGGCTACCGGTGCCGAAAGAGAGCAGCTCAAAGCGGATACCCAGAAGATCCTTAATGAACTGGGTAACTATAACGTTAACTGGAGTATGAATGACGTTAAGAGCATCCATAGCAGTTTCAACACTCATAACAGAGCTGATGGTTCACTTGAGTCAGTCGTACGGGCAAACCTGGGAGAAGGTGGGTCGGGCGGTGGTCTCGTTGGTAACCGCACTCAGACCGTCACAGATCGCTTGGTTGGGGAAAAGATAGAGGCCAACACTGAGCGGGGCGCGATTTCTGGTGCGCTACTCGGGGGCCAGCAATTTGTTTCGGATACGCTAACCAGCGTTGGGGCGAAACCGGTAAATGAGATGCTTACGGGAGCGGGCATCCTTCAAACCCAGACATCGATAGCAAATGATGCCTCTAACCCTGCAAATATGCCTGATTCTCTCCAGGGTAAAGTCCTTAATCACATGCAGATGTCTGATGGCGTCGCAGCTGTAAGTGACCGGTATCAGAGTATTAGCAGCGACGGCGTTTCGACTTATGCGAATGCAGCGCAGAACTCTGAAAGGGCTATCCGGCAGCAATTGACGGATGACCCACGCTTTGGGCCTCAGAAAGCAGATGAATTCATTCAGTACATGAAGTCAGAGCTGAGCAACACAAATGAGCCTTACCAGTCACGTGTCGATAAAGCGGATCAGTGGCTTAATGAAAATAAAAAATAAGGGAGGTTGAATATAACCTCCTGAAATGACTATCAATAGATTGTAAATTACTGCTAAACAATTAAGGCCGCAAAGTATGTGTTTGCGGCCTTTTTTTCAGAAGTACCGCTCTTGCGGAACATTCAACTGACGGTTTGAATCAGTGAAGACAAAAATCTATCAAACTCTGTATGAGATTCAATAACATAATCAGTAGATGCTTTGTCTCTTATCTGAAAGCAGTCGTCTGCAAAACTATAAGCGAAAAGTGACATGCCATCTTCTCCGATTAACACCTTATCAGTGAGATTTGGGTCAACGTAGATTTCATTGTCTCGTGCTTCAAAGTTGCGTATGTAAATATTTGACCACAATAGATTTTCGTTCTCTGCCTGAACAAGGTTATAAAACGTAAGTCCGTTGTACTCAAAACCATCCATAGCATTAAACACTTGGGCATAATCAAGCCTGGTTTTAATGAGTTTCTGTATATCTATATAGGCGCTCTTTTTGTGATCTGCCCACTCCACTGGAGGCGGATTGCAGATTAAGTCTTTCAAGACTTCCGGGGCTACCGGGCTGGCTAAAGGGTAGTGATCTGCAACCATCAACCTCTTTAAGCTGCTGAGTAGTTGAGTTAAATCTTTCATGAGCGCCTCTTACTTTCCTACCGGGTAGATAACACCGTTCGGCGATGGCCATAGAACTTTGGTGCTTGAATTATACGGTAGATCCTTCGTAATGATGGATTGTGCTTTCGACAGTGCTGAATGGTATGGTGAATTCTGAATAAGTACCAGGTTGTCTATAGCGTTTGTGCCACCATCATCAAGAGGGATCTTGTGGTGAACCTGCCACCCAGAGGGGACCTTGCCTGTTGCAAGTTTCATCAAATCGTTAGGTTCAAACGTAGCCAGGGCATCTGGGTGGTCTGAAAGTGATTTAAGGAAGTTAGGGCGTACAGTATTGTTGAATTGTCCACGGAGAGCTAAATATTCAGCTCTGTCTCGGCGCATGTAGTTCAATTCGCTAACATTCATATCATCGAGCAAAACGTGTGCTTTTTTGTACTTGCCGAGATAACTTGTCAATTCATCCGCAGACCTTGGATTTCGGATAACCAGAAGTGAAGCCGCTGCAACCAGCATACCTGAAGTTGTTTCGTTCAATACCTGGTCATAGCCTTCAACAGCTTCGCCGCCAAGTTGTTCAGCCGTATGTCGAAATCCCTCCACATTTCCATTATAAAGCCCGCCAGCTGCGAGAAGACGACCAGCCGCTTTGGAATTAATGGTTTTTGTTGATTGGGCGTGCTGTGCTGGTGTCGTTGATCGAACGTAATACCCCGGGCGTTTCAACTGACGAGAGATGATATCGCGCAGACGGGTAAAGAGGGACAGGGGCAGGTCATTGCGTAGGTTGCCATTTGATATAACCCCCGGCCCGGCATTGCCGGTTATGTCTTTTCTAAGCAGAACGATCTTACCGTATCTGATGTCGTCAAGCGTATCGCGGTAAGCGAGCCAGGGGCGTTGATGGTGGAACTGGTGATACCGGCTGACAAACTGTGTATATCCCTGCGGTAAATTCCATTCCTGAATAATCCGGTTTGGCAGGGCGGTATCTTCGAGGTCATGTACCGCCGTGGCCGGATGTATGATGTGGGGAATATCCTCAAGGTATATGTCATCCAGTGACTTAGCCTGACAGTGATGCAGCATAATGTCCCTTTCTTGTCGAATTCATATGAGACATTATTGCGTATGGTATAAAACAATCAATCCTAAAGTGGATGGGCGTACGAGATCAGCAGTGACAGGGTAAAAGGAAAGTTACTTTGTTCATCAGCGTCCCATGAGCTGATGGTACCTTGCGTTAAGAGCTGCAAGGTCAGATTCGGTGAGGCCCGTGTAATAATCGGTTTTGTGCAAATGCGGATAACCGGCCGGAAATAATGATTCGTCGTCATCAAGGCAGATAAATGCTTTAACTCGATGTGAAAAGACAAAGTCCTCACACTCGGCAGCCCGCACACCAGTCTGTCCGTGTTTTAAATATACCGAACCGGTTGCACCTATGATTTTGTCTCTATAAGGCACCCGGAACAGAGATTTCAGATAACTTGTATTAGCGCACTCACGCCATGAGCTGGAGATAACAATCACCATGGCAGGGCAGTTATCCAGCAATTTCTCTAACAGTGGCATTCGCTCAAAGGTTTCATTTTTACACCTGTGGCAAACCCCATCGAAATCTAAGAAAAGCACGACATGCGAATCAGGGAGAGGGGCCCATAAACCAGCTGTTGTTTCTTCATGAACACATACTTCTTCATGATGAGGGTTTTTCTGGATCAAGAAAGAAGAGAGAATCTTAAATAAATTTCTTGCAGAAGAAGACAATATATTACTCCTGAGTCAGTGTGAAATATTTGTGGTGGTTTACCCAAGCCACTCGATGATCTTCTGTAATATCGGGTTGTATTTATTTAACAACAGGAGTCGGGTTTTGCTCCGGGACATTTTTAGCTATATGGCCATTGTATCGAGGAGGTTGCTGGGTCCATTGATAAAGCTCACCCATCCCGTTACGCTGCTGGATCCGGCGATTGTACTTTACCATGAAGTTAAATATGTACTTTGCACGTACCTTTGGGGTTTTGCTGTTGTAATCTGCAATCCCTTCAAACACATTGCCCTTGCGATCAACAATTTTTCTATAGAGCCACCATGTTCCAACCCAGAAACTTGCGCAAGCATCGTAAGCCAGAACCCGCCACGTTACCGTCGGGAAATGCTTTTTTATTTCAGGTAGATTGGATGAGTTGATCTGCATTGGGCCAATATCATAAGTGCCGTTAGTATTCCTGCTGAAAGTACCAACCTTACCGCCTTCATTGTCAAACAACGTAAAAACCAGTTCAGCATCAATTCCGAAGTAGCGGGCGGCATCCGTAATGCACTGAGTGTAAATCTCATCAGGAACGGGAATAGGTTTCACATCATCTGCTGGTGGTGTAAACACAACGATTTCTCCACTGAATCTACGTTTTATCTATTCTCCCATATATCTATCGACTTTCTTTCGGCTTTACCCGTTGATTTAAGCGTTTAAGCAAAATTCTGGAATTTTGGGGCGTGATAATATTAGTGCTCGATTTAAGGAGCGGAAATGAAAAAAATTATTAAGGCATCGGTATTACTTCTTTCATTAAGTACCGCCTTCACGATGAATGCCGAGCCGGTTAATACAATGGTACTGCCAGATGCAGCCCGGGATAAGCTCAAAGCCATTGGGCTTTCAATCGAGCACGTCGAACCCTCGCCAGTAAAAGATATTTTTACGGTGATTTCCAGGGAGGGGGTAAGTTACGTGAGCAAAGACGGAGATTACATTTTTACCGGAAGCTTATTCCACGTGAAAGGTAAAGATGTGGTAAACACCACTGAGCAGGCCATTTTAATGGGCGTCCGGGAATTCGCATCCAAAACAAAATCCATCGACTACAAATCACCAAACGAAAAATACCGGCTTGCTATCTTTACCGATATAACCTGTGGATACTGCCAAAAACTGCATCATGATCTGAAGTCTTATCTTGATGCCGGTATTTCGATTAAGTTTCTTGCATTCCCACGTGCAGGACTGAACTCGGTAGTAGCCGGGAACATGGCCAAAATCTGGTGTTCAGCAAAGCCAAACGAAGCTCTGGATGCAGCGATGAATCCGGTTTCAACTATCCCGGAAGGACGTCCTGATGAGGCTTGCTTAAACATTATCAAATCGCATTTCCAGGTGGCCTCAACAATCCCGCTGCAAGGTACTCCTACCATGGTGACACTAAGCGGCAAACCGCAGTTATTTACGGGGTGGCTGAGCCCGGAAAACCTGGTGACCCAAATGGGCGCTGCGCAAAAGTAACTTTTCCGACTGTAAGAGGTGTGTATGAAATCTACTTTACTGAGTACGTTAATGCTGGTTGCTGTAGGTGTACAGCCCGTTTTCGCTGCACAATGTCAGTACGGAGCCTGTGGAACGGAAAACGATCCCGGAATCGGATTTCTGATGTCATCGGTACAAATGGATAAAGGTGAACATCTAAAGGAACTCTCTGGTGTTGCGACCACAGGTGACACCATCTCTAAAAAGATGGAAAGCTACCTGGGAAATAAAAAGCTCAAGGTAAACACCGACAGTACCCGCAAGGGGCCGGGTAATACCACCATCAGGCCTACAGATGAGCTCGCCCCAACGAGGCAACTAAAAGTTATCCGGCCCGAACTGGTAAAAAATCCCGATTCGCAGCTCGTGGTAGCTTTCAATGAGCGCCTGGCCTGATTTATTGACTGAGAGCGTCCAGAAGGAAAAAAGATGTCGATACTCAGTAGCTTCGTCATCAGAGCAACGGGGATACCTGACAAAAAGTATCTCCGGGATCCCGTAATAAAACGTTGTTATAAACGTCTGAGTCGTAGGGTGCCTGCTCTAATGACGGGGTGGCTTCTGTGCATTCTGGGTTCAGGGTATGTCAGTATGGCACTGGAACAGCCTGATAGCACTGTATTACTCAGTCTGCTGCTGTTGTATGTTATGTCAGGCATTTTACTGATGCAGTTCCAGTATATGTATTCAGAGCGAAGCATAGGCTACAAGTTCTACCTGGAAGTGCTTATGAATGCAGCTGCCAGTACTCAACATAAAGAACAGTTACAGTATCTGTTCATTAATAAGCCCAATTCCATCACGATGGGCGATCTTTACCGACTTTATGATTTTAATGGGGGAGGGCGATAGCCACGTTAATGTGCGTGTCCAAAAGTCACTTTTGAACATTCTCTTCCCGCCGTCTGCTTTCAGTTCCAGGGGATCACTGCAACATAATTTCCGGAACGCAGCGGCGCATCAAATTTATCAGTAAAGGCGTCGATCATTGCTGAATAAGCAATGCTGTCTGACGGCACAGGTGCATTGCTTTGCATACTCACTTTCAGAACCTGCTTTGCTCCTTTCGCTGACGGGTATACCTCGACATCCAGCTGTCGCATATAGTGCATCTGCGACATCGTCTCAGTGCCTATTACCCCATCGACTGGCTTGTAGTCATAGTCAGTATGCAATTCGCCATGCTTGTCAGTTCTCGTTGTCTTTTTATCTACAACGTAGCCTGTCACCCCAGTAAGAAGCTGCTCGCTATACTGCATGTTCTCCTGTGAGCTGCTGATTCGGAACCTGAGCACATAATCTGGCTGGTGAGTGGAAATAATGACTCCTTTTTTTGCTAATCCATCAGCAAAACGGCCTGAAAACATTCTGGACTGAATACTTTCGTCCGGAGGGACTATCTGAAACCTTTTATTTGTAACAGGACGAGGCATTAGATCGTACGCATCTACCTGGTTTGCGAAATGATATCCGCATCCACTCAAAAGCATTGCGGTTGTGAGTATAAAGCCCTGCCTAATCATCCTTTAATCTCCAAAAAGCATTGTTTCACGAATAATTCCGATTTACCGGGCCAGTATAATCCATCGCAGGTTAATAACTAACAGGCTGAAAAGCATAAAGGTAGCTATGTCTAAAGAATTTTATTTAAAACCGATGGCCACGATTTTAATTTCTGCGGTTATTGCTACCGCTGCCTCGGCGTTAATCACGGCAACTTATTTTAAACCGAAGGTGCTCAGTGAGGAAGAAATTGGCAAAATTGCCGCTACTTACCTGGTAAAAAATCCCCATTATTTAGTGGAAGCAGGTAAGGCGCTGGAAAATCAGAACGTGAGTGCCTCAGTGGAACGAATAATTCCATATGCGCCAGCTCTGCTGGATACCAAGGAGACGCCAAACATCGGCCCTGATGACGCCGACGTCGCGGTAATCGAGTTCTTCGACTATCAGTGTATTTACTGCATGCGGGTTACACCTGTTGTTGAATCGGTAATGAATCAGAGCAAAGATGTAAAATTCTTCTTTAAAGAATTCCCGATTTTTGCCGGTTCAAAACCTGTATCTGCCATGGGGGCCGCTACGGGTCTGCACGTCTATCAGAATTTCGGTGCTGAAGCCTATCGTAAGTACCACAACAACCTGATGGCTGTGGCTCATACCTTCATGACCTCTCAACGCAAATTCGAACTCACTGACTTTAATACTGTGGTGGAAAAGTCAGGGTTTAACAGCACGTTTTCTGACAGGGAAAAAAACCGGTATGAAAACGTGATCTCCGGCAATATGCAGCTGGGCGAAGCGCTCGGGATCACCGGCACACCCGGTTTCATCATTATGAATATGAAAAAGCCGAATGCGGCGACTACCACATTTATCCCCGGGGCTATGGACGCAGCAACTTTGCAGGGCGCAATCGAAAAAGCTCGCGGGGCCTAAAGTTACTTTCACATTTGATGAGTACGGCCATGCCGGTCATGGCCGCTACGCTTTTACAACGAGTAATTCATCCCAGCGGGTCGTATATCTCGGTGATAGCATGGCCTGCTTCATACGAAAATCCTGTTGAATGCCTTCCCCCAGTAAAAACAGAGCTCCGCGCTTTTCTTTATTGAACCGGTCCATAACTTTCATCAGTGCCTGACTGCCAGGCCTGGCCGGGCGAGTATCAAACAGGCTGAGTTGCTCTGTGCCGTCAGTCATAGCGGAGAGCATTACCCCTGCTTTCGCATACGCTATCCCGGGTCTGTAAATGCGGTTCAGGATGGTCATGGCTGCATCAACCAGATCGCGGGTGTCCTGTGTAGCGGTAAGCGGCTCGATACCACAATTGCTGTAGCGGTTTTCACCTTGCGCATAATTGCTACTCTGAATGAAGACTGTGATTTGACGGGTCCACGAGCCATCCTTGCGCAGCTGCTCTGCCGCCCGGGCGGTAAAAAATGAAACTGCCTCATGTAGCTTGCCTATCTCATTAAGGCGCTGACCAAAACTTCTGGAAACGATAATCTGTTGCCTGACAGGAGGAGACTCGTGCAGCCGGAAACATGGTTCGCCATGCAGTTCCCGCCAGGTACGCTCGATTTCAACGCCAAAGCTTTTACGTAAAAAGCGAACGTCGCTATTATAAAAATCACCGGCAGTGATGATCCCGAAAGCCGACAGGCGTTCACTAATCTTTCGACCAATACCCCATATTTCTCTGGTACTGATCAGGCTCAGGAGCTTCCTGATCCTGGCCTGATCAGTCAAAACTACAACCCCGCCTGTAGCTGCCCATCGTTTGCTCGCATAGGTGCATAATTTAGCGAGGGTTTTGGTGCTTGAACAACCCACACCACAGGTAAGGGACAGATTATGAAGAAGTGTACTTCTGATCAACCGGCCGTAATCTTCATAATCTATTATCTTGTTCATGTTTTTCAATAACATGAAATTTTCATCTATGCTATATCGACTCGATTGAGGCGCGAAGCTTTCCAGCGTTTCATGGAAGCGATTTGAGTAGTCTTCATACAAAGTAAAGTTAGAGCTCCGGACTTCGATCCGGTGTTGCTGAATCAAATCCCTGCACTTAAAAATTGGGGTCCCACGCTTAATACCAACGCTTTTAGCCAGTTTATTCATTGCAATGACGGACGAATCGTTATTGCTGGCTATGATGAGCGGCTTTTTTGACAGCTTGGGATCCATCGCACACTCAAATGCCGCATAGGCTCCGTTAATATCAACGTGCATGTACATGGCTGAACTGATTCAGTGCAAAGGTGACGACGCCCCATATCTCAAGGGATTCAGGATTTACACGTATCGGCTTATAGGCTGGATTAGAAGGCATCAAAAGCAGCTCAGGATACGTGTGTAAGATCTTTACCGTAAACTCTCCATCCACCAGCGCAACGACGATAGAGCCGTGTCGTGCTGTTAAAGACCGATCCACAACCAGTATTGCTCCATCATTGATACCGGCATTGATCATACTGAGGCCCGCCGCCCTGACAAAGAAGGTTGAGGGGCGGTTGCGGACTACATATTCATGCAAATTTAATTCATTATCTTCATGCCCGGCGCACGGACTCATCACTCCACAGCTTAGTAAATCACTGAAAAAAGGTGCCATTTCGTAAGGCTTGTTGCTAATGTGCTCAAGGATAACAGACATAGCTACACTCGAATTCTTGTACTGTATGTATAAACAGTATTGCGAGTTGAAGAGAAAAGATCAAATCTCTCCGGTAACGCTATCAAGCCTGACGAAAAATTAAGCTTTATCATAAACATCAAAAACCATCTTTTACCGATAATGGCGAGCTGGCCTACGAAGAAGGTATACAAGCTAGGATGAAAGGATTCTGATGCTCCTCCCACCAAATTTTTTATCTCCTGAAGACCAGGCTGAGTACGATGCTTATATGGCAAGGTTCAGCGAGGTAAATCACTATTATGAGCATTGCACTGTCCCCGTGATTGACTGGTTTTTTAAACAAGCAACCGAGGCGCTGCATCATGGTCTATGGTTACCGGCCTGTACGAGCTTTCTGAATGGGATCGAAACATCACTCAGGGTTACGCTGAAGTTGAAATCAACTGTTAACGTTCAGCAGTCAGTTCCTGTACTGGTGGACTTAGATGGTACGTCAGTAATGAGTAACGCTTTAATGCGAAAGGCTAAGCAGGAAGGGATGCCGATAGAATTACTGTCATTTCCAGCCGAGAAGAATATGTTGGCAAAGATAGACGCTGGTAAAAAACCTGAAGCAGATATCGTCAGGCTTAGAAATAGTCTATGCCATGGCAACATTCTGGAGTTCATTATGAGTGTTAAAGTCGGTTCTCCAGATCCCATACGAATTTTTACTCCTGGTAACTGCTGTGGTTTAGCGCTTTTACTTTCGGCCTTATCGAAGAAATGGACGGTAGGCTTGCATCAATACTGGATCGACAACAATCTGACGTCCTGCTGAAACCTCATAAATCATGCCTACTAAAGTCACGTGCAAAAAAACGTTGTAGCATGATATGTTTAAAGTCAAAACAGTGGGTTCTATGTTTTGACGGCAAACATGATATAACTAATACTTCATAAGTAGATATCAATAGTCATAATGGAGTGAACTATGAAATTAAAAAATATTCTGCTGTGTGCGATGATGTCAGTCGCTTTTGGCTCCTCTGCTAATACTACACATAAAGTTGAAAACGAACCTATCCCAAACATTATTCTTGATGGTAAGGTTGATGATATTTGTAAAGATGCAAGCATCCGAACTGAACTTAATCATGATAAAGCAAAGGAACTGGTAACCACCAACCTGAAGCAGGCATTACCATTAAATACGGTACCGGATAAGTTGGATGAAGTTGCAGAAGCCTTTGTAAACCGCGACAAAGGCGCTTCAGAAACAGCAGACCATTGCCTTGTTAATGTACGTAATAAATACTGGGAAATGTATCCCTCTGAAGATAAGTAGCATTTATTATTAAAGGCTTCACTTAAGAAGCCTTTTTTAACCCTTTGCGAAACCTGCTTTAAAAGCAATGCGCTATTCATATCTAAGAATCTATTTAATTAATGAATAATAGTGGACGGATTCATTTCTAGTGAATGCCGAAGTTGGTGTTTTTTGAGTTATTAGACGGTAAGTGCAATCTGGTATGATTCACCTAACATACGAATCTGGAAGGAAAGGTATATGGGTGACCTGGTCAGCAAAAATAACATTGACCGTTTAGAGCGATTTCATTCTTTGCTGGCGGGTCAGTACTGGACGTCCACTGACAGCATCCCTGAAGAGGGTATTGTGGCAGGGGATACGCTGCTCATTACGTCTTTGCGTTACGTTGAAGATAAGCTGCACACAGTGATTCTACGCGCCCATCCCCGCGTTTACGGTCAGACTGTAGCTATTGTCACTGAAGACAGCAGCGGCAACCGTAGGGAACGTGGCAAAGAAATGCGAGAGCATCGCTTCCTGGTTAAGGATTTTCTGTCCAGTTTTGTATTTGAACCCGACCATAAGGTAATCCGGGATGCTGAACTCAGACAAGCTCAGGAAGAAGTGAATAGCCTACAGGCATCGCTTACAGCCCTCGTGAGCGATGCTCAGGGGCTCCGTGACCTTGCGATTGAGCAATTAGGTACAGATGACCGTGAAAACCCTGTGACGGGCCTTAGCGTTGCGTTAGTGCCCCCACAAGAGCAGCAGGCGGTAACCTCACTGGCGATTGGATCAGTTCAAAATGCTCTGTCCTCTGGTATTTCAGATACCCGCATTGAACAAATCAGAGAAGCGGCCTTAAAAGAAGGGCAGATCAGCACAGCCATCAGCAAAATCATCACACAACGAACGCAGGCAATCGCTAATGCCAGCAAAAGAATGCTGCCCTATTTCGAGGAAGTTGCAGCGGCAAGTCTGGCCACTACAGAAGAAGCCATGGAATATGTGAAGAAAATCCACGATGGCGTTGGCAGTCTGGAACTGTATACCGGCAAAGACGTTGAGGTAGTGAATATCGTGAAGGGTGAATCCGCTCCATCACACCTCCCGCTCCAGGTCGTTCAGGCAAAGCTGATGGTGGATGAAGAGCTGGCCGTATGGTGCGATCTCGATAGCTGGTTCGACTTCTCTGATATGGAAAAATTTCATGAAACTTTACGAACCAGCCCCGGGCTGGTGGAGCAGATTTTTCCGTCCGAACGTTCCATCGTATGTATGGCCACAACACGACGTTATATCGATTACCGCGATCCCTGGGAAAATCATGTCCGCAATGACAGGAACCGGGTTGTATTCCTTCTGGTCCGGGACGGTCAAAATATTCATCAGGTTTACTCTTCGGTAGAAAGCCATCTTGGGGCTTCGCAGCTATTCCCTTCCGCCAGCGAACAGGAAGCACATTTCCAGGGGATTGATGGCAGCACCATAAAGTTTGAGGACGTCAGTTATACCGACCGACTGAAGCAGCATGATCTTATGGCACTTCACTACCGTCGTTTCCTGATCCTTATCTGCGGCCTCGATCACCGGCTCAAACTATTTGGTGATTTCTATGATACCAATACCCCTTACAGTTTTCTGAGCCTTGAGTTCCAGGAACGGTACTTCCAATTTCTGCACGACAAAGACGGTTCTGGCCTTTTGGGTATGGCTGAGACACGGCCGTCTCTGCAAAGTTATCTTGAACAGGCAAACTCATGCCTTCAGTCCGGATCCCGGGTAATGTGCAACTGGGATTCGTTGATGAACCCAGTGACAGCACCAGGAGCAGTTCAGGAAGACAACAGCTACTCTGGCTATAAATGGCTTGGGAGAACCCATAAAAACTATGAGCCGGTTATTGCATTCCGTCAGGGAGACGATATCTGTGTCAACGCAACAGTAAACAGATACTCAACGGATCGAGATTTCAATTGTAAGGTGAATTTGTCTTTATTTAAGGAGTCCAGCAGGAATGATGCTGAACTGGGTTTCCTGTGCATGGATACCATTAAAGCGGAGGAGCTCGAATGGTACATTCACAGACGTAAATTCAGGTCTAATCACCTGTTTTACATTCGCTTCTTCAAGATGGCTTTAAATTATATTCGTGCCGAGCGTGAGGCAGAAGAACCTTACCGGCAGATGCTGAGCCAGGCTCTGGCCGATGGAAATATTGGCCAGCCTAATCTGAGATCAGAGTTGATAGATCGATGCATTGTAGCCTGGCGAGCTGATAACAGGGGGGCGACGCTGGAAGCTGCCATGAGTACAGAGAAGGGCTCCAAAGAGCTCCTGAACCAGCTCTATATGCTCGCTGATGTGGGGCTCAAACATCTTCCCGGGGTTCGTAATTTTATTAGCAGCAAAGGCTATGAGCTGGTCAGGTTATCGGTAAATGCTTCAGGGAAACTTGTTGCATATGCCGCACCAGCAAATTTTGAATGCGACAACCGGATGGAAGGGCATGCCTGGGTTCATCGAATGGTACTTGCTACATCCCGAAATGTCTTAAACGTCACTCATCAACGTTTTGCGAAAATGAAACACTTCTTACCAGCTGAAAACACCCTGTTCGAAGATGAACAGCTGGTGGCCACATGGTCGGGCAAAAAGACTGCTTTCAAAAGCTTCGAAGAGAAGCAGCGTTATTTTGATACATGCTCCCGTGGCGCTCAGGCTCTTAAGCAGTTTTTAAAGCTGAACGATCCGGTGATTTACACCAATCTGCTTGGCCAGTGGATTGAGGCCTATGAAAGTATCAATGAAACCAGTGAGTACGTACAGCAAGTAAGCCTAATGGCTCCTGTTGCGGTCAAGAGCGAAAAAGGTAAAGCCAGCCTCATCTATATTGGCACTAAAGACCTGGCCGACTGGTTTTATCAGAAAGCGCCGACACCCGAGTTGCAGGCGCTGTTCCTTGAGGAATACCTGTCCAAATTTGAAAATAAAGAGGTCAATAAAGAAAAGCTACTTTCACGCAGAAATACCGCTCTGTCTCTCAGTTTTTACACCATGGACAACGGGGAAGTACCAGATGAAATCCTCGTCACCAAATCAGTTGATAATGCCAGACGGTGGTATTCAGGAATGTTCACAAGCATGCCAACGATGTTAAATGACCAGTGGTCCTGCCATGTTGCGCATTTTTCCCGTAACGGAAAACTCTATTTGACGCCTGATCTGGTCACTGATGAAGGGGAACCTGGTTTTGATGAAATACTCGGGTATCCGCGCCCGGAGGGGCTGGTACCGGTAACCGTGTGTGAGTTTGAAATTGACCACTTTAACCGACGTGGCATTGATGCGAATGGTGATAAGGTGAATATTACACAGTGGGTCGATATTTATCAGGGTGAGCGTGAGGTTACGGAACTGCTGGGGCCTATTTCTGAAGAAGGGGTGAACATCAAAACCTACAGGATGGACACTCTTGAGCAGGCGATGAAAAACATCTCCCGGGGCTCGACGCGCCTCAGACCGTCAACGGAGAATAGCGAGTGGCAACAGCCAGCAGAAGGTGTGAGCCGCTATGTACTTCGGTCATGGTAAAACGCGGGGGCAGGTGCCATCAAAACATCAAACAAAAAGCCATTACAGGCTCAAAGACCCCTTATCGCTCAAATTTGAAAGAGATAAGGCTTTATGATGGCAACGAGGATTATCACCCATCTCGCCGGAGTAACTGGCATAAAAATTGTTTAATCTTTATGCCAGCGCTTCGGCATTTGCTGGCAAGGAGACAGTGTTGAAAGACCATATCGTACCCCCACGAAAAACTAGCGCGAGTTTATCTTATCAACTCAAACGTATTGGGCGCATGCTCCTTCTTTTACTGAGCTTGGCTTTTATAGTTTACGGATTCGTACTGGCTTTCCATCCGCCGCTAACAACCTGGCTACTTCAACCCGGTGGACACTTTGCCCCAGATGACCGATTCATACTGGTTAGTGTTAAGGTTCAGTTTACAACCGGAATAATGGGGCTAATTGTTTGGCGCTTATGGTAAAAGTGGCAAGCAATGATGGGAGAAGGATAACGTTGCTCAGCTCAATCCGGTTTACTGATTGCTTAAATAGAAGGCAGTCATGCCTACATCAGAAAGGAGAAGCATAGATGGTAGAAGCACGTTATCAAGGCAAGCCTGTTAGCAGTCTTCCTGAAGAAGCTTTTGCTGAAGGGTTATCGCGATCCGGTTTAAGCCCCGTTCTGCTACTGGCATCCCCGACCACAGTACCCGTTACCACGGATGAGCGCTGGTGGCTCGCAAAGGAAAACGTGTCAGGACATTACGGCAGGATTTTTTATGCTGCGGTGCGGGAGTTGGTCATAAGGTCGGATATCATCTCAGTAGTGAGAAGTATTGCAGATGAGAATTTCACGTCCGAACATATGGGGTACTTCGAGCGACTTACCTCTGATGAAAAAGAAGTCGTGTTTAGTGATTACCTGCGCACTCTCGCTGAAGGCGGTCTTACCTGCACTGAGAAGAATCTCGTCAAACTGACGCAAGATTTATACCCGATTGATGCAACTCCTGACAACATTAGAAAGCTATCCACGGACAGGGATGCACTGAACGAACTACACATCGATGGTATGGTACTTTTTATTACCGGCCCTGCGCTTTGATTATGGAGATAATACATGCGGTGTTATCCCTGTTAAGGGTTAAGGTAACATTCTTCTAGAATTACAGAAAAATAGAGGTCTAACATGATAGTAAATAAAAACAGGTTTATGCATAAAAACGGGAAAAGGTTTAAGTCCATCGGAAGGTATTTAAGATTTTGGCAAGCAGTAGCGTCCTCTGGTTTACCCATGGACATGGTAATACGGGAAAAACCATATCAACTTATGGTCGCTTTGATTGCTTTATATACGGCCATCCCTGTTGTTACAATAGTAATTTTATCTGGTCAGCAATCGCATAAGTTGGAACTAATTGCTGTGCATTTCAGTACAATTATCACGATGGTGTTTGTTTTGCGTCGAAAGATGGGGAAACGTTGGCTGGATTTATTTGAAGAAAAATTAGCCATTTATAAACCTAATGATAAACTCGCGCTTAGCGAATTACACGAAAGCATACGTGAGAAAAATGGGCTAGACTTGCAGGATTTACAAGATTGGTACTGGAAAGAGAAGATGACATATGAGTATCACAAAGAACGTAAAACAACTATAAGCTATCAAAAATTCAAGTAGCGTTTTAAAATGACAGGGGAGGGCTATTGTGATTTATTAAGTCGGCAAGGTTATTAGGTAGGGGTGTTCAATATGATAAATTCTTCGAGTGAGGTTATTTCAAGAGTTGTTCTGGGCCTTTGAGATAGCTAATTATCATTACAGACTTTATCGAAAGGTATGAATTATGAACATTACCGACAAAGAACTTAGCTCAAATACAGTGAGACAGTATGGATGGAACTTAGGAGAGTTCAATCACTCAACGCCTTTTACATCTCATTTTATTTATATCACCGACTATCATAAAGATAATACATGGATGATTTCACTTTCGCAGGAGGATTTTAATACAACCAAAATTTTAACATCGTTAAGTCTAGGGAAGGTGCGAACAAGTTCCTGATATGAGATCATCATATTCATCCGGAGCGCATCCCAGAGGGACATCATGA
>NZ_JAWUEI010000042.1:0-29243 GCF_036663495.1 Enterobacter sp. 342
GAAATCGAACGTGGTCAGGTTCTGGCGAAGCCAGGCTCAATCAAGCCACACACCAAGTTCGAATCTGAAGTGTACATCCTGTCCAAAGACGAAGGCGGCCGTCATACTCCGTTCTTCAAAGGCTACCGTCCACAGTTCTACTTCCGTACTACTGACGTGACCGGTACCATCGAACTGCCAGAAGGCGTAGAGATGGTAATGCCAGGCGACAACATCAAGATGGTTGTGACTCTGATCCACCCAATCGCGATGGACGACGGTCTGCGTTTCGCAATCCGTGAAGGTGGCCGTACCGTTGGCGCGGGCGTGGTTGCTAAAGTTCTCGGCTAATTGCTGATAACATTTGACGCAATGCGCAATAAAAGGGCATCATTTGATGCCCTTTTTGCACGCTTTCACGTCAGAACCTGGCTCATCAGTGATTATTTTTGTCATAATCATTGCTGAGACAGGCTCTGCAGAGAGCGTATAATTCGAAAAGCGAATTAGCATTTCGATTTGGTTTGCCTCGCGATCGCGGGGTGAAAATGTTTGTAGAATACTTCTGACAGGTTGGTTTATGAGTGCGAATACCGAAGCTCAAGGGAGCGGGCGCGGCCTGGAAGCGATGAAATGGGTAGTGGTAGCCGTTCTGCTGATCGTAGCGATTGTCGGCAACTACCTTTATCGTGACATTATGCTGCCGCTACGCGCGCTTGCAGTGGTAATTCTGATTGCTGCAGCGGGTGGTGTCGCGCTGTTGACGACGAAAGGCAAAGCGACTGTCGCTTTTGCTCGCGAAGCGCGTACCGAAGTCCGCAAGGTAATTTGGCCGACTCGCCAGGAAACATTGCACACCACGCTGATCGTAGCGGCGGTTACCGCTGTAATGTCACTGATCCTGTGGGGACTGGATGGTATTCTGGTTCGCCTGGTATCCTTTATCACTGGCCTGAGGTTCTGAGATGTCTGAAGCCCCTAAAAAGCGCTGGTACGTCGTTCAGGCGTTTTCCGGTTTTGAAGGCCGCGTAGCAACGTCGCTGCGTGAGCATATCAAATTACACAACATGGAAGAGTTATTTGGCGAAGTTATGGTTCCGACCGAAGAAGTGGTCGAGATCCGTGGCGGCCAACGTCGCAAAAGCGAGCGTAAATTCTTCCCGGGTTACGTGCTGGTCCAGATGGTTATGAACGACGCGAGCTGGCACCTTGTGCGCAGCGTACCGCGCGTGATGGGCTTTATCGGCGGCACATCTGACCGTCCGGCGCCAATCAGCGACAAAGAAGTTGATGCGATTATGAACCGCCTGCAGCAGGTGGGTGATAAGCCGCGTCCGAAAACGCTGTTTGAACCGGGTGAAATGGTTCGTGTTAATGACGGTCCGTTTGCTGACTTTAATGGCGTGGTTGAAGAAGTGGACTACGAGAAGTCCCGCCTGAAAGTCTCTGTTTCTATCTTCGGTCGTGCGACCCCGGTAGAACTGGACTTCGCCCAGGTAGAAAAAGCCTAAGCAGCGATCAAAAAAGCGACGATTTAATCGTTGCACAGGGCGCGAGATTGGAATACAATTTCGCGCCTTTTGTTTTTATGGGCCACGGCCCGTAAAACGAATTTTATTCACGGGGAGCCTTACTGAGGCGTTATCACCCAATCAGAGGATTTTAGAATGGCTAAGAAAGTACAAGCCTACGTCAAGCTGCAGGTTGCAGCTGGTATGGCGAACCCAAGTCCACCAGTTGGTCCAGCTCTGGGTCAGCAGGGTGTGAACATCATGGAATTCTGTAAAGCGTTCAACGCAAAAACTGAATCCCTGGAAAAAGGTCTGCCAATCCCAGTCGTAATCACTGTTTACGCTGACCGTTCTTTCACTTTCGTTACCAAAACCCCTCCAGCAGCTGTTCTGCTGAAGAAAGCGGCTGGTATCAAGTCTGGTTCCGGTAAACCGAACAAAGACAAAGTGGGTAAAATTTCCCGCGCTCAGCTGCAGGAAATCGCGCAGACCAAAGCTGCCGACATGACTGGTGCCGACATTGAAGCGATGACTCGCTCCATCGAAGGTACTGCACGTTCCATGGGCCTGGTAGTGGAGGACTAAGAAATGGCTAAACTGACCAAGCGCATGTCCGTGATCCGTGACAAAGTTGATGCGACCAAACAGTACGACATCAACGAAGCTATCGCTCTGCTGAAAGAACTGGCTACTGCTAAGTTCGTTGAAAGCGTTGACGTTGCTGTTAACCTGGGCATCGATGCTCGTAAATCTGATCAGAACGTTCGTGGTGCAACTGTACTGCCACACGGTACTGGCCGTTCCGTTCGCGTAGCTGTATTTACTCAGGGTGCAAACGCAGAAGCTGCTAAAGCTGCTGGTGCTGAACTGGTAGGTATGGAAGATCTGGCTGACCAGATCAAGAAAGGCGAAATGAACTTTGACGTTGTTATTGCATCTCCAGATGCAATGCGCGTTGTTGGCCAGCTGGGCCAGGTTCTGGGTCCACGCGGCCTGATGCCAAACCCGAAAGTGGGTACCGTTACTCCTAACGTTGCTGAAGCGGTTAAGAACGCTAAAGCAGGTCAGGTTCGTTATCGTAACGACAAAAACGGCATCATCCACACCACCATCGGTAAAGTGGACTTCGACGCTGACAAACTGAAAGAAAACCTGGAAGCTCTGCTGGTTGCGCTGAAAAAAGCAAAACCAACTCAGGCGAAAGGCGTGTACATCAAGAAAGTTAGCATCTCCACCACCATGGGTGCAGGTGTTGCAGTTGATCAGGCTGGCCTGAGCGCTGCTGCAAACTAATGCCTTTACGTGGGCGGTGATTTTGTCTACAATCTTACCCCCACGTTTGCTAACGAAAGTTAGCGGCTAAAAGATTTGTTCGTTGGAGCCTGGCCTATCCAGGCCTCCGTCGAAGACCGCAGGTGTTTCGTAAGAGACTTAATCCCCTGCGTAGACGGTGACAGAACGCTAAGATTATTTTTTGAATACTCTGGCTTGTTTCTGCTCACCGTATTTAGACGCTCTTCCCGTTGGGTCGAGTGAAGTGAGTTCCGGAACATGAGTTCCGGCAAACATCCAGGAGCAAAGCTAATGGCTTTAAATCTTCAAGACAAACAAGCGATTGTTGCTGAAGTCAGCGAAGTAGCCAAAGGCGCGCTGTCTGCAGTAGTTGCGGATTCCCGTGGCGTTACTGTAGACAAAATGACTGAACTGCGTAAAGCAGGTCGTGAAGCTGGCGTATACATGCGTGTTGTTCGTAACACCCTGCTGCGTCGCGTAGTTGAAGGTACTCCATTCGAGTGCCTGAAAGACACGTTTGTTGGTCCGACCCTGATTGCATACTCTATGGAACACCCGGGCGCTGCTGCTCGTCTGTTCAAAGAGTTCGCGAAAGCGAATGCAAAATTTGAGGTCAAAGCTGCAGCCTTTGAAGGTGAGTTGATCCCGGCATCGCAAATCGATCGCCTGGCAACCCTGCCGACCTACGAAGAAGCAATTGCACGCCTGATGGCAACCATGAAAGAAGCTTCGGCTGGCAAACTGGTTCGCACTCTGGCTGCTGTTCGCGATGCGAAAGAAGCTGCTTAATCGCAGTTGTCTTTATAAAGCATTTGCTTACGTATAAACTTATTCTGATTTTCAGGAACAATTTAAATGTCTATCACTAAAGATCAAATCATTGAAGCAGTTGCAGCTATGTCCGTAATGGACGTTGTAGAACTGATTTCTGCAATGGAAGAAAAATTCGGTGTTTCTGCTGCTGCCGCTGTAGCTGTTGCTGCTGGCCCAGCTGCTGACGCTGCTGAAGAAAAAACTGAATTCGACGTAATTCTGAAAGCTGCTGGCGCTAACAAAGTTGCTGTTATCAAAGCAGTACGTGGCGCAACTGGCCTGGGTCTGAAAGAAGCTAAAGACCTGGTAGAATCTGCTCCAGCTGCGCTGAAAGAAGGCGTGAGCAAAGACGACGCAGAAGCACTGAAAAAATCTCTGGAAGAAGCTGGCGCTGAAGTTGAAGTTAAATAAGCCAACTTTTCTGGTTGCAGCCTGAGTAATTAGGCTGATGGCTGGTGACTTTTTAGTCACCAGCCTTTTTGCGCTGTAAGGCATCAGTAGCATTTCACACTGTTTGACTGCTGGTTGTCCTGACAATGCTTGTTTCTATCGACGACTTAATATATTGCGACAGGGTGCTCGCTCTGTGTAAATCGCAACGAAATGGTTTAAGCGTGATAGCAACAGGTATTGCGGAAAGTATTCAATTTTCCGGTCCACAAAATGGTGTTGCACAAACTGTCCCTTCGTCGGACAGATGGGTCGACTTGTCAGCGAGCTGAGGAACCCTATGGTTTACTCCTATACCGAGAAAAAACGTATTCGTAAGGATTTTGGTAAACGTCCACAAGTTCTGGACATTCCATATCTCCTTTCTATCCAGCTTGACTCGTTCCAGAAGTTTATCGAGCAAGATCCTGAAGGGCAGTACGGTCTGGAAGCAGCCTTCCGTTCCGTGTTCCCGATTCAGAGCTACAGCGGTAATTCCGAGCTGCAGTACGTCAGCTATCGCCTTGGCGAGCCGGTGTTTGACGTTCAGGAATGTCAGATCCGTGGCGTGACCTATTCCGCACCGCTGCGCGTAAAACTGCGTCTGGTGATCTATGAGCGCGAAGCGCCAGAAGGCACCGTAAAAGACATTAAAGAACAAGAAGTCTATATGGGTGAAATTCCACTCATGACAGACAACGGTACTTTCGTCATCAACGGTACTGAGCGTGTTATCGTTTCCCAGCTGCATCGTAGCCCGGGCGTCTTCTTCGACAGCGATAAAGGTAAAACACACTCTTCCGGTAAAGTACTGTATAACGCGCGCATCATTCCTTACCGTGGTTCATGGCTGGACTTCGAGTTCGATCCAAAAGACAACCTGTTTGTCCGTATCGACCGTCGTCGTAAACTGCCTGCAACCATCATTCTGCGTGCGCTGCAATATACCACTGAGCAGATCCTGGACCTGTTCTTTGAGAAAGTGATCTTTGAAATCCGCGACAACAAGCTGCAGATGGAGCTGGTGCCGGAACGTCTGCGTGGTGAGACCGCGTCGTTCGACATCGAAGCCGACGGCAAAGTGTATGTGGAAAAAGGTCGCCGTATCACCGCGCGCCACATCCGCCAGCTGGAAAAAGATGATATCAAACACATCGAAGTTCCAGTTGAGTACATTGCAGGAAAAGTAGCCGCGAAAGATTACGTTGATGAATCAACTGGCGAGCTGATCTGCCCAGCGAACATGGAGCTGAGCCTGGATCTGCTGGCTAAGCTGAGCCAGTCTGGCCACAAACGTATCGAAACGCTGTTCACCAACGATCTGGACCACGGTCCATACATCTCTGAGACTATCCGCGTCGACCCAACGACCGATCGTCTGAGTGCGCTGGTTGAAATCTACCGCATGATGCGTCCTGGTGAGCCACCAACTCGCGAAGCGGCTGAAAGCCTGTTCGAGAACCTGTTCTTCTCCGAAGACCGCTACGATCTGTCCGCGGTTGGTCGTATGAAGTTCAACCGTTCTCTGCTGCGTGATGAGATCGAAGGTTCCGGTATCCTGAGCAAAGACGACATCATCGAAGTGATGAAGAAGCTCATTGATATCCGTAACGGTAAAGGCGAAGTGGATGATATCGACCACCTCGGCAACCGTCGTATCCGTTCCGTTGGCGAAATGGCGGAAAACCAGTTCCGCGTTGGCCTGGTACGTGTAGAGCGTGCGGTGAAAGAGCGTCTGTCTCTGGGCGATCTGGATACCCTGATGCCTCAGGATATGATCAACGCCAAGCCGATCTCTGCAGCAGTGAAAGAGTTCTTCGGTTCCAGCCAGCTGTCTCAGTTCATGGACCAGAACAACCCGCTGTCTGAGATCACGCACAAGCGTCGTATCTCTGCACTCGGCCCAGGCGGTCTGACCCGTGAACGCGCAGGCTTCGAAGTTCGAGACGTACACCCGACTCACTATGGTCGCGTATGTCCAATCGAAACGCCTGAAGGTCCAAACATCGGTCTGATCAACTCCCTGTCCGTGTACGCACAGACAAACGAATACGGTTTCCTCGAGACCCCGTACCGTAAAGTGACCGACGGTGTTGTAACCGACGAGATTCATTACCTGTCTGCTATCGAAGAAGGCAACTACGTTATCGCTCAGGCGAACTCCAACCTGGATGACGAAGGCCACTTTGTAGAAGATCTGGTTACCTGCCGTAGCAAAGGCGAATCCAGCTTGTTCAGCCGCGACCAGGTTGACTACATGGACGTATCCACCCAACAGGTGGTATCCGTCGGTGCGTCCCTGATCCCGTTCCTGGAACACGATGACGCCAACCGTGCATTGATGGGTGCGAACATGCAACGTCAGGCCGTTCCAACTCTGCGTGCTGATAAGCCGCTGGTTGGTACTGGTATGGAACGTGCTGTTGCCGTTGACTCCGGTGTTACTGCGGTTGCTAAACGTGGCGGTACTGTTCAGTACGTGGATGCCTCCCGTATCGTTATCAAAGTTAACGAAGACGAGATGTACCCGGGCGAAGCAGGTATCGACATTTATAACCTGACCAAATACACCCGTTCTAACCAGAACACCTGTATCAACCAGATGCCTTGCGTATCTCTGGGTGAGCCAGTTGAGCGCGGCGACGTGCTGGCAGACGGTCCGTCCACCGACCTCGGTGAACTGGCGCTCGGTCAGAACATGCGCGTAGCGTTCATGCCGTGGAACGGTTACAACTTCGAAGACTCCATCCTCGTCTCCGAGCGTGTGGTTCAGGAAGATCGTTTCACCACCATCCATATTCAGGAACTGGCATGTGTGTCCCGTGACACCAAGCTGGGGCCAGAAGAGATCACCGCTGACATCCCTAACGTGGGTGAAGCTGCGCTCTCTAAACTGGATGAATCCGGTATTGTTTACATCGGTGCGGAAGTGACCGGCGGCGACATTCTGGTTGGTAAGGTAACGCCGAAAGGTGAAACCCAGCTGACGCCAGAAGAGAAACTGCTGCGTGCAATCTTCGGTGAGAAAGCGTCTGACGTTAAAGACTCTTCTCTGCGCGTACCAAACGGTGTTTCCGGTACGGTTATCGACGTTCAGGTCTTCACCCGTGATGGTGTTGAAAAAGATAAGCGTGCGCTGGAAATCGAAGAGATGCAGCTCAAACAGGCTAAGAAAGACCTGTCTGAAGAACTGCAGATCCTCGAAGCAGGTCTGTTCAGCCGTATTTATGCGGTGCTGGTTGCCGGTGGCGTTGAAGCTGAGAAGCTCGACAAACTGCCACGCGATCGCTGGCTGGAACTGGGCCTGACCGACGAAGAGAAACAAAATCAGCTGGAACAACTGGCTGAGCAGTATGACGAACTGAAACACGAGTTCGAGAAAAAACTCGAAGCGAAACGCCGCAAAATCACTCAGGGCGACGATCTGGCACCAGGCGTGCTGAAGATTGTTAAGGTGTATCTGGCTGTTAAACGTCAGATCCAGCCTGGTGATAAGATGGCAGGTCGTCACGGTAACAAGGGTGTTATCTCTAAGATCAACCCGATCGAAGATATGCCGCACGATGCTAACGGTACGCCGGTAGATATCGTACTGAACCCACTGGGCGTACCGTCTCGTATGAACATCGGTCAGATTCTGGAAACCCACCTGGGTATGGCTGCAAAAGGCATTGGCGACAAGATTAACGCCATGCTGAAACAGCAGCAGGAAGTCGCGAAACTGCGCGAATTCATCCAGCGTGCCTACGATCTGGGTACCGACGTGCGTCAGAAAGTCGACCTGAACACCTTCAGCGATGAAGAAGTGCTGCGTCTGGCAGAGAACCTGCGCAAAGGTATGCCAATTGCAACGCCGGTATTCGACGGTGCAAAAGAAGCTGAAATTAAAGAGCTGCTGCAACTGGGTGGTCTGCCAACGTCTGGTCAGATTACGCTGTTTGACGGCCGTACCGGTGAACAGTTCGAGCGTCCAGTAACCGTAGGTTACATGTACATGCTGAAACTGAACCACCTGGTCGACGACAAAATGCACGCTCGTTCTACCGGTTCTTACAGCCTGGTTACTCAGCAGCCGCTGGGTGGTAAGGCACAGTTCGGTGGTCAGCGCTTCGGGGAGATGGAAGTGTGGGCGCTGGAAGCATACGGCGCGGCATACACCCTGCAGGAAATGCTCACCGTTAAGTCTGATGACGTGAACGGTCGTACCAAGATGTATAAAAACATCGTGGACGGCAACCATCAGATGGAACCGGGCATGCCAGAATCCTTCAACGTACTGTTGAAAGAGATTCGTTCGCTGGGTATCAACATCGAACTGGAAGACGAGTAATTCTCGCTCAAACAGGTCACTGGTGCCGGGTTAACCCCCGGCACCGGATTGTGCTAACTCCGACGGGAGCAAATCCGTGAAAGATTTATTAAAGTTTCTGAAAGCGCAGACTAAAACCGAAGAGTTTGATGCGATCAAAATTGCTCTGGCTTCGCCAGACATGATCCGTTCATGGTCGTTCGGTGAAGTTAAAAAGCCGGAAACCATCAACTACCGTACGTTCAAACCTGAGCGTGACGGCCTTTTCTGTGCGCGTATTTTCGGGCCAGTAAAAGATTACGAGTGCCTGTGCGGTAAGTACAAGCGCCTGAAACACCGCGGTGTGATCTGTGAGAAGTGCGGCGTTGAAGTGACCCAGACCAAAGTGCGCCGTGAGCGCATGGGCCACATCGAGCTGGCATCTCCAACCGCTCACATCTGGTTCCTGAAATCTCTGCCGTCCCGTATCGGTCTGCTGCTGGATATGCCGCTGCGCGATATCGAACGTGTTCTGTACTTCGAATCTTATGTGGTTATCGAAGGCGGGATGACGAACCTGGAACGTCACCAGATCCTGACTGAAGAGCAGTATCTGGACGCGCTGGAAGAGTTCGGTGACGAATTCGACGCGAAGATGGGTGCGGAAGCTATTCAGGCCCTGCTGAAGAGCATGGATCTGGAGCAAGAGTGCGAGCAGCTGCGTGAAGAGCTGAACGAAACCAACTCCGAAACCAAGCGTAAAAAGCTGACCAAGCGTATCAAACTGCTGGAAGCGTTCGTTCAGTCTGGTAACAAACCAGAGTGGATGATCCTGACCGTTCTGCCGGTTCTGCCGCCAGATCTGCGTCCACTGGTTCCGCTGGATGGTGGTCGTTTCGCGACTTCTGACCTGAACGATCTGTATCGTCGCGTCATTAACCGTAACAACCGTCTGAAACGTCTGCTGGATCTGGCTGCACCGGATATCATCGTACGCAACGAAAAACGTATGCTGCAGGAAGCAGTAGATGCCCTGCTGGATAACGGTCGTCGCGGTCGTGCGATCACCGGTTCTAACAAACGTCCTCTGAAATCTTTGGCCGACATGATCAAAGGTAAGCAGGGTCGTTTCCGTCAGAACCTGCTCGGTAAGCGTGTTGACTACTCCGGTCGTTCTGTAATCACCGTAGGTCCATACCTGCGTCTGCATCAGTGCGGTCTGCCTAAGAAAATGGCACTGGAGCTGTTCAAACCGTTCATCTACGGCAAGCTGGAGCTGCGTGGCCTGGCCACCACCATCAAAGCCGCTAAGAAAATGGTTGAGCGTGAAGAAGCTGTCGTTTGGGATATCCTGGACGAAGTTATCCGCGAACACCCGGTACTGCTGAACCGTGCACCAACCCTGCACCGTCTGGGTATCCAGGCATTTGAGCCAGTACTGATCGAAGGTAAAGCTATCCAGCTGCACCCGCTGGTTTGTGCGGCATATAACGCCGACTTCGATGGTGACCAGATGGCTGTTCACGTACCGCTGACGCTGGAAGCCCAGCTGGAAGCGCGTGCGCTGATGATGTCTACCAACAACATCCTGTCTCCAGCGAACGGTGAGCCAATCATCGTTCCTTCTCAGGACGTTGTATTGGGTCTGTACTACATGACCCGTGACTGTGTTAACGCCAAAGGCGAAGGCATGGTGCTGACTGGCCCGAAAGAAGCTGAGCGTATTTATCGCGCTGGCCTGGCCTCTCTGCATGCGCGCGTTAAAGTGCGTATCACCGAATACGAAAAAGATGAAAACGGCGAGTTCGTTGCGAAAACCAGCCTGAAAGACACGACTGTTGGCCGTGCCATTCTGTGGATGATCGTACCGAAGGGTCTGCCTTTCTCCATCGTCAACCAGGCGCTGGGCAAGAAAGCGATCTCCAAAATGCTGAACACCTGTTACCGCATTCTGGGTCTGAAGCCGACCGTAATCTTCGCTGACCAGACAATGTACACCGGCTTTGCTTATGCAGCGCGTTCAGGTGCATCTGTTGGTATTGATGACATGGTCATCCCAGAGAAGAAACACGAGATCATCTCTGAAGCGGAAGCCGAAGTTGCTGAGATCCAGGAGCAGTTCCAGTCTGGTCTGGTAACCGCGGGCGAACGCTATAACAAAGTTATCGATATCTGGGCTGCGGCGAACGATCGTGTATCCAAGGCGATGATGGATAACCTGCAGACCGAAACCGTGATTAACCGTGACGGCGTTGAAGAACAGCAGGTTTCCTTCAACAGCATCTACATGATGGCCGACTCCGGTGCGCGTGGTTCTGCTGCACAGATTCGTCAGCTGGCAGGTATGCGTGGTCTGATGGCGAAGCCAGATGGCTCCATCATCGAAACGCCAATCACCGCGAACTTCCGTGAAGGTCTGAACGTACTCCAGTACTTCATCTCTACTCACGGTGCTCGTAAAGGTCTGGCGGATACCGCACTGAAAACAGCGAACTCCGGTTATCTGACGCGTCGTCTGGTTGACGTTGCGCAGGATCTGGTTGTGACCGAAGACGATTGTGGCACCCTCGAAGGTATCACCATGACCCCGGTTATCGAGGGTGGTGATGTTAAAGAGCCACTGCGCGATCGCGTACTGGGTCGTGTAACCGCGGAAGACATTCTGAAGCCGGGTACTGCAGACATTCTGGTTCCACGCAATACGCTGCTGCACGAACAGTGGTGTGACCTGCTGGAAGCAAACTCTGTTGACTCAGTGAAAGTACGTTCCGTTGTATCCTGTGACACCGACTTTGGTGTATGTGCGCACTGCTATGGTCGTGACCTGGCGCGTGGCCACATCATCAACAAAGGTGAAGCAATCGGTGTTATCGCGGCACAGTCCATCGGTGAACCGGGTACACAGCTGACGATGCGTACGTTCCACATCGGTGGTGCGGCATCTCGTGCGGCTGCTGAATCCAGCATCCAGGTGAAAAACAAAGGTAGTATCAAGCTCAGCAACGCGAAGTCTGTTGTTAACTCCGCAGGCAAGCTGGTTGTCACCTCTCGTAACACCGAGCTGAAACTGATCGACGAATTCGGTCGTACCAAAGAGAGCTATAAAGTACCTTATGGTGCTGTTATGGCGAAAGGTGATGGTGAGCAGGTTGCCGGCGGTGAAACCGTTGCAAACTGGGATCCACACACCATGCCAGTTATCACCGAAGTAAGTGGTTTCATCCGCTTCACTGACATGATCGACGGCCAGACCATTACTCGTCAGACTGATGAGCTGACCGGTCTGTCTTCTCTGGTGGTTCTGGATTCTGCAGAGCGTACTACTGGTGGTAAAGACCTGCGTCCTGCACTGAAAATCGTTGATGCTCAGGGTAATGACGTTCTGATCCCTGGTACCGATATGCCTGCGCAGTACTTCCTGCCAGGTAAAGCGATTGTACAGCTGGAAGATGGCGTACAGATCAGCTCTGGTGACACCCTGGCGCGTATTCCTCAGGAATCCGGCGGTACCAAGGACATCACCGGTGGTCTGCCACGCGTTGCGGACCTGTTCGAAGCACGTCGTCCGAAAGAGCCGGCAATCCTGGCTGAAATCAGCGGTATCATCTCCTTCGGTAAAGAGACCAAAGGTAAACGCCGTCTGGTTATCACTCCAGTAGATGGCAGCGAGCCGTACGAAGAGATGATTCCTAAGTGGCGTCAGCTCAACGTGTTCGAAGGTGAACGTGTAGAACGTGGTGACGTGGTTTCCGACGGTCCAGAAGCGCCGCACGATATCCTGCGTCTGCGTGGTGTGCATGCTGTTACTCGTTACATCGTTAACGAAGTACAGGACGTATACCGTCTGCAGGGCGTTAAGATTAACGATAAACACATCGAAGTTATCGTTCGTCAGATGCTGCGTAAAGCAACCATCGAAAACGCAGGTAGCTCTGAGTTCCTGGAAGGCGAGCAGGTTGAATACTCTCGCGTTAAGATCGCTAACCGCGATCTGGAAGCGAACGGCAAAATCGGTGCGACCTTCGCACGTGATCTGCTGGGTATCACCAAAGCGTCTCTGGCAACCGAGTCCTTCATCTCTGCAGCATCGTTCCAGGAAACTACGCGTGTCCTGACCGAAGCGGCTGTTGCAGGTAAACGTGATGAACTGCGCGGTCTGAAAGAGAACGTTATCGTGGGTCGTCTGATCCCGGCTGGTACCGGTTATGCGTACCATCAGGATCGTATGCGTCGTCGTGCTGCGGGCGAACTGCCAGCTGCACCGCAGGTCACTGCTGAAGATGCATCCGCGAGCCTGGCAGAACTGCTGAACGCAGGTCTGGGTGGTTCCGACAACGAGTAATCGTTGATTCAGCTAATAAAAAACCCGCTTCGGCGGGTTTTTTTATATCTTTTTTTTCAGTTAATCAGCGGTAGCCGACGGTACAGCTCTATCATATCGCCCGCCAGGTCCTGAATGACCATCGCGTTCATCAGGTGATCCTGCGAATGGACGGTGATCAGGTTAACCGGCAGCTTCCCGGTACCTTCATCAAGACCAATAAGCTGTGTCTGAATCGTGTGCGCATGCTTCACATATTCGCGCGACTCTTCCATCGCCTTTTCGGCTTCGGCAAAGTCACCTTTACGTGCCATCTGCAACGCCGTAAGGGCAGCACTGCGTGCCGCACCTGCGTTGACCAGCAGTTCCATGATTGTGGTTTCTAAGTCTTCCATTATGACTCCAGCAGTTTGAGCGCTTTTTCCAGTACGGCCTCGCCTTTCATCATGCCGTAATCCATCATGTCGATTACCGCGACCTGTTTACCCAGCGGGTCGGCCTGTGCCTGAAGTTTAGCCTGCTCGTATTTAACCTGTGGCCCCAGCAATACGATATCGGCCGTCGCGATATTGTCTTTAAACTCCGCAACCGGAACGGCTTTAATGGTGACTTCAACCCCTTTTTTCTGTGCGGCGTCTTTCATACGTTGAACCAGCATGCTGGTTGACATTCCCGCTGCACAGCATAAAACGATGTTCTTCATAATCAGCCTCGATCTACATGTGTTTATTGATAATTATCCCGTGAAGAACGCTTCAACAACCGCTTTACCGTGATTGTGTGTGAGGCATCACAAAGAAACCGATGATTTTCTGAAACCGGTTACAATTTTGCATTGGTGAGCAGCTTGCCCGCCGAAACGGGCAAGGTGACAGGTGAGGATTAGCTGATGGACGTGCGGATAATGCGATTTTTTCCCTGCTGCTTCGCGCCGTAGAGCGCGTTATCAATGCTCCCTACAAATTGCTCCAGCGGTTCGTGGTGCCATTCTCCCAGACCACCACTGAACGTTACCCGCAGGTTTTCTTCTCGCCAGACGCGTTTTTCAACGGCGGTACGCCACGCCTCAAGTAATGAAAGTGCGGAAGCAATCTGTTCAGCCTGGAAGACTACCGCGAATTCTTCCCCACCATAACGGTAAACCGAGACGTGATGTGGCTGCATTATCTGGATCCCTTCGCGGGCCACGCTGCGCAGGACGATATCACCGGTCAAGTGGCCCAGCGTATCGTTAATCGACTTGAAGTTATCAATGTCCACCAGTGCCATTGCAAAAGGCTGGTGTGCATCCATCAGTTCCGCCACATCGCTATCGAATGCGCGGCGGTTTTTGCAGCCCGTCAGTGCATCGTGCGTTGCCTGGCGCACATACGCCATTTCGCGCTCTTTATTGGACTGGATAGTGTGGCTCAGCATCGCTTCCAGACGTGGAACCTGGCCGACATCACCGGTTTTGATTGCATTGATAATGTGCATCAGCACGGTACGCGATGCATGGCGCAGATATAAACCAAAGAGAATGATGATGATAGCCGCCAGGGCAAACCCCCAGCCAACAATCGTTGTTTCGTGGCGAGTGATATCGGTGAGCGTTGCCCCCGATACCCGGTAGATAACAAACCAGTCCGGGTTGGTAAACGAGTAATAGTAATACCAGGCGTTACTTTTCTTGTCGTAAATATGGCCTTCGCCGCTGGTCATTTTGTCCATCAGCGCTTCGCTCACGTACTTTTTGAAGAGCGCGCCGGTATCCGGGTGCAGCACCACAGCACCGTCGCGTTCGACGATAAAGAATTCCCCCTGAACGGGAGCTACCATCTGACGCAGGGTATAGCCCATTGACGTCAAATCGAGATCAAAAGCGATGGTTCCCTTCAGTCTGCCTTCAGGTGAAATCAAGGGCTTATAGAGTGTTACCGTCGGATGGCCAGTGAAGTAGTCCATATAGGGGCTAGTATAGTGGCTGAAGATACTGGCTTCCGCCTGGGCGACAAACCACGGCCGAGTTCGGGGATCGAAAGTTTTGCTCTTATCCGTAGGGAGCACTTCCGGTGCTCGCAGATAATTCCCCTGCGTGTCGGCCAGCGAAATAGAGGATACGGTCGGCATCAGGTTCTGCAAATACATCATCATCTGCAGTCCCTGTGTTGGGTTGACGTTTAACGTCTCGTTTAGCTTGTCATCGCGCGCGAAGTACATTGCGGAACGGCCAAGGATATAGTCATTTTCGCGCAGGATAGATTCGGTGTAATTCACTGCCAGGTTATGCGTGAAATTGCTATTAATCTTGTGATAATCCTCAAGAAAATCCTTTCGTTGCGAAAGCGTCACTGCGACTGCGATCAGCACAAAACTGCACAGGATCCCCGCGAAGCTGAGCATAATTGGCCGGGTGAAAGAGAGTTTTTTGCTGTGAAGTGCCATGTGTTGTACATCGATCCTGATGGTGAATGCTTTTTGTCTGCCGATATCCTCTCAGCATAGTCGCTGTCCTGCGATTGGCTGTGAATTATACGATGTACGGTTTCAGACGAGATGATTTATATTAAGAATCACTAAGAAAATACCTATGAACATTCTGGATTCAGACTGAGGCAGGGCGAAACGAGGAAGAAGCTTTTCGCCCTGGCCAGCGTCCGTTGCTGGCCCTGAGACAATAAAAAACCGGACGATTGCTGACAATCATCCGGTTGTAACTCTCCGAAGCGTCTCGACAATTTTTTCCCGGGTTGCGGTGCGTTTCAACGCAATTGCGAGGCTCTTCCCAGCCAGCTATCCCAGTCTTTCCAGACTGGCTGTAGACCCTGTTCAGACAGAGCGGCAGCGACTGCTTCCGGACGTCGCCCGTCATGTGGTGCAAACTGCTCCAGCTCAGGATGGTCGTCGGCGTAGCCGCCAGGCTGCGTTTTGGAAAATGCGCTAACGTTGTTGATCGCAAGTGGGATCACGCGATCGCGAAACGCCGGGGACTCGCGCGTTGAGAGAGATAACTCAACCTCCGGAGCAAGCAGGCGGAACGCACAGATGGTTTGCACCAGTTGACGCTCATCCATCAGAGAAGCCGGTTCAACCCCTCCCGTGCAAGGTCGCAGCCGGGGGAAGGAGATAGAGTAACGGCTCTGCCAGTAGCGTTGCTGGAGCCATAGCAGATGTTCTGCCACCATGTAGCAATCTACCCGCCAGCTATCCGATAGCCCGATCAGCGCCCCAAGACCGATTTTGTCGATCCCGGCGCGTCCCAGTCTGTCCGGTGTCTCCAGCCGGAAAAAGAAGTCCTGTTTCTTTCCCTTGAGGTGATGTCGGGCATATGTCGCCTCGTGGTAGGTTTCCTGATAGACCATGACGCCGTCCAGCCCGAGCGTTTTTAACTCTGCGTATTCATCCTGCGACAGGGGCTGCACTTCCATTTGCAAAGAGGCAAACTGACGACGAATGGCGGGGAGGTGCTGACGAAAATAGTCCATTCCCACTTTCCCCTGATGTTCACCCGTGACCAGCAGAAGATGCTCAAAGCCCATTTCACGAATGGCCGCACACTCACGTGCAATTTCACTCTCATCGAGCGTTTTCCGCTTGATGCGGTTGCTCATGGAGAAGCCGCAATAGGTGCAGTCATTGGCGCACAGGTTAGAGAGGTAAAGCGGGACGTAAAAACTCACCGTGTTGCCAAAGCGCTGGCGTGTCAGCCTCTGAGCACGCTGTGCCATCGGTTCAAGATATGCGCTGGCTGCCGGGGAGAGCAGGGCCATCAAATCCTCGCGGGTGAGGTGACGGGCATTTAATGCTCGCTCCACGTCAGCAGCCGTTTTGCTGTTGATGCGCAGGGCAATGTCGTCCCAGTTAAGCTGCCGCCAGCGCTCGGTAAACGTGCTCATGAGATTGCCTCCAGAAAACCGGTCAACGGGCTGGTGGCCTGAGCCTGAAGACTGCGTGAGCCGGGGCCAGACTCCCTTGCCAGCACACCGGCTTCTACGGCCATGCGGAACGCACGCGCCATCATGACTGGATCGTCAGCCACCGCGATGGCCGTATTCACCAGCACAGCGTCTGCACCCATCTCCAGCGCCTGCGCAGCATGGCTGGGCACGCCAATGCCCGCATCCACAACGACTGGCACGGTAGCTTGCTCAATAATGATTTCAAGCATCGCGCGGGTTTCCAGTCCCTGATTGGAGCCGATAGGGGCACCCAGCGGCATGACGGCGGCACAGCCGACCTCTTCCAGACGCTTGCACAGTACGGGGTCGGCTCCGCAGTAAGGCAGAACGATAAACCCTTGCTGAACCAGTTTTTCGGCTGCTTTCAGCGTTTCGATAGGGTCAGGTAGCAGCCAGCGGGCATCCGGGTGAATTTCCAGCTTCAGCCAGTGGGTGCCGAGCGCTTCTCGCGCCAGTTGTGCGGCAAAAATCGCCTCCTCGGCCGTTTTCGCACCGGACGTATTGGGTAGCAGCGTAACGCCTGCTTCCAGTAAAGGTGCCAGAATGGCATCGCTGTGGTGACGCAGGTCCACGCGCTTCATGGCCAGCGTCACCAGCTGGCTGCCGCTTTCCCGGATGGCCTCCACCATCAGCTGTGGAGAGGCGAATTTTCCAGTTCCGGTAAACAGATGTGAATCAAAGACTTTATCGGCAATACGTAACATCTCAGCCCCCTGCGATAACCTGAAACAGCAGGATCTGATCACCTTCATTGACCTGCTGAAGCTCCCACTGCTCGCGCGGCAGGATCTGTTGATTGAGCGCCAGCGCCGTACCTGGTTTAAGCTGACGTAATTTATCGAGCAAAACGGCAACGGTAAGCCCGTCGTCGCAGCTCATCGGCTCATCGTTAAACAGAATGCGCATTGTGGCCTCCGCATACCGGGCAGTGGTTGGCACGGTGAAGCGCCAGCTGCCTCCAGCCGCTGGTGCGGGCATCAAACAAGCGCAGCGTATTGCGTTCCGTCTCCATGCCGCTGAGCAGCTTGATGGCTTCCAGCGCCTGCATTGTGCCCATTACACCGACCACCGGACCAAGAATGCCTGCCGTCCGGCAGTTGCGCGTTGGCTCGGCATCATCCGGCCACAGGCAGCGATAGCAGCCCTGTGACCACGGCGGAGTCAGGACCATCATCTGCCCGCCGAAACCCACCGCGCTGGCGGTGATAAGCGGTGTATTATTTGCCACGCAGGCGGCGTTGATTGCCTGACGCGTCGCCATATTGTCGGTGCAGTCCAGCACCACGTCGGCCAGGGCAACTTCACGTTGCAGGCTTTCACCGCTGAGCCGTTGCTGTAGGGCAATCAGTTCGATGTCCGGGTTAAGCTGGTTCAGCCGCTGGCGGGTGATTTGCGCTTTAGGCTGGTTAATATCCTCGGTGGTAAAGAGAATTTGCCGTTGCAGGTTGCTGAGGTGAACGTCGTCGTCATCGGCCAGTACCAGCGTGCCGACGCCCGCCCCTGCCAGATAGAGCGCGGCAGGGGCTCCTAACCCGCCCAGACCCACAATCAGAACCCGGCTGGCGAGCAGCTTTTGCTGCCCGTCAATGGCGATATCCTCGAGCAGAAGCTGACGGCTGTAGCGCATAAAATCACGATCATTCATCGCCTGCTCCTGCCAGCTGTAACAGCTGCTCAGTGGCCGACTGCCAGTCTGCGGCCTGGGTAATGGCGCTGACGACGGCAATGCTGCCGACGCCGGTCTCCAGCACCACCGGGGCACGTTCAAGGCTGATACCGCCGATGGCAACGGTGGGGTAATCGGCAAGGCGTTCAACATGACTCGCCAGCTGCGTCAGACCTTGCGGTGCAGAGGGCATCTGCTTGGTTTGGGTCGGGAAGACGTGGCCGAGAGCGATGTAAGAGGGGCGGGCGGTCAGCGCGACGTCGATTTCCATATCGTCATGCGTTGACACCCCCAGACGCAACCCTGCGTCGCGGATCGCATTGAGATCGGTCGTCTCAAGGTCTTCCTGACCCAGATGCACGCCATAAGCCTGGTGTTTGATCGCCAGTCGCCAGTAGTCGTTGATAAACAAGCGAGCATCATAGCGACGCCCCAGCGCGATGGCAGAAACCACATCCGCCTCTACCTCTTCATCGTGTTTATCTTTAATGCGTAGCTGGATTGTGCGAACGCCCGCCGCAAGCAGGCGCTCTATCCATTCCACGCTGTCCACCACCGGATAGAGCCCTAAACGGAAGGGCACTGGTGGGAAATCGGGCTGGTACATTACGCCTCCTCTTTTTTGAGGTAGATTTCACCACCTTTGGCGCGGAAGGTTTCTGACATATCCGCCATGCCCACTTCGATGGTTTGCGTGGCGGCGTAGTCACGTACCTCCTGGCTGATTTTCATCGAGCAGAATTTCGGCCCGCACATGGAGCAGAAGTGTGCCACCTTGCCCGATTCCTGCGGCAGTGTTTCGTCGTGATAGGCGCGGGCAGTGAACGGATCGAGCGCCAGGTTGAACTGATCTTCCCAGCGGAATTCGAAGCGTGCTTTCGACATGGCGTTATCACGGATTTGCGCTCCCGGGTGGCCTTTCGCCAGATCGGCTGCGTGAGCGGCAATTTTGTAGGTGATCAGACCCTGCTTCACGTCCTCTTTGTTCGGCAGGCCGAGGTGCTCTTTCGGCGTGACGTAGCAGAGCATGGCGCAGCCGAACCAGCCGATCATCGCTGCACCAATCCCCGACGTGAAGTGGTCGTAGCCCGGCGCGATATCGGTGGTCAATGGCCCGAGGGTGTAGAACGGTGCTTCGTGGCAGTGCTCCAGCTCTTCGGTCATGTTGCGACGGATCATCTGCATTGGCACATGTCCCGGGCCTTCAATCATCACCTGTACGTCATATTCCCAGGCGATTTTGGTCAGTTCGCCCAGCGTGTGCAGTTCGGCAAACTGCGCTTCGTCATTGGCATCTCGGATGGAGCCAGGACGCAGGCCGTCGCCCAGCGACAGGGAGACATCGTAAGCCGCGCAGATTTCGCAGATTTCACGGAAATGTTCGTAGAGGAAGTTTTCCTGATGATGGGAGAGACACCACTTCGCCATGATGGAACCGCCGCGTGAGACAATACCGGTCAGACGTTTCGCCGTCATCGGCACGTAGCGCAGTAGTACACCTGCGTGAATAGTGAAGTAGTCCACGCCCTGCTCAGCCTGTTCCAGTAACGTGTCGCGGAACGCTTCCCAGGTAAGATCTTCGGCAATGCCATTTACCTTCTCCAGTGCCTGATACACAGGCACCGTCCCGATTGGTACCGGGCTGTTACGCAGGATCCATTCGCGGGTTTCGTGAATATAACGGCCAGTAGAGAGATCCATCACCGTGTCCGCACCCCAGCGCGTCGACCAGACCAGTTTTTCCACCTCTTCTTCGATGGAGGAAGTAACAGCAGAGTTACCGATGTTAGCGTTGACCTTCACCAGGAAATTACGGCCGATAATCATTGGCTCAGATTCCGGGTGATTGATGTTGGCAGGGATAATCGCGCGGCCAGCGGCGACTTCATCACGCACAAATTCCGGCGTAATGTTTTCCGGCAGGCGAGCGCCAAAACCTTCTCCCGGATGCTGGTGGCGCAGAATTTCGCTACGGATGCGCTCACGGCCCATGTTTTCGCGAATGGCGATGAACTCCATTTCGGGGGTGACGATCCCCTGACGAGCGTAGTGCAGTTGGGTCACGCATTTGCCTGCTTTAGCTCGCTTCGGTGTCAGAAGGCCGGTGAAGCGCAGCTCGTCCAGACCGTCGTCGGCCAGGCGCTCTTTGGTGTAGGCGGAACTTTGCTCGTTTAGCTCTTCGCTGTCCTGACGGGCGTCGATCCACGGCTGGCGCAGTTTAGCCAGGCCTTTCTGAACGTTGATCGCAATTTCAGGGTCACCGTATGGGCCGGAGGTGTCATACACCGGAACAGCTTCGTTGTCTTCATACTGCGGGTTATCTTTGCTGCCGCCGATAAGTGTTGGGCTAAGCTGAATTTCACGCATCGGCACGCGGATATCCGCCTGAGAGCCGGTGATGTAGATGCGTTTAGAGTTCGGGAAAGCGGTGCCTTCCAGGGTATCAATGAAGTGTTGGGCGTGTGCGCGCTGTTCGCGGCGGGTCAGTTTAGTGGTAGACATAGCTCATTCCAAAAGTGAAGGACATGGCTTGTCAGACGACGGATGAAGCAAGAGAAGATCGCCCGCAGGCGATTCAACAGCAGTGTGACTCTTGTTCCCTTCGCAGGTATTAACCTGATCAGGTTCCGCGGATCCCGAATTAACGGTCTCAGCCCGCGTTTTTGCAAACGCTGGGCACTCCGACAAGAAAAATCCCCCTCGTGAGAGGGGCGAATGTTTGTAAATTACTCGTTAACGATTAAGAACTCAAGCAGGGCGCGCGATGTTATCTTCGTTGCTGGCACTGAGATTGCTATCCAGCACGAGGGTGATCAGCTTATCTTCCAGTGTGAATCGCTCTTCCAGCGCTTCGCCAAGGTCGGAAAGTGCCTGCTGAAACTCAAGATAGTTATCGTGATCGATCGCATTCTCAAGTGTGGAATCGTAGTAGTCCATGATCTGCTGGGTGTTGGCTTCCAGCAGCGGGTAGAGTTTGCTGGCCGCTAAATACGGTGTCGTCCCTTCCATTTCGCGGATAATGCGTTCATAAATATTGAAATGGCCGTCGGATAGGTAGTCGACCAGGCTCTGACAAAAATCATCCAGCGCTTTTTCATTCAGACGCATAAACGATTCTTTGCCAGGCTTAATACCGACCAGATTGTAATAAGCCACGAGTAGATGCTTGCGCACATGTAGCCAGCGATCCACCAGTTTGTTACTTCCTCTAACGCGCTCAGTCAGGCTTTCTAGCTGGTTTAACATGTTCGACTCCGCAAAGTTTAGAATTGAATCTGCTTATCCAAAATGTAACCACGATGCTAACAACATGTCAGTGAAGCGAAGGTAGTGCAATAGATATGGATCGTATTATTGAAAAATCAGATCTTGGTTGGTGGATCGTCAGTCACGAACAAAAATTATGGCTCCCCGTCGGGGAAATTCCCTATGGTGCTGCAGAGACCTTCGACCTTGTTGGTCTGCCCGCACTGAAGATCGGCGAGTGGCAGGGTGATCCCGTGTGGATGGTCCAGCAAGCTCGCCGTCAGGACATGGGATCTGTTCGTCAGGTGCTGGATCTGGATGTGGGGCTGTTCCAGCTGGCGGGCCGTGGCGTACAGCTGGCGGAGTTTTATCGTTCGCATAAATACTGCGGTTACTGCGGGCATACCATGCACCCGAGCAAAACCGAGTGGGCGATGCTCTGCAGTCACTGCCGTGAACGCTACTATCCGCAGATCGCGCCGTGCATTATCGTCGCTATCCGTCGCGAGGATTCCATCCTGCTGGCGCAACATACCCGTCACCGTAACGGCATTCACACTGTGCTGGCCGGGTTTGTCGAAGTGGGCGAAACGCTGGAGCAGGCGGTGGCGCGCGAAGTGATGGAGGAGAGCGGGATTAAAGTGAAGAACCTGCGCTATGTTACCTCTCAGCCATGGCCGTTCCCCCAGTCACTGATGACGGCATTTATGGCCGAATACGATAGCGGGGAAATCGTCATCGACCAGAAAGAGTTACTGGAAGCGAACTGGTATCGGTATGACGATTTACCTCTGTTACCGCCGCCAGGTACGGTGGCGCGTCGGCTGATAGAAGATACCGTGGCAATGTGTCGGGCCGAGTATGAGTAGTGTTACACTGAGGCCATGACGCTTAAGGAACTGCAAAAATGACCGAACTGAAGAACGATCGTTATCTGCGTGCGCTGCTGCGCCAGCCCGTTGATGTCACCCCGGTGTGGATGATGCGCCAGGCGGGACGTTATCTGCCAGAGTACAAAGCCACGCGTGCGCAGGCGGGCGATTTTATGTCGCTGTGCAAAAATGCTGAGCTGGCCTGTGAAGTGACGCTCCAGCCGCTGCGCCGCTTCCCGCTGGATGCCGCCATTCTCTTTTCGGACATTCTGACCATCCCGGATGCGATGGGCCTTGGGCTCTATTTTGAAACTGGTGAAGGCCCACGTTTTACTTCACCAATCAAGAGTAAAGCCGACGTCGATAAGCTGCCGATCCCCGATCCGGAAGGTGAGCTGGGCTATGTCATGAACGCTGTGCGCACCATTCGCCGTGAGCTGAAAGGTGAAGTGCCGCTGATCGGTTTCTCCGGCAGTCCGTGGACGCTGGCGACTTACATGGTCGAAGGTGGCAGCAGCAAGGCTTTCACCGTGATTAAAAAGATGATGTACGCGGAGCCGCTGGCGTTGCATGCGTTGCTCGACAAGCTGGCGAAAAGCGTCACTCTCTACCTGAACGCACAGATTAAATCGGGTGCGCAGTCGGTGATGATTTTCGACACCTGGGGCGGCGTACTCACCGGGCGCGATTATCAGCAGTTCTCGCTCTATTACATGCACAAGATCGTCGATGGTTTGCTGCGTGAAAACGAAGGCCGTCGCGTACCGGTAACGCTGTTCACCAAAGGTGGCGGTCAGTGGCTCGAAGCGATGGCAGCAACGGGCTGTGACGCCCTTGGGCTGGACTGGACTACCGATATCGCTGATGCGCGCCGTCGCGTGGGTGACAAGGTGGCGCTGCAGGGCAATATGGATCCGTCCATGCTCTATGCACAGCCAGCTCGCATTGAAGAAGAGGTGGCAACGATTCTCGCCGGCTTCGGCCAGGGGGAAGGGCACGTCTTTAACCTCGGACACGGTATTCATCAGGACGTGCCGCCAGAACACGCTGGCGCGTTTGTGGAGGCGGTACACCGACTTTCTGCGCAATACCACAAGTAAGGAATCGCTATGGATCTCGCGTCATTACGCGCCCAACAAATTGAACTGGCTTCATCCGTGATCCGCGAGGATCGTCTGGATAAGGATCCCCCGCAGTTTATCGGTGGGGCGGACGTCGGGTTTGAGCAGGGTGGGGACGTGACGCGAGCGGCGATGGTGGTACTGAAATATCCCTCGCTTGAGCTGGTGGAGTACAAGGTGGCGCGTATTGCTACCACCATGCCCTATATTCCTGGCTTTCTCTCCTTTCGTGAATATCCCGCGCTGCTGGCAGCGTGGGAGCAGCTCTCGCAAAAACCTGACCTGCTGTTTGTTGATGGACACGGAATCTCACACCCGCGCCGTTTAGGCGTTGCCAGCCACTTTGGCCTGCTGGTGGATGTTCCCACCATCGGCGTTGCTAAGAAACGCTTGTGTGGCGCGTTTGAACCGCTTTCTGCCGAGCCTGGTGCGCTGGCGCCGCTCATTGATAAAGGCGAACAACTGGCGTGGGTCTGGCGCAGTAAAGCGCGATGTAATCCGCTGTTTGTCTCCACTGGACACCGAGTAGGTATGGATAGCGCGCTGGCATGGGTACAGCGCTGTATGAAGGGCTACCGTTTGCCGGAACCAACACGCTGGGCAGACGCGGTGGCTTCTTCACGCCCGGCTTTTGTTCGTTGGCAGGAAATTCAGCGATGATTCAGGTAAACTGCGCCTAATTTTCGATTCGAGAGATCATCATGCTACAAAACCCGATTCACCTGCGCCTTGAGAAGCTGGAAAGCTGGCAGCACGTCACCTTTATGGCTTGCCTGTGCGAGCGCATGTATCCCAACTATGCCGCGTTCTGCAAGCAGACGGGCTTTGGTGATGGTCATATTTATCGCCGAATTCTGGATCTGATCTGGGAAACGCTGACGGTGAAAGACGCGAAGGTGAATTTCGACTCTCAGCTCGAAAAGCTGGAAGAGGCGATTCCGGTCGCGGATGATTTTGACCTGTACGGTGTCTATCCGGCGATCGATGCTTGTGTGGCGTTAAGCGAGTTGATTCACTCCCGCCTGAGTGGTGAAACGCTGGAGCATGCTATCGAAGTCAGTAAGGCCTCGATTACGACCGTTGCGATGCTGGAAATGACTCAGGAAGGTCGTGAAATGACCGACGAAGAGTTGCGTGCGAACCCGGCGGTAGAACAAGAATGGGACATTCAGTGGGAAATTTTCCGCCTGCTGGCAGAGTGTGAAGAACGCGATATCGAGCTGATAAAAGGGCTGCGCGCGGACTTACGCGAGGCCGGTGAGAGCAATATTGGTATAATTTTTAACCAATGAGACAATAAAACTTGAGATAACGCCCGTTTTGTCGCTCCTCGACTCTTCCCTTTCGCCCCTTGTCTGGTCTACATTTGGGGGGCGAAAAAAAGTGGCTATCGGTGCGTGTATGCAGGAGAGTGCTTTTTTGGCATTTTCGTCGCACTCGATGCTTAGCAAGCGATAAACACATTGAAAGGATAACTTATGAACAAGACTCAACTGATTGATGTAATTGCGGACAAGGCTGATCTGTCTAAAGTGCAGGCTAAAGCTGCTCTGGAATCTACCCTGGCTGCTATTACTGAGTCTCTGAAAGAAGGCGATGCTGTACAACTGGTTGGTTTCGGTACCTTCAAAGTGAACCACCGTGCTGAGCGCACTGGCCGCAACCCGCAGACCGGTAAAGAAATCAAAATCGCCGCAGCTAACGTGCCAGCATTTGTTTCTGGTAAAGCACTGAAAGACGCTGTTAAGTAAGACGCGTGGCAGTGAACAGTTTTAACGAAGGGGCGGTAACGCCCCTTTTGTCTGTCTGGCGTGGTGCGCTCACGTTAGCGGGCGTGCTGTTGCTGTCAGCCTGTAGCCATGACTCCACTCTGCCACCGTTTACTGCCAGCGGCTACGCTGACAACCAGGGGGCGGTCAGGATCTGGCGCAAAGATTCCGGCGGGGAAGTGCATCTGCTTTCTGCTTTTAGCCCGTGGCATAACGGCAATACCTCGACCGCGGAGTATCGCTGGCAGGGCGATGACCTCACGCTGATCGAACTGAACGTCTACAGTAAAACCCCCGATCATGTGAAAGTGCGTTTTGATGACCATGGCGAGCTGAGCTTTATGCAGCGTGAAGTGAGTGGTCAAAAACAGCAGCTTTCCAGCGATCAAATTGCTCTCTATCGTTATCGTGCCGAACAGATCCGCCAGACCAGCGATGCGCTGCGTCAGGGACGCGTTGTACTGCGCCAGGGGCGCTGGCACGCCGATGGGACAGTGACAACTTGCGAAGGGCAGACAGTGAAGCCTGAGCTTGAATCCTGGGCAACCGAACATATTGAACGTCGTCAGCGTCATTCATCTATGGAGGTGAGTGTGGCGTGGCTTGAAGCACCGGAAGGTTCTCAGCTGCTGCTGGTGGCGAATGAAGACTTCTGCACCTGGCAGCCGACAGAGAAGAGTTTCTGACGTAAATCCCCTCTCCCTTGAGGGAGAGGGTTAGAGTGAGAGCGTAATTACTCCCCTTGCTCACGCGCAATCGCGCGATAGCCGATATCCTGACGGCTAAAGCTACCGTTCCAGTGAATATCCGCCATCAGCGCATAGGCACGCTTCTGTGCTTCTGCCACGGTATGACCCAACGCGGTCGCACACAGCACACGGCCACCGTTAGTCAGTACACGATCGTCGTCAGACAGTTTCGTACCCGCATGGAACACTTTACCGCCTTCGATCTCTTCCAGCGGCAGACCGTGGATCTCATCTCCGGTGTTGTAATTACCTGGATAGCCGCCAGCAGCAATCACTACGCCCAGAGAGGCACGTTCGTCCCACTCGGAAGTTTTCTCATCCAGCTTACCTTCACAGGCTGCCAGGCACAGATCGACCAGATCGGATTTCATGCGCAGCATGATCGGCTGAGTTTCTGGATCGCCAAAGCGGCAGTTGAACTCGATGACCTTCGGGTTACCTTGTTTGTCGATCATCAGACCCGCATAGAGGAAACCAGTGTAAGTGTTCCCTTCGGCTGCCATACCTTTTACGGTTGGCCAGATAATGCGATCCATCGTGCGCTGATGCACTTCGTCAGTCACGACCGGAGCGGGCGAGTAAGCACCCATACCGCCGGTGTTCGGGCCGGTATCTGCATTGCCTACGCGTTTATGATCCTGGCTGGTAGCCATCGGCAGAACGTGCTCGCCGTCGACCATTACAATGAAGCTCGCCTCTTCACCATCGAGGAACTCTTCGATCACGATGCGATGGCCTGCATCGCCGAATGCGTTGCCGGCCAGCATGTCCTGCACCGCGGCCTCTGCTTCTTCGAGGGTCATCGCCACGATAACGCCTTTACCGGCAGCCAGGCCGTCGGCCTTAATGACAATCGGCGCGCCTTTTTCACGCAGATAAGCCAGGGCTGGTTCAACTTCCGTGAAGTTCTGATATTCCGCAGTGGGAATATTGTGACGTGCGAGAAAATCTTTGGTGAAGGCTTTGGAGCCTTCGAGCTGTGCTGCACCTTCGGTTGGCCCGAAGATTTTCAGGCCTGCCGCGCGGAACGCATCCACCACGCCAATCACCAGCGGCGCTTCCGGGCCGACGATGGTCAGGTCGATTTTCTCGCTCTGTGCAAAGTTCAGCAGCGCCGGGATATCGGTCACACCGATAGCCACGTTCTGCAGCGCTGGCTCCAGCGCCGTACCGGCGTTGCCCGGTGCCACAAAGACAGTTTTCACCAGCGGGGATTGTGCCGCTTTCCATGCCAGAGCATGCTCGCGTCCGCCATTACCAATCACTAATACTTTCATTTTCTGCTCCGGGAATTAATGGCGGAAGTGGCGCATGTCGGTGAAGATCATCGCAATACCGTGTTCATCGGCAGCGGCAATCACTTCGTCATCACGAATGGAACCGCCAGGCTGGATCACACAGGTGATGCCTACTGCTGCTGCGGCATCGATACCGTCACGGAACGGGAAGAAGGCGTCAGACGCCATGGCGGAGCCTTTCACTTCCAGACCTTCATCACCTGCTTTAATCCCGGCGATTTTTGCAGAATAAACACGGCTCATCTGGCCGGCACCTATCCCGATGGTCATGTTCTCTTTTGCGTAGACAATGGCGTTGGATTTCACGAACTTCGCCACTTTCCAGCAGAACAGCGCGTCACGCAGTTCCTGCTCGGTTGGTTGACGTTTGGTCACCACGCGCAGGTCGGCTTCTGTCACCATACCCAGGTCGCGGTCCTGAACCAGCAGACCGCCGTTCACGCGTTTGAAGTCCAGACCCGGTACACGTTCAGCCCACTGACCGCAAACCAGCACACGCACGTTCTGTTTTGCAGCGGTGATTTTCAGCGCTTCTTCGGATGCGGATGGTGCGATGATCACTTCGACAAACTGGCGAGAGATGATGGCTTGCGCCGTTTCAGCATCCAGCTCACGGTTGAAGGCGATAATACCGCCGAACGCGGAGGTCGGGTCGGTTTTGTAGGCACGATCGTAGGCATCCAGAATAGAGCTACTTACCGCGACGCCGCATGGGTTAGCGTGCTTGACGATAACGCAGGCTGGCTCACTGAACTCTTTCACACATTCCAGCGCAGCATCGGTGTCAGCGATGTTGTTATAGGAAAGCGCTTTGCCCTGAACTTGTTGAGCGGTAGCAACAGAGGCTTCTTTAACCTCTTCTTCTATATAGAAGGCTGCTTGCTGGTGGCTGTTCTCACCGTAACGCATATCCTGCTTCTTAATGAAGTTCAGGTTCAGGGTGCGCGGGAAGCGGCCAGAAGGATCTTTGCTTTCACCGTGGTAAGCCGGCACCAGGCTACCGAAGTAGTTGGCGATCATGCTGTCGTATGCAGCGGTGTGTTCGAATGCTTTGATGGCGAGATCGAAACGCGTTTGCAGAGTCAGTGACCCTTCATTGGCATCCATCTCATTAATAATGGTGTTGTAGTCGCTGCTCTTCACCACGATAGCCACATCTTTATGGTTCTTGGCTGCGGAGCGAACCATGGTCGGGCCGCCGATATCAATATTCTCTACGGCATCTTCCAGAGAACAGCCTTCGCGGGCAACGGTCTGGGCGAACGGGTAGAGGTTAACGACAACCATGTCGATTGGCGCGATATCATGTTTTTCCATAATGGCGTCGTCCTGACCGCGACGGCCAAGAATACCGCCATGCACTTTCGGGTGCAGGGTTTTCACGCGTCCATCCATCATTTCCGGGAAACCGGTGTAATCGGACACTTCGGTTACCGGCAGACCTTTATCTGCTAACAGGCGAGCGGTACCGCCTGTGGACAGCAGCTCCACACCACGTGCAGAAAGTGCCTGAGCGAATTCGACGATACCGGCTTTATCAGAAACACTGAGCAGAGCGCGGCGGACTGGACGACGTTGTTGCATGGTAAATCCCCTGGATTTCACGATTACAGAGAGCGTTAGATGAATTTTCCAGCGAAAAACTCATCTAACACACCTGACAGGGCATCCTTGTTAAGCGCGAGCATTTTAACGAAAACGTTTGCGCAACGCTCGCACATTTTCACTTTTTCGTATCATTGTGGATAACTCTGTGTGTAAATGGGTATAAAGCGGGGTTTTGCTGGGGAATGCAGCAGTCAGTCATTTTTTTGCAACTTTTCGGTTGCGGCCTGCGGAGAACTCCCTATAATGCGCCTCCATCGACACGGCGGATGTGAATCACTTCACAAACAACCCGGTCGGTTGAAGAGAAAAAATCCTGAAATAACGGGTTGACTCTGAAAGAGG
>NZ_JAWUEI010000043.1:0-27722 GCF_036663495.1 Enterobacter sp. 342
ATCACCATGGGTAAAGGATGTTAAAAAGTGTTCACTATGTCCCCGAACACCTGTCTACCATGTCCCCAGACTGTACACCCAAAGGGAGAGGGAGTATGAATAGTCCAAAATTTAACCTTGAAATGGTCAACACATTACCGCTATCCTTATCCCGTTAACTTTCTCGCGCTGGAGCGCCCCCCAAAAATGAACAAACACGACTGATGAATTTCGATCCTTGCTAAACGCCACCGCGTCGGCAGGGGATGTTTTGATTTCATTCAGGAGTGCTTATGGCTCATTTTGCGCAGTCCCCTTCTTTTATTTTGCATCAGGTCACCTGTCAGTTTGCGACGGGCGATACCCTTTTTGGTCCGCTGAATTTTTCTCTGGAACCGTCTCTTTGCGCGCTGGTTGGCCGGAACGGCAGCGGGAAAACGCGTCTGCTGCGCTTGCTTGCAGGGCTTGATGAGCCTGCAAGCGGGCATATCGAACGCACAGGAACACACGTCTATGTGGCTCAGCAGCAGGATATTTTGCCGCACACTACGCTGGCTGAGCTGCTCGGATACGAGGCAATCTTCGCGGCGCGGTCGCGTATCGACAGCGGGGACTATCAGTCTGAAGATCTGGAAATGCTCGACGGGAACTGGGATTTAGCAGAACGCCTGAGCGAGGCGTTTATCCATGCGAAACTGCCACCGTTTGACCCCGATAAAATGGCCAGCGAATTCAGTGGCGGTGAGCGCATTCGCGCCCTGCTGTGCGGCGCATTCACGGCACAAGCAGATTATCTGTTGCTGGACGAGCCCACCAACCATCTTGATCGACAAGGCCGGACGTGGTTTTACGACCAGCTTGCCTGCTATCAGGGCGGCGTGCTGGTGGCTTCCCACGATCGCGAACTGCTGGAGAAGGTGCCACGTATTCTTGAACTGAGCGCTTCTGGTTTGCGCAGCTACGGTGGGAATTACGCGGACTATACCCATCAGCGGGATTTCGAACAGCAGGCGGCTCGTGCGGCGCTGGAACATGCAGCGACGGAGCGAAAACGCACCCGAGCGCGCATGCAAAAAGAGCATGACGACAGCCAGCGACGCTCAGCAAAGACATTGCGGACCGTTGATACTCTCAATATCGCCTCGTTTGAACGCATCAAATACAAAATGGCGGCAAAAGAGCGTATTGGTTCCTGGAAAAAACAGCACAGCGATCAAAATGAAGCGCTGAATGCAGCGGTGAACAAGGCTCGCGAACGGGTTGAAGCGGATAATCCGGTGATGTTTACCTTGCCTGGAAGCCAGATCCCCGAAGGGAAGCAGGTGCTGGTTCTGGAGGATTTGGTGTTGCCGCATGTGAATATCCCACCGCTCAACTGGCGGATGGCTGGGCCGATGCGCGTGGCGTTAAAGGGACCGAACGGCTGCGGAAAGTCGACACTGTTTAAAACGATCCTCGGTGAAAATGCCCCGCGTTCGGGTGCCTGTAAGCTATCTGTAAGTTGTGCTTATCTCGACCAGCATCTGTCTCAGCTTGATCTTTCACAGTCGGTCATGACGCATCTCAATCTGGCTAATACACCGCTGGATGAGGGCGTGTTACGAACCCGTTTAGCCCAGCTTCAACTGGGTGCCGACAAGGTCACGCTCCCGCTGGTAGAGTTGAGCGGCGGTGAGCGTCTTAAGGCTGCCCTGGCCTGCGTGCTGTGGCGTGCGGAGGCCACGCAACTCCTGCTGCTGGATGAACCGACCAATCATCTGGATCTGGCATCAGTCCAGGCAATTGAATCGGCACTGGTGGGTTTCCCCGGAGCTCTGCTGGTGGTGTCACACGATGAGGCATTTTTAAGGGGGTTAACGTTGACGCATGAACTGGTGTGGGAAGAGGAGGGGTGGCGCTGTGAAAGTCTTTAAACACAAGCCCCCGCACAGGCGGGGGCATTCGAACGTTATTACGCTATCTGTTTGCTGAATGCAGGGTTGGCCTGAATCAGGCGCATCAGCTTTAACTCGGTTGGTGTGGGTTTTTCACGTTTTGACTCCCACTCCTGAACCATAGCCACGCTGACACCCATTGCTCTGGCGAATTCTTCGGTTTTCAGCCCTGTCCCTTTGCGCAATTGCTCATATTCTGTAAAGGGATTGGACTTTTGTTGCAGGGTAATCGTCTGCGGTACATCTTTAAAAATGATTTGTTCCAGACTGCTCAGCAGCTCAAACTCAGGATCTTTATATTCCATTGAGAACTCCTCTTAAATCACACATCGGGATCAAGAACATCAGAGAGCCAATTAAGGATAGTCCCTAATACAAACGAGGGATCGTCATGGTTGTGATTAATCGTGCGGAAAGATCGCTTTACCCGTCTCAACGATATGGATAGTTATGCTAATTACCTGATTACTCATATGTCGGCGTCGTCAGGTATTTTTTGTAAAGGGTAAGAAATAAATCGGCAATAGCCGTTTTGTATGAAAAGAGTATCTTGCAAGGCTGACCTGGACTATCCTTGTCAGCGTCGGGCACGCGTGTGCCGGTGTGCGCTTTTTTGGGTGAAAGGAGTAATAAAATGGCGACAGGAAAGTCCTGCTCTCGCTGGTTTGCGCCTATTGCGGCGTTATTGATGGTTGTTAGCCTGAGTGGGTGTTTTGATAAAGAAGGCGATCAGCGCAAAGCGTTTATCGATTTTCTGCAGAATACAGTGATGCGCAGCGGCGAGCGGTTGCCGACGCTGACTGCGGATCAGAAAAAACAGTTTGGTCCCTTCGTGTCCGATTACGCCATTCTTTATGGTTATTCACAGCAGGTGAGCCAGGCGATGGATTCCGGTATTCGTCCGGTGGTGGATAGCGTGAACACCATCCGCGTGCCACAGGATTATATGACCCAGCGCGAACCGCTGCGTCAGTCCAACGGTGCACTCGGCGTGCTGAGCCAGCAACTGCAGAATGCGAAAATGCAGGCTGATGCGTCACGTTCAGCGCTGAAGCAGGGCGACGATCTCAAACCTGTTTTCGACAAAGTGTATGAGAAAGTGGTGACGAAACCTTCTGAAGCGTTGCAGCCGTTGATTCCGGCCGCACAAATTTTCACGCAGCAGTTGGTTCAGGTGGGTGATTTCATCTCCCAGCAGGATACGCAGGTGAGCTTTGTCGCCAACGGTATTCAGTTCCCGACCTCGCAGCAGGCAAGTCAGTACAATACGCTGATTGGGCCGCTGGCCTCCCAGCATCAGGCCTTTAGTCAGGCGTGGACTGCAGCGGTCACCGCCACAGAATAAACTGAAAAACCCCGCCTCAGGCGGGGTTTTTTTATTCCTGATTAAAATAACGCTTGTCATTCCTCTGGCACATCGGTATAACTGTTCGCGTCGGTTTGTTACACAGACCTAAAGCAGTTTAGTAAAGCAGTCCAGATTGTTATCCATAGATACCCTTCGTAGTGACCCTTCCTTCATCGCTTAAAAATCTGTAACGCAACCCATCAAGCCGGAAGGCACAATATATTTGTTAATAAGGTAATTTCTATGTCTGCTAAAATGACTGGTCTGGTAAAATGGTTCAACGCTGATAAAGGTTTCGGCTTCATCACTCCTGACGATGGCTCTAAAGACGTGTTCGTACACTTCTCTGCTATCCAGAACGATGGCTACAAATCTCTGGACGAAGGTCAGAAAGTGTCCTTCACCATCGAAAGCGGCGCTAAAGGCCCAGCAGCTGGTAACGTTGTAAGCCTGTAAGCTTCCAACCCAGTAGCAAAGAATTTAAAAACCCGCCTTCTGGCGGGTTTTTGCTTTTTGCGTTAGCTGAGCAGTTCATTGCTTCCTTCGTCTGGTTCTCTCTTAAATATTCCGGTACAGGTTCCGTCAGTTCCGTCAGTTCCGTCAGTTCCGTCAGTTCCGTCAGTTCCGTGAGGCCGGTTTTGTGTTTGAAGGGAACGGTAAATAACGGGTGAATTGAGGTTGGGATCGTAGCCATAGTGGCAGCCTCCCGTAATCTATCTGAGTTTGTTGATTCAACCTTATAGTTCATGGTCGACAGCCATTCTTTTGATTTTAAGTGCTTTCCTGTAAAACACGCTTCCTCTTTTTTGTCACGCATTGTACGATTAGTGATCAGTACATGCATGAAAAACAGGGTTACTGATGGATACAGTAGAAGAGCTAAATGGAACTTATTTTTATCATGGAGTATGCAATATATCAGCAGGTGAATTATTTTTCTGGATATTACTAGATAAGATTAATGACCAGTTTGGAGGAATTAAAGATATTGTGTCTATGAGCTGTATCATTCTAGGTCTACCACTATTAAAAACCAGGGGTAAACCATATGGAACTACAGCAGGTACTTCTATAGCTTCAAAATATCTACGCCAACTTCTTAATGTTGAATTACCTGTAAGACTTCCTACCCTTACAGAAGCGAGTATAACAACACTAAAACCTAAATATGTAACTAACCTGGGTGCTTTTGTAGGACGTGGTTTGCCTGTCGTTGGTTGGGTTATAGTAGCGAGTGATATCAGTCAGATAGTTTATAAAACTGTTCGTGATTATAACACTATTGCGCATGAGAAAGATCGTATATGGTAAGTGAGCAAGAAGTCTTAGACTTTTTCCGTAATGAATTACCTGTAGTGGGTACATTCACAGGGAAACTAATTCCTTTAGAGTTAGATGATATCTTACAAGATTATGCTGCTGATGATGATTTAATTTATTGTATAGATAAATACGATACTGTATTTAATGTCGATATTTCAGTAATGAATTATCAGAAATACTATCCGTGGTTTCGAACCTGGTTCTTTAGAAAATGGTTTACGAATAAACCAGTAAAGCAAATTTCTAAACCTCTAACTGTAAGAATGTTTGCTGAATCGGCTAAAGCCGGGAAATGGTTATATGAGTAATAGCAAGGAGCATCAAAATGGCTGTACCAGTACATTTAATTTTAAAAGATGATGGAGGATCTCAGATCATGGGTTCCTGTGATGTTCAGGGGCGAGATGGCAGTATAGAGCTAAGAAGCCTACAGCATAGTTTAAGAATCCCTACTGATCATTTAACAGGAAAAGTTACAGGAACACGTCAGCATTATCCGTTTAATTTTACTAAAGAGCTTGATAGTTCCTCTCCGTACTTATTTAAAGCCGCAGCTACCGGTCAAACACTGCAAAGTGCTGAATTTAAATTCTATAGAATCAATTATAGTGGTCAGGAGGAAGAATATTACACAATCACATTAGAAGGAGTAAAAGTGGTTAGTGTTAGTCCAGTTATGCATGATACACGCAATGTAACAGGTACGGGGCATATGGAAGATGTTGCTTTAAGCTATGAAAAAATCACTCATCTCTATAAAGATGGTAATATATTGCATTCTGATGCCTGGAATGAAAAGAAACAAGCATAGCAAAATGAACACCAGTCTGCATAAAAATACTAAGGGGCGTTTAGCCCCTTAGTCATACAGCCAACGCCTGGCTTTGACCGATTCAATAACCATTTAAAACGTTGGCAGTTTATATTTCCTGTCAAAAAATTTTTTTCTTATCCTGAATCGAAACCAAAAAGCTCTGGTCCAAAGTAACGGTTCCTAACAATGTTGCTGCACTCAATTCTATACCGAGTGAAAATATCAGGTAGCATATCCTCAAGATCTTCTGATGAGAGATTGAAATGTACCTGGAAGGTACATACTTTATTTTCTGGACATTTACGGTCACTGTAATACTCAGTGATATAATCTAAAAATTCTTGCTCATCAGATAGCAACATTTGAAGTATGTCCACGCAATACGATCTTTCGGTCGTACTATAAAGTTGTGCTTGTTTCTACTGTTGTACCTGCGGGTTGACGCAGTTTAGCTCCACTTTTCCATTGAGTGCGGCGATCAGGTTATCTACCGCCGTGGCCGCCATATTGTAGCGCGTCTCATGGGTGGCTGAGCCGATGTGGGGCAGGGCAACTACGTTAGGCAGCGAAAGCAGTGGAGAATCCACCGGCAGCGGTTCCTGTTCAAATACATCCAGGCCTGCGGCATGGATCTCACCGTTTTGCAGGGCTTCAATCAGCGCCTTCTCATCCACCACCGGGCCACGACCCGCGTTGATGAAAATGGCTGATTTCTTCATCTTCGCGAATTCATCTTTGCCAATCAGATGATGTGTTTCTTCCGACAGCGGCAGGATCAGGCAAACGTAATCGGCTTCCTGCAGCAAAGTACCCAGCTCACAATAGCGTGCGTTAAAGCGCTCTTCAGCTTCAGTGTGATGACGGCGCGCGTTGTACAGAATCGGCATGTTAAAACCAAAATGCGCGCGTTGCGCCAGTGCCAGCCCGATACGCCCCATACCAACAATACCCAGAGTTTTGCCGTGAACATCCACACCGAACCAGTCCGGACCAATGCTCTTTGTCCATTCGCCCGCTTTGACGCGTTCAGCCACTTCCACCACGCGTCGGGCGGTGCTCAGTATGAGCGCCATCAGCGTGTCGGCCACGGTTTCTGTCAGGGCATGTGGCGTGTGCATCAGCAGGATCTTGCGGGCGTTAAGGGCATCCACATCGAAGTTGTCATAACCCACTGAAACGGTAGAGGTAGCACGAAGCTTCGGCATTTTTTCCAGCAGGGTGACATCCACTTTTTCGCTTGAACCCAGCAGACCTTCAGCGCTGGCGAACGCTTCGGCGTGCTGTGCCACGGTCTCGGGGCTCAGGTTCTTCACCTGCGTGACGGTGAAGTATTCTTCAAGACGTTTCTGCAGATCTTCCGGCAGGGCTTTATACAAAATGACGGACGGCTTCATGCTAATCTCCGTTGATTTTTAAGGATTCAGGCGTGGCGTGCGCCGACGGGGTGTTGTTGATTGTTAGCAGGCTTAACAATCAGAGTAAGCCACACGGAGGCGAAAAGCGCTACCCCCATAAAGATGTACGACGCTGACGGACTGCCGGTGGCACCGTTCAGGTATCCGACAAACCAGGAGCCGCAGAACGAACCCAGCGCGCCCATACTGTTAATCAGCGCCATTGCGCCACCCGCCACATTACGCGGTAGCATTTCCGGGATGATGGCAAAGAACGGACCGTACGGGGCGTACATGGCGGCACCGGCAATGACCAACAGGGCGTAAGAGGCCCAGAAGTGATTCGCACCTACAGCCCAGGAGCCAATGAAAGCAAAGGCAGCGATCAGCAGCAGTGGCCAGACAAACAGCTTGCGGTTCTGCAGCTTGTCCGACGCCCAGGAGGCGACGATCATGGCAATGGTCGCCGCCAGATACGGTACAGAAGAGAGCCAGCCCACTTCTACCATGCCGAGGTTCTCGCCTCCGCTGCGGATAATCGACGGCAGCCACAGCACAAAGCCGTACACGCCGATGCTCCAGGTAAAATACTGTGCACAAAGCAGGATCACGTTACGGGAGCGGAAGGCTTCGCCGTAGTTACGTACAGCCTTCAGACCTTGTTGCTCTTTATCCAGCTGTGCCTGCAGCGCCGCTTTTTCGTCTTCGGAAAGCCACTTCGCCTGAGCTGGCTTATCTTTCACCAGCACCCACCAACAGAATGCCCAGATAACCGCGGGTACCCCTTCGATGATAAACATTTCGCGCCAGCCGAAGGACTGGATCAGGTAGCCGGAAACCACCGACATCCACAGTACCGTGACCGGGTTACCGAGGATCAGGAACGTGTTCGCCCGCGAGCGTTCAGATTTGGTAAACCAGTTGCTGATGTAGATCAGCATCGCCGGCATGACGGCTGCCTCAACGACGCCGAGAATAAAGCGAATAGCGGCCAGGGCTGGAATATTGTTCACCACGCCGGTCAGTGACGCGCAGGCACCCCACAGGATCAGGCAGATAAAGATCAGCTTACGCACGCTGCGGCGTTCGGCATAGATAGCACCGGGGATCTGGAAGAAGAAATAACCCAGGAAGAAAAGAGCACCCAGCAGGGAGGAGATACCTTTGGTGATCCCGAGGTCTTCGGTGATCCCCGCCGCGGACGCGAAACTGAAGTTGGCACGATCAAGGTACGCCAGGCTATACGTGATAAACACGATTGGCATGATGTACCACCAGCGTTTTACTGCATTGGTCGAACTGTTCATAGGCTTGCCTCTGTTGTTGAGGTTGTTACCGCCGTTGTCTGTAGGGTACACGGTGGTTTGTTTTGTTGGGTGAAGGTATGTTTATTCGTTAAGCTCTGCTCGGGTTGGTAATCCTTCACTGTCGCCTTGCACCTGAATAGCCAGCGAACCTATCCTGTTGCCCCGCGCGACGGCTTGCTGCAGTGGTTTGCCTTCCAGCAGAGCGCTAATGACTCCCACGGCAAAGCCATCGCCCGCGCCGACGGTGTCGACCACGTTTTCAACTTTTACCGCAGCGACCGCGCCTTGTTCACCTTCGGCGGTTTTAAACCATGCGCCATCGGCACCGGTCTTCAACACAACTGCTTTTACGCCTTTATTCAGGTAGAAGTCGGCGATGCCTTCTGGCGTGCTTTCGCCGGTGAGGATCATCCCCTCTTTCACTCCCGGCAGAACCCAGTCAGCCTGGAATGCCAGATGGTTAAGTTTCTCCACCATTTCCGCTTCACTTTTCCACAGCACCGGCCGCAGGTTAGGATCGAAAGAGATCGTTTTGCCCTGTGCCTTCATGGTAGATGCAGCATGATCCAGCAATGCGTATGAGCTGGCAGAGAGCGCTGCCGCCACACCACTCAGGTGCAGATGGCGTGCAGAGGCAAAATAGTCAGCGTGGTAATCTTCCACTGAGAGATGGCTTGCCGCCGACCCTTTACGGAAATACTCCACAATGGGATCGGTTCCATTTTCGACTTTAGATTTAAGCTGAAAACCGGTCGCGAAGCGTCCGTCGCGCGTCACGCCTGCCGAATCAATCCCTTCTTTTTTCAGCGAATCGAGAACGAAATGACCAAAGCTATCATCCCCCACGCGGCTGACCCAGCCCACGTTCAGGGCAAGGCGTGCCAGACCGGTTGCGACGTTCAGCTCTGCGCCTGCGACGCGCTTGATAAAGTGCTCTACCGCTCTCAGCTCGCCGGTTTCGGTAGCGACAAACATCGCCATGGCCTCGCCGATCGTGATGACATCCAGCGTCTTGTGCATGGTTTACTCCTCGCGCAGCAGGTTGACGTAATGGCGGGTGACGGCGGTTAAATCCGTCCCTTCCAGCGGAAACTCGATACCCCGTGAGGCATCGGCGGGCAGCTGGCAGAGCAGATCCAGCCAGCGTGCATCGGCACGATCCGGTGCCACAGCGCGGAAATTATCCTTATGGGGTACGGCGGCTTTAACGTGAATGTAGCTCACGGCAGGGGCCAGATGACGGGCGGCTTCTTCAGGGGAATCGCCGACCCATAGCCAGTTACCCATATCGAAGGTCAGTGTCACGGGAAGTGCCATCTCCCGGCAGGCAGCTTTAAAGCGCTGCATTGGCGCAAGCTGGCCGCAGTCGGTCTGGTCGTTTTCAACCACCAGCGCCATGCCGCTTTTATTCAGCAGGTTCCGCAGGGCTTCAAGCGGCTGGGTGTCGCTGAAATACCCGAGGGAAACTTTCAGCCACAGCGCATTCAGGGTGCTGGCCTCGGAGAGATAGCGGGGCAGGTCCGGGTTGAGGGTGCCGTCGGGCATAAACAGGGCGGCGGGGGCGGAGTAACATGCCAGCAGGCCCAACAGTTCAATAGATTCACCCAGCGCAGGCAGGGCCAGTAACTCTTCGCTGTTGAACAGCTCGCGGCGGATCTCCACGCCGTCGGCACCTGCACCCGCAATCACGGGAAGCATTGCCCGTTGTCCGCCTGCCTGTCGTACCTGTTCCGCGCCGTACGCGGCGGTGACCACCATGATTTTCCTGCCCATCTTCGGACTCCATCGCAACATATCAATGTTATTACGCTAGATGGAACCGGTTCCAAAGAAAAGATCAGGATGTCGAAATTATGATCGGTATCACAAGGGAAAATTAACGCGCGGTGGAGCCGCGAACGATCAGCTCGCCGGAAAAGACCTGCTCGCGTACGGTATCACTGATGCCTTCAATACGACGAACCACTTGTTCTACAGCAGCATAGCCAATCTGCCAGGTGGGTTGTTTGAGGGTGGTAATGCCGACGCCCGCCAGTTCTGCCCACTCCAGTTCATCGAACCCCAGCAGACCGATATCGCTGCCCCAGTGCAGGCCAATGCGTTTGAGCGAGCGGGCGACTTGCAGCGTCAGAGCCCCGTTGGCGGAAATGACGGCTTTGCGCATCCCACGATGCCGGGTGTGGAACTGGCGCAGGGTATTGTCGAGTCGATCGGCTTCGTGTAGTGGGGTTTCGGCATTTTCGGCAATCACGCCGGGATAACGTTCCAAAGTGGCGCGAAATGCGCTCAGACGCTCGCGACGCGTGTTAACCATCCCCAGTGGTTCACTCAGAAATAGAATGGCTTCGAAACCCTGTTCGATCAGATGCTCGGTGGCGGTGGTGGCGGCCTGGGTGTTATCCAGTCCGACGACATCGCAGGCGAATTCAGGAATTTTACGGTCAATCAGGACCATAGGCAGGGACGATTGTTGAAGGCGGTTTAGACCTTCTTCACGCATACCCACGGCGTTAACCACAATCCCTTCCACCTGGTAGCTACGCAGCAGATCGAGATAATGCAGCTCCTGGTCGACTTCGTTGTTGGTGTTACAGACCAGTGGCGTAAAACCTTTCTCGCGACAGGCGGCTTCAATACCGCTCAGCACGTTTACGGAGTAGGGGTTGGTGATATCGGCGATGATAAGCCCAATAAGACGGGTACGTCCCCGTTTGAGCCCGCGTGCCATGATACTGGGGCGGTAATCGAGATCGGCAATGGCCTGTTCAATACGAGCCAGCAGCGCATCGGATAGCAGGTGCTTTTCGCCGTTGAGATAGCGCGAAATGCTGGTTTTACCGGTTTTGGCGGCTTTCGCCACGTCGCTGATGGTGGCCCGGGCTGGTTTGCTCATCGCTGATTTCCCTGAATTTAGTGAGAATACCTTAGCGGGAAAATCAACGATGGCAAGTGGTTCATGCCCTCACTTCGACCCTCTCCCACGGGGAGAGGGGGAAATGCGATTACTGCACAGGGCTTAACGTAATCTCAACGCGGCGGTTTTGAGCTTTGCCTTCCGCCGTGCTGTTGCTGGCGATAGGGTTGGCAGGACCCATTCCGCTGGTGCGGATGCGGTTCGCTTCAACGCCCTGAGTGATCAGCGAGCTGGCCACGGAATCGGCACGCTGTTGAGACAGACGCATGTTCAGATCCTGGCTACCGGTGCTGTCGGTGTAGCCAATCACGTTCACGGCGGTCTTGTTATACTCTTTCAGTACCATTGCCACACCGGTCAGGGTGTTCGCACCCGCAGGTTTCAGCGTCGCGCTGCTGCTGTCGAAGGTAACATTATTCGGCATGTTCAGAATGATGTTGTCGCCACTACGCGTCACACTCACGCCGGTTCCCTTCATTTTGTCGCGCAGTTTCGCTTCCTGCACGTCCATGTAATAACCGACACCACCGCCCAATGCTGCCCCCGCCGCTGCACCAATCAGTGCGCCTTTACCACGGTCTTTCTTGGAGGAGGAGAGGGCGCCAACGCCAGCCCCTACCAGCGAGCCGATACCCGCACCGATGCCGGATTTACCCGCTTCGCTTTCACCGGTGTAAGGGTTAGTTGTGCAGCCAGAAACAGCCAGTGCACCGCTCACCAGAGCGGCAATAACGAGTACGTGTTTTTTCATCTTATTTCCTTAATCCTTTTTATTCTTTGCCACGGCGAGCGTGGCAGTTGATTATGACGTCCAGATACGGAGAAAATTCCGGGTATTACTCTGAAATTTGTGACAAACCATAAACTGCCTCAACCAGAAGGCGGTAAACCTGCACGCAACCAGGAGCGCACGCTTGAGCACCTCAACGAAAACCATTCTGACCGCCGCCCACTGGGGGCCGATGCTGGTCGAAACCGATGGCGAAAATGTTCTGTCCTCCCGCGGGGCACTGCCAACCCAACATCCCAACTCGTTACAGACTGCCGTTCGCGATCAGGTGCATAGCAAAATGCGCGTGCGCTGGCCGATGGTGCGTAAAGGTTTTCTGGCCTCGCCGGATAAGCCTCAGGGAATGCGTGGTCAGGATGAGTTTGTGCGCGTGAGCTGGGATGAGGCGCTGGCGTTGATTCACACCCAGCATAAGCGCATCCGTGATACCTGGGGACCGTCGTCCATTTTCGCAGGGTCTTACGGCTGGCGTTCTAACGGTGTGCTGCACAAGGCCTCGACGTTGCTGCAGCGTTATATGAGCCTGGCGGGAGGCTATACCGGTCATCTTGGCGACTATTCCACCGGTGCGGCGCAGGCGATCATGCCGTACGTGGTGGGAGGAAACGAAGTTTATCAGCAACAGACCAGCTGGCCGCTGGTGCTGGAGCATACCGATGTGGTGGTGTTGTGGAGCGCTAACCCCCTCAATACGCTGAAAATTGCCTGGAATGCCTCTGACGAGCAGGGTATTGGGTATTTCGACGCGCTGCGCAAAAGCGGCAAGCGCATCATCTGTATTGACCCGATGCGCTCTGAAACCATGGATTTCTTCGGCGACAGCGCTGAGTGGATTGCCCCGCATATGGGCACCGACGTGGCGATGATGCTGGGTATCGCCCATACGCTGGTCGAAAACGGCTGGCACGATGTTGAATTCCTGACGCGTTGTACCACTGGCTTCGATAAATTCGCCGACTACCTGACGGGCCAATCCGATGGGGTAGCGAAAACGGCAGAGTGGGCAGCAAATATTTGCGGGGTTCCTGCAGAGAAAATCCGCGAACTGGTGGCGTTATTCCATAAAAATACCACGATGTTAATGTCCGGGTGGGGAATGCAGCGCCAGCAGTTTGGCGAGCAAAAACACTGGATGCTGGTGACGCTTGCCGCAATGCTTGGGCAGATCGGCACGCCGGGCGGGGGTTTTGGTCTCTCCTATCACTTTGCGAACGGCGGTAACCCAACGCGTAAAGCGGCGGTGCTGGCGTCTCTGCAAGGCTCGGTGCAGGGCGGCGTGGATGCCGTGGATAAAATCCCGGTAGCGCGTATTGTTGAAGCCCTGGAAAACCCGGGTGGGTTTTATCAGCACAATGGTCTGGACCGTCACTTCCCGGATATTAAGTTTGTCTGGTGGGCGGGCGGGTCGAACTTCACGCATCATCAGGATACCAATCGCCTGATCCGCGCCTGGCAGAAACCGGAACTGGTGGTGATCTCAGAGTGCTTCTGGACAGGCTCGGCTAAGCATGCCGACATCGTGCTGCCAGCGACAACCTCGTTTGAGCGCAACGATCTCACCATGACCGGTGACTACAGCAACCAGCACATGGTGCCAATGAAGCGTGTTGTGCCCCCGCGTGATGAAGCTCGCGATGATTTCGAGGTGTTTGCTGAACTGAGCGAATTGTGGGAAGCAGGTGGCCGCGAGCGTTTTACCGAAGGTAAAACCGATCTGCAGTGGCTTGAGACGTTCTACCAGATAGCCAGCCAGCGTGGTGCCGCTCAGGGAGTGACACTCCCACCGTTTACTGATTTCTGGGAAGCGAACCAGATATTCGAGATGCCGGAGAGCGAACAGAACGCGCAGTTTGTCCGTTTCGGGGACTTCCGCCGCGACCCGGAGAACCACCCGCTGAGAACCGAGAGCGGAAAGATTGTCATCTACAGCGAGCGCATTGACAGCTTTGGGTATGCCGACTGCCCGCCGCACCCTACGTGGCTCGAGCCGGACGAATGGCACGGTAATGCCCAGCCGGAGCAGCTCCAGGTGTTGTCTGCCCACCCGGCACACCGCCTGCACAGCCAGCTTAACTATACCTCGCTGCGCGAACAGTATGCGGTCGCCGGGCGAGAACCGATCACGTTGAATACCCTTGATGCCCAAGCTCGTGGGATTGCAGACGGTGACGTGGTGCGCGTCTGGAACCAACGGGGGCAGGTGCTGGCCGGCGCGGTGGTCAGTGACGGGATTAAACCGGGTGTGCTGTGCATTCACCAGGGGGCATGGCCAGATCTTGAGCCAGCCGAGGGCGGTATCTGTAAAAACGGGGCGGTTAATGTACTGACCAAAGATCTCCCCAGCTCGAAGCTGGGGAATGGTTGTGCAGGGAATACGGCACTGGCATGGGTCGAAAAGTATGAGGGACCCGAGCTTACCTTAACGGCGTTTGATCCGCCTGCCAGCTCATGATCCAGGTCGGATGTTGGGTGTCATCCTGCCAGGTGCTGTCTTCAATGCGAAAGCCCTGAGCATGGTAGAAATTCACCGCCCGGACATTTTTCTGGTACACCTCCAGGCTTAAATACGGGAAGCGCTGTTGAACATGGTTCAGCAGCGCTTGCCCGATGCCTTTCCCGATGTATGCCGGTGCGACAAACAGTGCCCCGACAAACTTAGACTGCATCACGCTGATAAATCCGCAAGGTTCGCCATCCTGTTCCCAGACCCAGGTTTCAGCCGAAGGCAGGTAAACGTCCCGCACCATCGCCTCGTTCTCTTTCCAGTAACTCGCCTCGATAAACGGATGCGATTCTGTGGTGCTTTCAAGCCATAGGCTCAGAAGTGGCGCGGTATTCTCATTTTGCCATTTGCGGATCATGACGGCCTCCCGGATGACAGAAGCAGCCGGTAACGTGGTCGTTGACCAGGCCACAGGCCTGCATAAAGGCGTAGCAGATGGTGGAGCCGACAAATTTAAAACCGCGTTTTTTCAGGGCCTTAGAGAGTGCGTCTGATTCGGGTGTCGATGCCGGGATCTCCGCCAGCGTGGCAGCGTGGGTAATTTGCGGATCGTTATTCACAAATGACCAGACAAAGTCTGAGAATGATTCGCCGTTTTGTTCCATCGCCAGCCAGGCGCGCGCATTGCCGATGATGGCCTGAATTTTACCGCGATGGCGGATGATGCCGGCATCCTGCACCAGTCGTTCCACGTCCTCATCAGTCATGGCGGCGACGGCGACAGGATCAAACTGGTGGAAGGCATTGCGGTAGTTTTCGCGTTTCTTGAGCACCGTAATCCACGATAACCCCGCCTGCTGGCCCTCCAGGCAGATCATCTCAAAGAGTTTTTTACCATCCTTCTCCGGCACGCCCCATTCCTGGTCGTGATAGTCGATATAAAGCTGATCCTGGCTTACCCAACCGCAACGTTCCATCTGTCATCTCCCTTAATGATACTGATTTCGCAAAATTTTCATCCAGACTGGCTTGACGTGTTTACTATAAAGACAATAGTTAATACAGGGCCATATGCTCTATAAGCTCTTCCTGAATAACGACAAATATCGCCGAATTCGGCTCTCTCTGGGGTCGCGTTGATGATGATAAAAAAAATCAGTGGTCGCCATGCTGCTTCTGGCCTGGTGGGAATTTCAGCCTGCCTGTTTTTTTGTAATACAGCGTCTGCCTGGCAACAGGAATATATCGTTTCAGACGCCCAAAATCATACGGCGGAACGCTATACATGGGACGCGGATCACCAACCGCGTTACGAGGATATTCTTGCTGAGCGTATTCAGACTTCACAAAATGCGCCAGGTCTTGCCCTGAATGTACCGTCTGGCAGTACGACAGAGGGGGCAATGAGCGTGGGCTGGAATTTTCCCGTTTCAGCCCAGATAACCACCGGCCCGGTGGTGGCGTGGCGTTATGACGGCACGGCCCCCATGATGGTCAATGAATTTGGTGATAGCGCGTCGACACAGTCAGTCACTGACCCGCTCTGGCATGCCAGCGTGAGCACGCTTGGCTGGCGCGTGAATACCCAGTACGGCGATCTTCGTCCCTGGGCGCAGATTAGCTATAACCAGCAGTTTGGTGAAAACCAGTGGAAATCTCAGTTTGGGATGCCACAAACGCCAGCCCCGGCGCAAAACGGGAACTGGATGGATGTCACCGTCGGTACGGATATTCCGTTTAACACGCATGTAGCGGCCTATGCGTCGCTCGCTCAGGGGGAACGCGCCACCACCGGTGAGGAATTTATGTACACCCTGGGCGTGAGTGCGAATTTTTAGAGTTGTTACTTTTTTAAACGTTACGATAACATCTCAAATACAACAACCACAGGGGTTGTAGCGATAGCAGGTACTAACACGCTATCGCTTCATTCCCCCACAAGGTCATTCATTCCTGATTCCAGGCATTTCATTCCATTCCTCCTGCATTTCATGCCGTTTTACCCCAGGTCTTTTAAGGTTTTGTTTATCGTTGTCCTCAGCGAACTTCCTTAATTTCTCTTGCTGGACAACTGCCATGAACACATCAACTTATAACCGTACGCGCTGGCTAACGCTCTTTGGCACCATCGTCACCCAGTTTGCGCTGGGTTCGGTCTATACCTGGAGCCTGTTTAACAGTGCGCTTTCCGATAAACTCGGCGCACCTGTCAGCCAGGTTGCATTCTCTTTTGGCCTGCTGAGTCTCGGCCTGGCGCTCTCGTCTTCTGTCGCGGGCAAGCTGCAGGAGCGTTTTGGTGTTAAGCGTGTGACCATGGCCTCCGGCATTCTGCTGGGCGTGGGCTTTTTCCTGACCGCGCATTCCAACAACCTGATGATGCTGTGGCTGAGTGCTGGCGTGCTGGTGGGGCTGGCAGATGGTGCAGGCTACCTGTTGACCCTCTCGAACTGCGTGAAGTGGTTCCCGGAACGTAAAGGCCTCATCTCTGCGTTTGCCATCGGCTCTTATGGCCTGGGCAGCCTCGGTTTTAAATTTATCGATTCTCATCTGCTGGCTTCCGTTGGGCTCGAAAAAACCTTCATGATCTGGGGGGTTATCGTTCTGGTCATGATCCTCTTCGGTGCTACGCTGATGAAAGATGCGCCTCAGCAGGAGGTTAAATCCGTGAACGGTGTGGTAGAGAACGACTTCACCCTGGCGCAATCTATGCGTAAACCACAGTACTGGATGCTGGCGGTGATGTTCCTGACGGCCTGCATGAGTGGTTTGTATGTCATCGGTGTGGCGAAAGATATCGCTCAGGGAATGGTGAAACTGGATGCGGCAACGGCTGCGAATGCGGTGACTGTGATCTCCATTGCCAACCTTTCCGGGCGTCTGGTGCTGGGTATTCTGTCTGACAAGATTGCCCGTATCCGTGTGATTACGATTGGCCAGGTTGTTTCGCTGGTGGGCATGGCGGCGCTACTGTTCGCGCCTCTGAATGAAACAACCTTCTTCGCGGCGATTGCCTGCGTCGCGTTCAACTTCGGTGGCACCATTACGGTCTTCCCGTCACTGGTGAGCGAATTCTTTGGTCTGAACAATCTCGCGAAAAACTACGGTGTTATCTATCTTGGCTTCGGGATCGGCAGTATCTGCGGTTCGCTGATTGCCTCACTGTTCGGTGGGTTCTATGTGACCTTCTGCGTGATCTTCGCCTTGCTGATCATTTCGCTGGCGCTGTCTACGACGATTCGTCAGCCGCAGCGGGAAGTCTTTAAAGAAGCGCATGCCTGATAACGAAGAAAAAGGCCGGTCATCCGGCCTTTTTCTTATCGCACAATACTGTCTTTAGACGCATTTGTCGGATTCTGAGTCTGCTTTTTTGTAAATAACTGTACCGATCACACACTCTGCTGCCACTTTTTCCCTTCCCTGTGGTCTACTTACCACGCTTGTAGACGTTTCACTGAACGATCCCCTGAGCGTATGTCTAATCTGTCCACTTTTTATATTGAGGTGGGCAGCGGTACTGTCCCTTTTTCCGGGTAGATTGCATGAAATACATTAAATCGATGGCGCAACAAAAGCTCTGCTTTTTGCTGGCGTTGTACATCGGCCTGTTTATGAATGGCGCAGTGTTTTTCCGTCGGTTCGACGGATACGCGCAAGATTTTACCGTCTGGAAAGGAATTGCAGCGGTTGTCGAATTGGTCGCTGCTGTACTGGTTACCTTCTTTTTATTCCGTATTCTTACGCTGTTTGGCCGCCGTGTCTGGCGAGTGCTGGCGACATTTATCGTGCTGTGCTCGGCAGGGGCCAGCTATTACATGACCTTTATGAACGTTGTCATCGGCTACGGTATTATCGCCTCGGTGATGACCACGGACATCGATCTCTCTAAAGAAGTTGTTGGGCTGCATTTTGTACTCTGGCTGGTGGCCGTGAGTGCCTTGCCGCTGCTCCTTATCTGGAGCAACCGTTGCCGGTATACGCTGGTTCACCAGATCCGCACGCCTGGAAAACGTTTCAGAAGCGTTGCATTAGTTCTGTTGGCCGGTCTGATGGTCTGGGGTCCCATTCGTCTGCTGGAAGTGAAGCAGAAATATGATGAGCGTACCTCTGGCGTTGATCTGCCAAGCTACGGCGGTGTGGTCGCCAACTCTTATTTACCGTCTAACTGGATCTCCGCGCTGGGGCTGTACGCGTGGGCGCAGGTGGATGAGTCTTCTGATAATAAATCGTTGATTAACCCGGCGAAGAAATTCACTTATGTCGCGCCAAAAGATATCGACGATACCTATGTCGTCTTTATTATTGGGGAAACCACGCGTTGGGATCATATGGGTATTCTTGGCTATGACCGCGATACCACACCAAAAATGGCGCAGGAGAAAAACCTGATTGCCTATCGCGGTTATTCCTGTGACACCGCCACCAAGCTCTCCTTACGCTGCATGTTTGTACGCGAGGGTGGGGCGAGCGATAACCCACAACGTACCCTGAAAGAGCAAAATGTCTTCTCGGTACTGCATCAGCTTGGGTTTACGTCAGACCTCTATGCGATGCAGAGCGAGATGTGGTTCTACAGCAACACCATGGCGCAGAACATTTCTTATCGCGAGCAGATTGGTGCGGAGGCGCGTAACCGTGGTAAGCCTGTCGATGACATGCTGCTGATTGATGAGATGAAACTGTCTCTGAACGGAAATCCCGATGGTAAACATATGATCATCTTGCACACCAAGGGGTCGCACTTTAACTACACCCAGCGCTACCCGCGTAGCTTTGCCAAATGGACGCCGGAGTGCGTCGGTGTGGATAAAGACTGCTCTAAAGAGCAGTTGATCAACTCCTTCGACAACTCAGTGACCTATGTGGATCACTTTATTGATTCGGTGATTGACCAGGTCCGTGATAAGAAAGCCATTGTCTTCTATGCAGCAGACCACGGTGAATCCATCAATGAATTCGAGCACCTGCACGGTACACCACGTAAGATGGCTCCGCCGGAGCAGTTCCGCGTGCCAATGATTGTATGGATGTCTGACAAGTACCTGGAAGATCCGGAGAAAGCGAAGATGTTTGCTCAACTGAAGAAAGAGGCTGATATGAAGGTGCCGCGTCGTCATGTTGAGCTGTACGACACCATTTTAGGTTGTCTGGGTTACACCTCACCAGATGGCGGTATTAACGAAAATAACAACTGGTGCAAACTCCCTGACGGCACCTCCAAAGCCGCGCAGTAGCTCGTCTGGCGAGAATATCGCCAGTTGAATGGCTTTTTGAAAATAAGGGATTGACGGGGGCGCACCTCAGCAGTAAGATGCGCTCCGCATTCGGCGAGTAGCGCAGCTTGGTAGCGCAACTGGTTTGGGACCAGTGGGTCGGAGGTTCGAATCCTCTCTCGCCGACCACATTCTAAAAAAGGGCTAACCGCAAGGTTAGCCCTTTTTGCATTATGGCCTTAACCAGTCAGATTCCCCAAAACGCCTCTTATCCCTGCTTCTCCCTGTCTGTTAACGATTTTGTGACATAATCCATTGTATTTTTTTATATATAGATTGATCTTTTTTCGCGTTGCTTATGGATAACCCCAGCATATTTCGCTGTGCGTTTTAACGTTCGTGGAATTTAGTGCTCAGATAATCACCATTTTGTAAGAAAATTTACCCAATCTGAATAAAAGTTAATCACTGGTTGTTGCAAAATATGAAGATATTTGTGCTGCAAGATAGCGAGTAGCATAAATTTCCCTGCTGAAAACTGGCATGCATAGTTTTTTTAATCTTTGTTTGCGGTTTCTCACACTCAGCGTAAATCCCCGCCACCTGTATTGACGTTTTCACATTCTGTTGACAGATTGTAGGGCATGAGGGGCATTTCAGGGACGATCTGCGCTGCAACTCAAACGCTCTTCTGAAAGGATTCTCCATCCCTTTAACGCCTTAGGGCATCACCGACCGGACCGGGTAAAAAATAAATAAAGGTCAGGCGGCGTAACACAACAAAGCAAAACATCACATTGGAGCAGAATAATGAGTATTTCCTTGAAGAAGTCAGGGATGCTGAAGCTTGGTTTGAGCCTGGTGGCGATGACCGTGGCAGCAAGCGTACAGGCAAAAACCCTGGTTTACTGTTCTGAAGGCTCGCCGGAAGGCTTTAACCCACAGCTCTTTACCTCTGGTACGACGTACGACGCAAGCTCTGTACCGATCTATAACCGTCTGGTTGAATTCAAAACCGGTACCACGGAAGTTATTCCAGGTCTGGCTGAGAAGTGGGACGTCAGCGAAGACGGCAAAACCTATACCTTCCATCTGCGCCAGGGCGTGAAGTGGCAGGACAGCAAAGAATTCAAACCAACGCGCGACTTTAACGCCGATGACGTTGTGTTCTCCTTTGACCGTCAGAAAAACGCTCAGAACCCGTACCATAAAGTGTCTGGCGGCAGCTATGAATACTTCGAAGGGATGGGTCTGCCAGACTTGATCTCTGAAGTGAAAAAAGTTGACGATAAAACCGTGCAGTTCGTGCTGACTCGCCCGGAAGCACCATTCCTGGCTGACCTGGCGATGGACTTCGCGTCTATTCTGTCTAAAGAATATGCGGACAACATGCTGAAAGCCGGTACCCCGGAGAAAGTCGACCTGAACCCAATCGGTACCGGTCCATTCCAGCTGCTGCAGTACCAGAAAGATTCTCGCATTCTGTACAAAGCGTTCCCGGGTTACTGGGGTACGAAACCTCAGATCGACCGTCTGGTGTTCTCCATCACGCCTGATGCGTCTGTGCGTTATGCAAAACTGCAGAAAAACGAATGCCAGGTTATGCCATACCCGAACCCGGCTGATATCGCTCGCATGAAGCAGGATAAGAATATCAATCTGCTGGAGCAGGCTGGCCTGAACGTAGGCTATCTCTCCTTTAACACCGAGAAGAAACCGTTTGATGACGTGAAAGTGCGTCAGGCGTTGACTTACGCGGTAAACAAAGAAGCGATCATCAAAGCGGTTTATCAGGGCGCGGGCGTTGCTGCCAAGAACCTGATCCCACCAACCATGTGGGGCTATAACGACGACGTTAAGGACTACTCCTACGATCCTGAGAAAGCGAAAGCGCTGCTGAAAGAAGCAGGCCAGGATAAAGGCTTTACCGTTGAACTGTGGGCGATGCCAGTACAGCGTCCGTACAACCCGAACGCACGCCGTATGGCGGAAATGGTTCAGGCTGACTGGGCTAAGATTGGCGTTCAGGCCAAGATTGTGACCTACGAGTGGGGCGAGTACCTGAAGCGCGCCAAAGCGGGTGAACATCAGGCTGTGATGATGGGCTGGACCGGTGACAACGGGGATCCGGACAACTTCTTCGCAACCTTGTTCAGCTGTGCGGCGGCAAAAGATGGCTCCAACTACTCTCGCTGGTGCTACAAGCCGTTTGAAGACCTGATTCAGCCGGCGCGTGCGACCGACGATCACAACAAACGTATCGAACTGTACAAGCAAGCTCAGGTTGTTATGCACGATCAGGCTCCGGCGCTGATTGTTGCTCACTCCACCGTGTATGAGCCAGTGCGTAAAGAAGTGAAGGGCTACGTGGTTGATCCACTGGGCAAACACCACTTCGAAAACGTATCGGTTGAATAATAAGTAGGGTGTTCTCCCTCTCCCTCCGGGAGAGGGCAGGGATGAGGGGCGTGCGTGCATCCCCTCACCCTAACTCTCTCCCCAAGGGAGAGGGAATTTACATTTGTGAGCAATACAGACGTCACGCCATTGGTCGTGCGTCATCAGAGAGAATCCGGGTTATGTTGCAGTTCATCCTCCGACGTCTGGGACTTGTTATCCCCACGTTTATCGGTATCACCCTTCTCACTTTTGCCTTCGTCCATATGATCCCCGGTGACCCGGTAATGATTATGGCGGGCGAGCGTGGTATTTCCCCTGAGCGCCATGCACAGTTGCTGGCTGAGCTTGGTCTGAACAAGCCGCTGTGGCAGCAGTACCTCAACTATATCTGGGGCGTGTTGCACGGTGATTTGGGTATTTCGCTGAAAAGCCGTCTTCCGGTGTGGGACGAGTTCGTGCCGCGTTTCAAAGCGACACTCGAACTTGGTGTCTGCGCCATGATTTTCGCCACTGCGGTGGGTATTCCTGTTGGGGTCCTGGCTGCGGTTAAACGTGGCTCCATTTTTGACCATACTGCCGTGGGCCTGGCGCTGACCGGCTACTCCATGCCTATCTTCTGGTGGGGCATGATGCTGATTATGCTGGTATCGGTGCAGCTTAACCTGACGCCGGTCTCCGGGCGCGTCAGCGATATGGTCTTCCTTGATGACTCTAATCCGTTGACCGGCTTTATGCTGATCGATACGGCCATCTGGGGTGAGCCGGGTAACTTCCTTGATGCCGTGGCCCACATGATCCTGCCTGCAATGGTGCTCGGTACTATTCCTCTGGCGGTGATTGTGCGTATGACCCGTTCATCCATGCTGGAAGTACTGGGTGAGGATTATATCCGCACCGCGCGTGCCAAAGGCCTGACGCGTATGCGTGTCATCATCGTTCATGCGCTGCGTAACGCCATGCTGCCGGTGGTGACCGTTATCGGTCTGCAGGTGGGTACGCTGCTGGCAGGTGCGATCCTGACCGAAACCATCTTCTCCTGGCCAGGCCTGGGGCGTTGGCTGATTGACGCGCTGCAACGCCGTGACTATCCGGTCGTGCAGGGTGGTGTGCTGCTGGTTGCGACGATGATTATCCTCGTTAACCTGCTGGTCGATTTGCTGTACGGCGTGGTGAACCCGCGTATTCGTCATAAGAAGTAAGGGGCCATCATGTCACAGGTTTCTGAAAATAAAGTAGTTGCTGCACCGGTTCCAATGACGCCGCTGCAGGAATTCTGGCACTACTTCAAGCGCAACAAAGGCGCGGTGGTGGGGCTGGTCTATGTCTCTATCATGATCCTGATTGCGGTGTTTGCGAACGTCCTGGCGCCGTATAACCCAGCGGATCAGTTCCGTGATGCCCTGCTGGCACCTCCTGCGTGGCAGGACGGTGGTAGCCTGGCGCACCTGTTAGGTACTGATGATGTGGGTCGCGACGTGTTGTCGCGTCTGATGTACGGCGCACGTCTTTCGCTGCTGGTCGGCTGCCTGGTAGTGGTGCTGTCCCTGATCATGGGGATAGTACTGGGTCTGGTTGCCGGTTACTTCGGTGGTATCGTTGATAACATCATCATGCGTATCGTCGATATTATGCTGGCACTGCCAAGCCTGCTGCTGGCCCTGGTGCTGGTGGCGATCTTCGGCCCGTCGATTGGCAACGCTGCGCTTGCATTGACCTTCGTGGCGCTTCCTCACTATGTGCGTTTAACGCGTGCGGCGGTACTGGTGGAAGTGCATCGCGACTACGTTACCGCTTCTCGCGTGGCGGGTGCAGGTGCGATGCGTCAGATGTTCGTTAATATCTTCCCTAACTGCCTTGCGCCGCTGATCGTTCAGGCGTCGCTCGGTTTCTCTAACGCCATTCTTGATATGGCCGCTCTTGGCTTCCTGGGCATGGGTGCGCAGCCGCCAACACCGGAGTGGGGCACTATGCTCTCTGACGTGTTGCAGTTCGCACAAAGCGCCTGGTGGGTTGTCACCTTCCCGGGTCTGGCAATCCTGCTGACGGTGCTGGCATTTAACCTGATGGGTGATGGTCTGCGTGATGCACTTGATCCCAAACTGAAGCAGTAAGAGGCACGAGATGGCGTTATTAAATGTAGATAAATTATCGGTGCACTTCGGCGACGAAGGTACCCCGTTTCGCGCCGTGGACCGCATCAGCTACAGCGTAAATCAGGGCGAAGTGGTTGGCATCGTAGGGGAGTCAGGTTCCGGTAAGTCAGTAAGCTCGCTGGCGATTATGGGGCTGATTGATTATCCGGGCCGCGTGATGGCGGAAAACCTCCAGTTCAACGGTCAGGATCTGAAGCGCATTTCCGAAAAACAGCGCCGCCAGTTGGTAGGCGCGGAAGTGGCGATGATTTTCCAGGACCCAATGACCAGCCTGAACCCGTGCTACACCGTCGGTTTCCAGATTATGGAAGCAATTAAGGTGCATCAGGGCGGGAATAAGAAAACCCGTCGTCAGCGGGCGATCGATCTGCTGAACCAGGTCGGTATTCCTGACCCGGCATCGCGTCTGGACGTATACCCGCACCAGCTCTCTGGCGGCATGAGCCAGCGCGTGATGATCGCAATGGCGATTGCCTGTCGGCCGAAACTGCTGATTGCGGATGAACCGACGACGGCGCTGGATGTAACCATTCAGGCGCAAATCATCGAGCTACTGCTGGAACTGCAGCAGAAAGAGAATATGGCGCTGGTGCTGATTACGCACGACCTGGCGCTGGTGGCCGAAGCGGCGCACAAAATCATCGTGATGTATGCAGGCCAGGTGGTGGAGACCGGAAGTTCGCACGATATCTTCCGCGCGCCGCGTCATCCGTATACGCAGGCTCTGCTACGTGCACTGCCGGAATTTGCCCAGGACAAAGCGCGGCTGGCGTCACTGCCGGGCGTCGTGCCGGGTAAATACGACCGACCACAGGGCTGTCTGCTGAATCCGCGTTGTCCGTATGCGACGGATAAATGCCGGTCAGAAGAGCCAGAGCTGAATCAGCTTGCTGACGGTCGTCAGTCGAAATGCCACTACCCACTCGATGATGCCGGGAGGCCAACACTATGAGTACGCAACAGGCCACCACGCAACAACCGCTGTTGCAGGCTATCGACCTGAAAAAACACTACCCGGTGAAAAAGGGGTTGTTTGCCCCTGAGCGCCTGGTCAAAGCGCTGGATGGCGTCTCCTTTACCCTCGAACGCGGTAAAACGCTGGCGGTAGTCGGGGAGTCGGGCTGCGGTAAATCGACGCTGGGCCGTCTGCTGACGATGATTGAAACGCCAACCGGTGGTGAGCTTTACTATCAGGGGCAGGATCTGCTCAAGCATGATCCGCAGGCACAGAAACTGCGTCGACAGAAAATCCAGATTGTGTTCCAGAACCCGTACGGTTCATTGAACCCGCGCAAGAAAGTAGGACAGATTCTGGAAGAGCCACTGCTGATTAACAGTAATCTCAGCAAAGAGCAGCGTCGGGAAAAAGCGCTGGCGATGATGGCGAAAGTCGGCCTGAAAACCGAGCATTACGATCGCTACCCGCATATGTTCTCTGGCGGTCAGCGCCAGCGTATCGCTATCGCACGTGGTCTGATGCTCGACCCGGATGTGGTGATTGCCGATGAACCGGTTTCGGCACTCGATGTTTCCGTCCGCGCGCAGGTGCTGAACCTGATGATGGACTTGCAGCAGGAGCTTGGGCTCTCTTACGTGTTCATCTCGCACGACCTTTCAGTGGTGGAGCACATTGCTGATGAAGTGATGGTGATGTATCTGGGGCGTTGCGTGGAGAAGGGGACGAAAGATCAGATCTTTAATAATCCTCGTCACCCATATACCCAGGCGCTGCTGTCCGCGACGCCGCGTCTGAACCCGGATGAACGTCGTGAGCGCATTAAGCTGACGGGTGAGTTACCAAGCCCGCTGAATCCGCCTCCGGGATGTGCATTCAACGCCCGCTGTAGTCGCCGCTTTGGTCCTTGCACCCAGTTGCAGCCGCAACTGAAGGATTATGGTGGTCAACTGGTCGCCTGCTTTGCGGTCGATCAGGATGAAAATGGCGAAAAGCCACATGCTTAAAACAAAAAACCGGCGTTCAGCCGGTTTTTTTATCTCTGCTTTATTATTTCCGTAAGCGAATCTGGTCGACAGCGTGCTTCTCGCTCTTGGTGAGGATTAAGCTCGCGCGCTCACGCGTTGGCAGGATGTTCTCTTTGAGGTTCACGTAGTTGATCTCATTCCACAACCCTCTTGCCACATTAACCGCTTCTTCTTCAGAAAGCTGGGCGTAGTGATGGAAATAGGAGTCCGGATCAGTGAATGCACCCTCACGGAACTTCAGGAAGCGGTTGATATACCAGTTCTGGAGTAAATCTTCCGGCGCATCAACATAAATAGAGAAATCGACAAAATCGGAGACAAACACATGATGCGGGTCGTGAGGATAGTCCATTCCACTTTGCAGAACGTTCAGCCCTTCCAGAATCAGGATATCCGGCTGGACCACCGTTTTATCTCCGTCCGGGATGCGATCGTAGATCAGGTGTGAATACACCGGCGCAGTCACGTGAGGCACGCCCGATTTCAGGTCAGAGACAAATTTCACCAGACGGTGCATATCATAAGAGAGCGGGAAGCCCTTCTTCTTCATCAGCCCGCGTTCTTTTAGTACTTCGTTCGGATGCAGGAAGCCATCGGTGGTAATCAACTCCACGCTACGGTGTTCCGGCCAGCGGCTCAGCAGCGCCTGCAGGACACGCGCGGTAGTGCTTTTACCTACGGCCACGCTGCCTGCAATGCTAATGATATAAGGAATGCGTTGACCATTCGTCCCGAGGAACTGCTCCAGTACCGCCTGACGGCGCAGGTTGGAGCTTATATAGAAGTTAAGCAAGCGAGAGAGGGGGAGATAAATTTCCGCGACCTCTTCCAGGGACAGGTCTTCGTTTATCCCTTTTAACCGTGCGATTTCACCTTCCGTCAGCGTCATAGGGACGGAATCACGCAGGGCAGCCCACTGGCTGCGGTTAAAGTGAAGATAAGGTGTCATTAACGATTGCTCTTTTTTGCTCATAAGCATGCTTCAGTGAGCCAGCACAATACTGCCGGATCATGGCTCATCACACAGTTAATTTTGGACAATGGGCAGGAGGTTAACACCAGATGACAGGAATAATAAGAAAAAAGATGGAAAGCGCTGCGTTACGCGTAAGCCGTCACGCTACGGTGTATACCGTGCAAATCAGCGTGATATGTTGAATATTTGACCGTGAATGACTACTTTTACAGCGTTCAGCACGCTGTTCGCATAAAATGTGAGCGAAAGAACGTTTTATGCAAATTTTTAGTTGCATGACTGCGCAGGTATCCATAGAATGCGCGCTACTTGATGCCGACTTAGCTCAGTAGGTAGAGCAACTGACTTGTAATCAGTAGGTCACCAGTTCGATTCCGGTAGTCGGCACCATCAAGTCCGGTGGGGTTCCCGAGCGGCCAAAGGGAGCAGACTGTAAATCTGCCGTCACAGACTTCGAAGGTTCGAATCCTTCCCCCACCACCACTTTCTGGCAGCGTTAATGCCGCCGGAGCTGGTTGGAAAAATTAACCAGCTCAAACAAAAAAGAGAGAAATCTCTTTTTTTGTTACAGAAAGAACTGGGTAGCCGAGTTTCAGGATGCGGGCATCGTATAATGGCTATTACCTCAGCCTTCCAAGCTGATGATGCGGGTTCGATTCCCGCTGCCCGCTCCAATACGTGCTGATATGGCTCAGTTGGTAGAGCGCACCCTTGGTAAGGGTGAGGTCCCCAGTTCGACTCTGGGTATCAGCAC
>NZ_JAWUEI010000044.1:0-27095 GCF_036663495.1 Enterobacter sp. 342
AACGGTCTGCGTTGTCGGGAAGATGCGTGATCTGATCCTTCAACTCAGCAAAAGTTCGATTTATTCAACAAAGCCTCTTCCAGATTGGGAAAGCTATGGAAAACGAAACAATAAAGTGCCCGTTCTGTTTCAAAGAGAGCCAGTTCGGAGTACGTGTCTGCACTGGCTGTCACGCAACAATTAACTATGGTGTTGTTTCACCGTGGCTTGCTTTACTAATAGGAATTGTGCTGTTAGCGATTGCTTTCCTCATATTCGCTATCAGTGAAAGCTTTATATTAACTGTCGTTATCTATTTTGCCACAGCAATTTTTTTAAGATTTTATTTACGTAAGAAATTTGCACACAGAGCCGTTTTCACACATAAAAGCTAACCCTGTCCAAATATAACAAGGAAGATAAAATGAATAAATTTATTGTTACATCCTTTTTTATTGCAATATTTTCAATTTCTGGCTGTTCTACATCCGGCAACCAAAAAATCAAAAATGAAACGGCTCAAAGTCTACAATCGAAAATAATTAAAAACAAAACAACTAAGGCAGAGCTACTTGCTCAACTTGGTGAGCCTGACACCAGAACGACTCTTGATGATGGCAACGAGCAATGGAGATATTTCATGTATAACAATCAGTTCAATGCCTCGACTTTTATCCCTGTTGTCGGTTTGCTAACTGGCGGCTCCCAGACTCAGTCTAAAACTCTCGAAATCGACTTCAATGGAGAAACCGTAAGCAAGTGGACATTCTCTACTGATAATAACAATACAAAATCTGGCATTCTTAATTAATCGTTTCCTGGACAAGAAAATGAAAACATGCTCAATTCTCGCAGTTATCCTTTCGACTTTTCTATTAACAGCCTGTAATTCCGAACCTTCTGAAAAAGACATATACAGTGCTTTCAAAAGTGTTGTAGATAGATCAAATGCAAGTATGAAAGCTCTGAACTCAAGTATTCCCGAAAAAGATCTTTTAAGAATAGATTATGTTAAGAAACTAAGTTGCACAGAAGAAACAAACAATGTTTATAACTGCATTGTCGATGCCTCGATTAGCAATATGAAACAGACAAAGCCTGTTAAGCTTGTGAAAGCTGATGGTGTCTGGAAAGAAGTTCAGTAGTATTCTATAGCCCCTGCATAGGGGCTTTTTTATTGCCTATAACCTGACGGTTCTCACGCGAACTTCATGGGTTAACTCTCCCTCAATTACTTTCATTTCATATTGTGCTTTAAAAGTATTATAAATATCTTCTGCCTGGTTCTGGTTATTATCAATGTAATTCACAAGGGAGTTTAGCTCTCTGATAACAGCTTCCTTATTGTTTAATCGCAGTAACAAAGTACTTGTAAGACATTTGTATACAGAACTAAACATTGTCATAATATTATCAATATTACGATTAGATTTGGAATAAATCCTTTTAGGGTAGAAATATTTTAAATGGTATCCCACAAAAATTAAGTAAAGCTGGTATGAGAAACTTTTATCACCTGGCTGGTATCGTTTTGAGATATATTTATCGACGATAATGATAAGTTGCTCTTCCAGAGTAAACTCTAGATAGATAATGTTTTTGTCCATAAAATGCATCCTTGCATTAGTTAAATAGTCTTCCTGACCATATATTTATATTTATCGCATTTATTAAACTTGTCAATAGGTGTAACCTATCAAATATTATTTTTTATTAAATGGCCTATTCAACTGTTCCATAGTAAGACCGTGTCTATAAGCATTATACTGCCAATAGCTAAATTGCTCTTTGTATCTATTGTTCTGTTTTTTCAACATTTCGTTTTCGGCTTTAAGGTTTATTATTTGTTGTGCCGCAATAGTTAAGTTAGCTGGTTTCTTTAGACCAGATTTTTTCAAATTGGACAAACTTTTCTTTGTTCTATACGCTTCAACAACTTCATCATGAGCACTTAAAGATTGCCTTGTGATAGTTCTGTTTAGATTCTTATAAACTGATTCACATAAATCACTCCATGTGATTTTACCGTCCCAAGTCAGTATAATGTGTTTAATTGCCTTTATCTCACTCCTGTTCAAATGTTTTGCCATAAGTATCTCCTGTTTTAATTATTCAAAAGCTTATTAATTCTTTCCAAATTTTTTTCATGGTGTTGCAACCATTTGTCTGCACCATAATCACCATTTTCATAAGCGATCTGAGTTATTCTCTTTAATTGCATTACTTTCTCTCGGACAGATTGCAGTCTAATTCTATCTACTGAATTAATGCCCAGTGTTTCATTATCACACTCAATAACCTGATTAATTTTTGCACAAGGCTTGATTAAATAGTTATGTACACAGTAACCAAATTCAGTTAAGTGTATTGCACCTTGATTAAGGTTATCAAAATCAATTGTCAATTCATTTGTGGGTATTGACTCCCTTTGACAGTAATTACTCCTATTCAATTTAATAGCTTTGATTTTATCTAACATATCTTCTTCTGACACATGGTTATAAACTCTGTTCTGATTCGCATTGATACGACCAGACCATTTAGCTATATCTAGTTCAGACATTTCACCATAATGGGCTATTGTGTTTAAAAGGTGCCGTGGCTGGTGTGAGCGAATAAGTAGTGGTTTACCTTCATCATCATAATACCCATATCGGGAAAATATATTTTTATAATTCATCTCATAGCTTTTTTTACTTTGTATATCACTGAAAAAGAAACTTTTAGTAGGCTTATAAAATGTGAAAATTGAAGTCATTCTTGATAAAGAAAATTGATCAGTATTGAGCAAGCATAAAGCATTACTAAATTTTATGGATTTTTCTTTATCATACCATGGAAAGTCTCTGCTAAAATTAGAACTAATAATTTCCCACAAATCACTCAATGAATAGTTGTAATCATTGTGGTTTAAGAAGCTTTTCCCACCATCCAAACTCGTTCTTTTAATTTTTAAAACACATGATTTATGATCAAATAAATGATATCCCAGTGCATGGCAAACTTGTACAACGGTCAATTTAGCTTTTTCATCAACTGTTGGGCAAAGCTCATGTCGGTAAAATTTATCCGGGTACTTTTCGCACCAGTGAGCAAGTGCTCTTGCATGTTGTGATAAGGAAAGTAATCTTCTAATCGCTTTCTTTGCAACTGGTATCATAACCCGTGGAATCCATTTGATATTAGGACCATACCCTTTTACCGAATAAAATCTCAACCCATATCTTTCGATACCCTTGCCATCTATTTGTGTAATCTCACAATCAGCAGGTAAGGCTAAAATTTCAGAGATTCTGCTCGGACAACAAAGTAGAAGTGCAAATACTGAACTGGTGAACTTATCCCTTGGACTCAGTAACTCATCATTTTGTGAAAAAATATCAGCAATAGCGAGTAATGCCTCTTCATCTGGTAACTTATCGCTTCGGTGATAATCCTCAATCTCAGGAAGATAATTGTTTTTGACTTTCTGTTTTACATGATTTTTCCATGAGATATATCCTGACTTCACAAGATTATGTTCACATAGAAACTTTGATATTTTTTCAAGCTGTATTCCACATTTAGCTAAAACGTTACCTTCAAAATATTTACTCCCGATCTGCATTGCCTCATCGAAAACAACGGCTGTAACATTATAAATGAGACCAGTGTTCTGAACCTGCAAAAGGGCCTGTTCGAGACATCGCAAGGCCATCATAATAACCCCATAATTTTTCAATGGTTTCAATGAGTGTTGATATCTGATATATGCTTTCACAAAATTGATATAATCTTCGTGCATTGCATCAATGGAATCAAAGACTTTATTTCCAACCCCTATTTTTCTAAATGTTACATATCCTTTCCAGGCATACTGCTCCCAATCCTGAGTTTGGGTTAGTCCGGGCAGTTGATAGCGACAAAATTTTATAAACTCATTATAGTTTTCTTCTACAAGAATATGTTTTTTTGATTTGAACAAAATAATATTATTCATAGTTGATTCACCTCACTGCGATCAATCGGAATAAAAAATATACATTGATTGCAAGGGAATCCTGAATTCTGACTCTGGCATCTACTTGAAGAAAAAAATTTGAAATGACAACTCTTTTTCGATTTGATTCCGTTCATAAAAATATCAGCGACAAATGACAATTGTTCTGAAACAGCGGAATCAATCCTTTCAACACTGTCAGCATGATTTTTAATATAAATCCCCGCACTTGAAGTAGAGGAATGATCCAATAATTCAGCTATAGTATTAACATTATGCCCATCTTTAGCCAGCATAGTTGCTATTGTATAACGAAGCCTACGAGGAGTAACATTTAGTATCGAATCGGTACGGTTGGATATTACACCCTCATTATTAACAATACTTTTCAATGCTACATTAGCAATTGTAGGCTTCGCAAATAATTTATTATATTCCAGAAGAATTGAACCTGTTATGGATAAATCTGAGAGTTTTTCCTCATTTAAGAAAATAGGAACTTCTCGTTTAGAATAATCATCAAGAGTTTTTCCAAGAGCTTGCTCAACAAGTTTCACTGATTGATTAGCTTGCAATTGAACAATTGATGCAACCTCTGATATTATTGCAAGTTCTCGATATCGTAGTTCTTTACCCCGTTGTTTAACTCGTGGCACTGAAATTACATATTCTACTTTGCCATTATCTAAGTTCTTTTGAATAAGGTCTTTATATTTCAACATAACTAACTGCTGAGGTCTTCTACCTGTAAGGCTGATCAATAGTGATATTGCATAATGTGGCAGTGACAGTTCACCTTTTCTATATGCATGATTCATAGCCTTAATCAAAGAAGTATGTTCTTCTTTAGTTAGTGGTCCCTCTGTTGGATCATCTTGAAGCACAGACTGACCAGATTTTTTTATCTTTAGGTCCAAATGCTTTAACAGCTCTACCGCACTTTCATCTATTCCTGGATATCCTAACTCAAACCATTTAATCAAAAATGGTCGTAAAACGCGAAATGATGCCGGGGCTTTTGATAATTTCTTATTTTGATATTCAATTAGAACCTTATCATCAATATGAGTAGGAGATAGTTTACGGATAAGACTCTCCATATTTCTAACAATATTTTTCACATACAAATAGCTGTTGCTATTAAAATAATATTGTACTGTATATACAAATCCACAAACCAAATTTTCGTTCATAGCATATATTAAGTTTGTAAGATTGATTCCGTTATTTTCAATCGAACTGACGATTTTATGTTCATGCAAAGACATTTTATCAGAGTTATATTTAATTAAATTATTCATCAAATCCTCCTTTGAATAGTTGCTCTTGTTGTTCAAGTGCAGTTTTTTTCGATAGCTCAAAAATATGCCTGCGATTATAAATTATTGAAGTATCTGAACCAGGTCGCCATCCCATGAGATAAGAACGGATTTGCTGTTCTTTTTCATCGGATATATCTTGGGCATTGTCTATTGTTTTTGAGAACTCATAATTCCATGTGTGTCGTAATTTATGACCTGTTAATCCACGTAGAAGTGAGGATGATTGACGAACAACACTCACTATCTTATGGTATGAGGAAAATGACAGAGGTTGCCCTTGGGTCTTCCCTTCCTTATAGGTAATAAACAGAAAATCATGCTTATTAGCATTTTTAACTTTCCTACGATCATTCAAAATATAATCTGAAATTTCATATATAAGTTTTGTGTCAGCAATTAATTTTCTCTCACACGTCTTCACTAATGGCTGATAAACTCGTGGATCTGTTTTATCATTTGCTCTCCTTCTTATTGCGATTGTTGATTCTGCAAAATCCATATCGCCAATACGCAGATTCAAAAGTTCACCTGCTCTCAAACCAAAGCAATGTAATAGAAGGAATATTAGATTGTTTCTTTGTTGCACTTTTTCCGTAAACGGGTTCAAGTTACTCCCTGGCGAAAGTATGCTGAATAAAGAATCTAATTGTGCTTTGTCTAAGCTTTTTTCGATTTCCATATTATATTTATCATTATTCCTTGGTTTCTTTCTTTTTATGTTATTAATGAAAGCCATTACTTCCTTGAGAGTATTTTTCTGACCTGCATGTGAAAGAAGTATTTTGCACAACCATTCAAGATAGTTAGCGACTGTTGTAATGCGAAAATACTTAGTTGGTTTTTTGACATTTGAAACCATAAAATTACCATCCCCTCCATCTCGGAAATTTAATGAAGTGAATTCAATCAAATCCTCAATTTCATGAGGAGCGAGAAACAGCTTATTCTGGATTCTTTCATCAATATTGATATTTTTTCTCATAAAGAATCGATATAACAATGAAATGCTCCCAGCGATAACCTTCATTGTTGATATAGACTCTGAACGATTCCTGACTTGTGTTGTTATATACAAGTTTGGATAATACAATGGCTCACCAGTATCTTTATTTACAACATGACAATATCTCTCACCATTTTCGAACATAAAAGAATCCACACAAATACTGCACATATTTTCCTCCTAAACTTTACAAAAAGTATAATTCCAATATATTAATAATAAGCATTTCATAGATTTACAAATTTATTTGGACCGATTAAGATATTTATTTAAATTAAAACAGTGAGATAGACGATTATTCTTGTCAAATTATCATCTGGTAGATCTAGTTATTATTATGTACACCTAATACTTCGAAAACTATCTCACTGCCTTGCTAATAAACGGCAACCAAAATAATGTAAGTTATTCTGTAAAGTTTTAAGATAAATTATGCAGCCAAACTTTACATTTTCATAAAAAGCTCTTAATCCATTAGATATAAAATTATCCGCTTCGCTAGGAGTTTCAATTCATCAGGACATTTAATTAGAGATAACCAGGTCTCGTAAACATATATCTGTTTGCAAGCATTAAGCTCAGAGATCGAGTCTAAAGGTTCTCTCAGATTTCCTACAAGGTACTGACTGAGCCAGTAAATGATTTCTTTATTAAACTCGTTATTAGGTAAGTCATAAATCACTTCTTGGTCAAAGATCTTGTAAAAAAGATCTCCGCATAAATTGCACATATGGTTTTCTTCGCTTACAAATTCTTCGATATTCATAAAATCACTCCTAAGTTCAATTAAGCAACATTATTTCGACTTGTTTCGATAACAGACTGAATCCAGGTATCAATCTCACTTTCAACGAAAGCTACTGCACGACTTCCAATTTTGACAGGAGCAGGAAACTTACCATCGTTGATCAGACGATATATCCAGGCTTTTCCGTAGCCAGTTCGTTCGAGAACTTCTGGTAATCGTATTAGGCGGGTTGCTTGATTTTTCATTTCGTTATCCCTTGTCGTTGCGGTGAAGTCACTATACGAACAGTTGGGAAAAGAAAAGAGCGAAGCTCCTGAAGCGGAGGTTCTTCGTAGCTATGCAGGATGGTTTTCTCGAAGTTGGTGCCGTACAGAAAAGGGGAACTTGAGAGTAGCTGAAATTCCCCCGTTTTATAGCAAGTGTCAAAATGCCCGGTTTAAAGTAAAAATCGCAAAAAAAAGCACCATTCACAATGATGCCTTTAGTTAATTTTAACAATTAAAACAAATAGTTATAAATGTAATTCTAATCAGATAGTTTCATTACATCAGAGACTTTCATTTGCTTCAAATGGCTATTTTTGTTCATGAAGTAATGGAATTGTCGGATAAAGTCAGTTGTGCAGGATTTAAGAGCCAAAGGCCTGTCGGTATCTTTGATTTGGCTAGACTGCCTCATTTCGCTTTCTTCGTCATCGTCTGTATATAGCAGTCTGGATAACCTGTCGTCAGAGACACGGATTTTTTTAACGGCTGCCCACACCAGGATATCCAGCATAGGTATCACACGATAACTGATGAGTTTCTTGATAGTTCCATACCCAAAGCGAACTGATTCTAAAGGATCTGGTTCGATACCTTTGATTTTACGCCACTGCGGTAATGCAGCTTTAAGCGACTCTGCAATCTCTTCGTCTGTGCCACTTGCCAAATCAATCTCGAACATGACTGTTCGTGAAAACTGATCTGGCATAATATCTGAAAGTGATTCTTCCCGAAGATCTCTGTTTATTGAATAATTGTCATCACCATCCCAAACAAAACCTCCGCGTTGCATAGCAATGATGCTCGTTTCAGCAAGGCGATCAAGAGTTGTTAGAAAAAAATGGGGAGGCTGAAAAAGTTTATTGGCAGGAGTCATGTATCCCAGTTGCCCTTCTTCAATTAAAAAAGGATTGCCACTGAAAATTTTTGAGAAGTAACCCATAAGAGTTCTGCTCTCAAACTCTTCCCGATACTCCTTAAAGAACAAGTTACGAGCCCATATCTCATGGTAAAACTGGAGCAATGAGAGGTCTTCAAATTTGCGATATGTATCAATCTTAAACCAACTCTTGATGTCTTTTGTGTGCTCTGGTGACCAGTTGTTCAAAATCCATTCTCCACCTATGCTGGTACTGCCCTACGGATAGAATTCAGTTTCGCTGAAAAACTACCGCATTCACTAATCGGTGAAAAGCAGATCCTGCTTGCGCAGTTCAGCTACTAGCAGGGAGTTGAACTGAAGAATTTGTTTCCTTTTGATACAATTCTCCAATCCGTTAATCGTGATAACCCATACCATTACGATTTATGGTTCCTTTTTAGAACCACACATAAAATTCAAAGTATAAATAACATTAAAAATCAATGGAATGAATGGCTAATTACAGGGACGCCAGCCCACCAAATCATGATCCGGATACGTCCGGTGAAGTACAGAAAGCCCGCACGGCACAAGCTCTGTGGGCTTTTTTGTGTCTGTCATTGTCCGAGTACATCCGGTTAAATCCGGTGATTATTGGTATACGTGTAGGTATACGGTAGGATGTATACCTAAAAACGTATACCAATTTATGAAGGAGCGGACACAGTGGCACGGACAACACGCCCCCTGACTAACACCGAGGTTCTGCGCGCGAAAGCGTTAGAGAAGGATCTAACGCTGCATGATGGCGATGGGCTTTTTCTTCTCGTGAAAACCAGTGGCAAGAAACTCTGGCGATTTCGATATCTGCGTCCGGCAACAAAGCAGCGGACCATGATGGGGCTCGGTGCCTTTCCCGCCCTCTCGCTGGCTGATGCCCGAGGGTTGAGAGCGGATTATCTTGCCTTGTTAGCTAATGGCATAGACCCCCAAGTTCAGGCTGAAGTGGTTGAAGAACAGCAACAGATAGCTCTAGATAGTATTTTTTCGACTGTTGCGGGAAACTGGTTCCAGCTCAAAAGTAAAAGCGTTACTCCTGATTACGCGAAGGACATTTGGCGTTCACTGGAGAAAGATGTATTCCCTGCTATTGGTGAGATCCCCGTTCAGCAAATCAAAGCCCGTTTGTTGGTTGAAGCGCTTGAACCAATCAAAGCACGTGGGGCTCTTGAGACGGTACGTCGACTGGTGCAACGCATTAATGAGATAATGATTTATGCCGTAAATACGGGCCTGATTGATGCCAATCCAGCATCAGGTGTTGGGATGGCCTTTGAAAAGCCCAAAAAACAAAACATGCCAACGCTGCGACCAGAAGAGTTACCTGGGCTGATGCGTTCTTTAGTTATGTCAAACCTATCTGTTCCGACTCGGTGTCTCATCGAATGGCAACTCCTGACGCTTGTGCGTCCTTCTGAGGCATCCGGTGCTCGTTGGGCTGAGATCGATATCGATGCAAAGCTCTGGACTATTCCTGCAGAACGAATGAAGGCTAAGCGGGAACACATAGTCCCCCTGTCTCCTCAGGCATTAGAGATTCTTGATGTAATGAAGCTAATCAGCACTCATCGTGAACATGTTTTCCCGAGTCGGAATGACCCAAAGCAACCAATGAATAGCCAGACGGCAAATGCTGCTTTAAAACGAATTGGATTTGGTGGTAGATTGGTTGCTCATGGATTGCGTTCAATTGCCAGCACCGCATTAAATGAAGCAGGTTTTAATCCAGATGTAATTGAGGCTGCTCTTGCGCATAGTGATAAAAATGAAGTTCGCAGAGCATATAATCGTTCAACTTACCTTGAGCAACGGATAGAACTTATGAATTGGTGGGGCCAAAAAGTGTCCGATCGTAATTAATATTAATTAACCCATTTTACATGGAGATATAGTTCATGGAGAATAATCTAGATAATTTATGTTATGAATTCTTTAGAGAGTTTTCACGTTATGAATATTGCCTTAAGGCATGTGGACTTCACCATAAAATAAAAGACGCTAAAGCGAACTGGGATGAGTATGCAAAGCAAGTTTCTGAAACCATAAATAACACAACTGATCCAGAGCTAATTGCTGCTATCACTTACTTTAAAGAACACCCACCCAAAAAACAGATCATTAAAGAAGGCTCTTTAGTTTGGGATGATTCCTTACCCCAAGAAAAAGATTTAGCAAAATTTATTTTCTTATTAATCCGTCGCGTAAGAAATAATCTTTTCCATGGGGGAAAATTTAACGGAAAATGGTTTGAACCTGAACGTAGTGAGGCGTTATTGCAACATGGGCTTGTTATATTGAGGCGTTGCGGCGCAGAGCATAGTGAAGTAAGAAAAGCCTATTCAGGAATAGCCTGACCGGTGTAGTACTAGAGAAGTTTTTGTTACTAGCACAATTATAAAATTCAAAAACTTCTCTATGAAATATTAAAGAAAGCCTAAATGAGACTATTCAACCCAAAACACATGGAATATATTATGTATTTCGTTTTGAACTAATTGCGGCAGTTCTTCCATATCAATTTTATTGTCCTTAATCCAATTAATGCATTCTTCTTCATCTAAACTATCATTAGGAATAAGCTCTGAAATCATTACAGCAGCAGTTCTTGAAAATCCAAGCCCTATTAGTGAAATCTGAGTTTTCAAACTTACACCAAGTTCTAAATACACACCGATATCTTCAACATCTTTTGCTAAGTCCATGCGATTTATCGCAAGATAAAAGCTTTTTAATAAATCATTATAACATCCTAAAAGTCTTGGAGCTTGATAGCGAGCGATCTCCTCAACATCTTTCATAACCCCTCGTATTAAAGTTGCTTCTTTGAAAACAATATTTCTCTTTTTGTTATATCTTATTCTATCCGAGATCAATCTCGCTAGGGGATAACCTTTCATCCATTTGGAAACTAATAAAGCCTGTACATAAGCTCCTTTTGAATTATAACCTAGTTTTTTACTCATAGTATCACTAATTCTAGAGAACGCGGATACGTATGACTCTAACGCATCATTACTACCAGGTTCAGAAAGCAGTAATCTCTCTACGGGTTTGTTTGTATTACGTGAAAACCTATCCCAAAGGTTTTGCATTAAAAGCGGGCTTATACCAGGATGCCGCACAACCAATTCATGTGGAAAAGTTAAAGAGTCAAAAACATCAAATATTGCTTCATTTAAAACATCGATATTTTTTATGTTGTACTTTTCCATGTAAGGATTATTATCCAAGCCATCATAAAAATAAAATGATGAACATAAATAACTAAATAGACTTTGAAGATTAGGGTTCCGCTCAGACATACCAAAGTGATGCTCTGAAAAAATATAGGAAACCAACTCATCCATGTCATGCGAGATCGCATCCGTGGCGCGAGTTATAAATATATTTTTTTTTGTTTTTGGAGGTTCTCCATTCCAAATTTTTTCATTGTCGCTATCGATGCAGATGACATTACCTTGGAATTCTTTTCCCCAACGACCAGCTCTGCCGGCAAGATTCCAAAAATCTTCTTCTCGCATCGGGGTCGAATTACCCTTTTTAGGGCCTCTTATAAAAATATTTTTACAGGCCATATTTACGCCCTCAACTAAAGTTGAGGTACAAATTAAAAAATCAATTTTACCTTTACTAAATAATCGTTCAATTTCGCCCTTTATTATTAAAGGCATGTTTCCATAATGAAAAGCAACTCTCTTTTTTAGTGTGCGGTTTAATGCGAAATTTTTATGTATAATTGTCTCACTAAGCTCAATGAGAGCTAAAATCTCTTCATCCTCAGTCTCATTTTCTATGCTCGCAGATATTAGCTTGGAAGTAGATTCTGCTTCAGCGGCTCCATTTACGTAAACCACGTTACCAGAAGTCCCCTTACCTAAACAAAGAGCTACAAAAGGCAACCTTTTGCTTTCAGGAGATGGCGCATTTTCTAAAGAAAAATTTCCTAACTCGCGTTTTTCACCGTTTGCAAAATAATACATCAACCAATCTTTTGTCTTGCGTGGTTTTTGTTCTACCCATAACAAATTTTGATTAACTGTTACATAGTCACTTTTTATGGTTCTTTTATTTTTTAATAATGGAGCATCACTGAGTAATATTTCAGGATTTAATGTAAAAGGACTTGCAAAGATAACTTTCGAATCAGGGTTATTTAGACAGGTCAGTTCAATTACATGTTGAAGAATAACTCCTCTTCCACCATCACCTATCTTGTGTGCTTCATCTACGACTAAGACGTCTATCTTTGGAATTTGTGAAAAATGATTATAGAATAAATTTAATCTTTCCTGTGTAAATATGAAAACATTAGATTTTTCGCTCTGGTATACGTTGCTCAATGGGAGTGTCTGAATGTTAACTGAATTCGTTAGATTAGGATCCAAACGTTTTTGAAGTTCAGAATACACTTCTGAAATCAATGCTCTTGTTGGTACAATATAAATAACAAAACAATTCTGATTTTTTTTTACAAATTGCTCTACCCAAGATTCGAGGATGAATGATTTTCCTACAGAGGTAGGAGCGGAGACACTAACCCACGAGTTTTCTTGTACTGCATCCCAAAACTCTGATTGAAACCTATTAGCATAAATATGCTTATCAGCGTCTATTTCAATTGTATATAGAATTTTCCTTTTAGTTAGTTCTAACTGAGCTTTTAAGGGTAATCTCTCTTCGAAATCAGGGTTTAGATACCCTCTATTTTCTGCAAGTTGTATTGCTGGATTATTAGATAATGAATCAAGAATTAATGCAGCACTATCTTTTCTTGCTTCACTTTTTTCATTCAATAAACAATACTGTGCAATTCTTAAGGCTGCATCTTGGCATTTCTCATCACTGGAGAAAGCCAAAGAACTAGCACATGTTAAAAGATAGCCGACATCCTCAGAGCTAATCTTTGAAGTTACATCTGATTTTAATTCTTGAAATTGATCTTTTATCGAGTTAGCGACTAATGCCTGATATTTCCTTAAGAATCCTTGGTTCTTAATCAACCACCCAGATAAATCTCGCAACGACATTTCAACTCTCCAATGCTCTAATTAAACTAGCCCTAAATGCTTTTACTGAAGGGAAAGGAAGAATAAAAACATGCATAGCAAAGCGATCAAGTTTTTTATTAACTATACCACCTTGAACACTTGTTGACCATTTCCCGACTTTAGTATTAATCAAAGCAACTAGTTCACTAATATCAATTGAACTGGGCCCCTGTGGATAATCTTTAAGATCAAATCCAACTAAGCATATCCCTCTATATTCTAATTTATTAAAATCCGGACTATCAGGATCTAAGAAACTTTTCAACGCTTGTTCTAATTCTATATTATCGACATTTAGGTGGGATTCAAGCAACTGCATATCACGTGTCTCAGCGCCTTCGACTCCCATAGAACTTTGAAGTAATGGAGCTATACTATCCATACATTCAGAAATTCCTTTGCTCAGATTTGAATATAGTTTCGACTCGCCCCAGTATAAACATAATTTTTTATTATCTTTATCTACGCCTATATGGATTCCATCTGCACCATGGTAGTGCATTTGAGAACTCGTTTTTAGACTCATTTTGCAAATAATTTGTGGAAACTTAAGGAATTGCTCTGCAAATAAAAAAAGGATAAATTCACCGCCTTCTCCACTATTTGCAAGCCTAGTAAATAATCTTTTTGCTTGGCTTGCTAACTTAGTTATTTTAGCTGTTGATTGTGTTAAGTTAAAATATTGCACTGCCTCATTAATTTTTTTCCTTGGAATAGCATAATCAACTACTTTATCGTTCAAGAATTGGATTAATGCGTCTACTCGAGGACGTCCATTTCCATCAAGGTTAAGACAATGAAAATGACAAGTTGCATTTGTATTTTCAATCAATGAGTTAACTTTAACTTCACTAAAATAACTATTTAGTGTTTGACCATCATCCCTAATAAGATTTTCAAGCGCGACATGCAGTGCATCCATTAGTAGGTCCTTGCATATTTGATTTTCCTCATTATTTGCAATATATACTTATTTCAATAAGTTGCAACATCTTTACCCGACTATGATACTTACACCACACTCTATGCTTAAATCATTGTTATCGCTGCAACGTGATAAACGGTTCTTTCAATCAGGTACTCATTGAAAGTTAAAGGCTACTTTTAACATACGCAGCGTGCGCTGCCCCGCCCGCCTGCCCGCTTCACTTAATGCAATAGTTTTCATGCAGAACGTAGTTCGCTACAGAAGCCACCACATATGGTTTTTTGGGTGAAAAATGCCGCATGAGACTCATGCGATTTCATGCAGTATAGACATGCACTCAGGCTACAGACATCAAAAACCCGGCACTGGCCGGGCTTAAGTGAGCTTTTCTGTTCAGGTCAGAACAGCTTTCTTTTTTTTCTGTCGTCATGTGATCCTGATACCGGTGCTGAACCGGTCAGACTCATCACGTCGTCCCGGAATCTCAACGGCAATATTTCATTCGTCCACTTCAGCATTAGATTCAGGATAAATTCACGATACAACGTATCTGCATCATTTGTCCCTTCAATAATGCCCGGTATATGCGCTGAGCTATTCCGCTCAAATTGTCTGTACTTCATCCTGAGCAGGCTGCTCAATTCGGCACCGTGGAAAATAAAAAAGTCTCGTAAAAGCTCATCGATACGCTCCTCAGTGATGCCATGATGGCAGTTTATATAGACGTTTGCCTTACGCGCGGTCGCTTGAGCCAGTACCGGCAGTTGCTCTTCTTTTTCAGTTATCAGCCCGGCAAGTTCTGTGGCTGTTTCCTGTTGTTCCAGATACTCAGCCCGGAGAGCTTTCATCTCCGGCGTTACGATGCCGCCGCTCTGGTTAAGCAATTCCCTGAACTGCGCCCGATTGTCTTTGCTGGCCTGCTCAGTTTCGGTCTGATGCTGGCGCAGAGCCCTGAGATTCTCAATGGCTGCTTCTTCGGCCTGTCTGGTCTCCACCCAGGTCTGCATTTTTTGGTAAAGGTCGATAATTCGGGACTGCCAGTCAGAGGAAAGGCTTTTTGTCAGTTTTTCCGTCTCGCGGGCTATTTCATTTGCAGGCAATCTCATGAGCCAATCCGCATCCTGAAGCGGTTTTTTTGCCCTCGCGAGGAGTGTTACTACATGTCCGGTTGCGGCCTGAATCTGGTTTTCCGTCAATTGTTGTTCTGTCATATCGTTGTTCCTCCTCATTTTATTGTGAATGACGGTCTTTAAGGGTACAGGCTGAACCGTAGCGGCCCAGTGTATGCGGCTGACGAACAAGTGAATCGCTCTGTGATTCAGGCTCAGGCGCCACTGGTTTATGGGGCTTCATAATTATCGTGTCCACACTTTCCAGGGCAGTAAATGTGCAGGAGCATTCAAGATTCTGGCACTGATACCATGAGCGTTTAACCGATGGAGCTTCATAGGCGCTGGTTCTGGCGTGTGCGACCGTGCCACATTCAGGACACTTCAGGGCCATATCAATACTCTCCTTTTTCATTAAGCCTGTTGAGGCGGGCCAGGAAAACTTTATGTTTTGCCGGAGTGAAAGTGGCTGAAGCATCAACTCGCATTGATGCATCCACCTTTAATCCTGTTTCGTCGATAATGCTCTTATATGCTGCTGGAATTACAGGAGTACGGACTTCGGTTTGTCGGACTACAGCTGTGCGTAATATTTTCATTGCCGCCTCAAGCCCGTATGGTGCGCAAAGAAAAGGAGCCAGAGCGTCAGTGAGTGCATCACCATGCTCGCTCATGAAGTTTTCAGTTGCGCTTGTAACACAGCTTTCCAGCACGATCTGGTGAGCATAAAGACCGTCCCGGGCGGCGCAGTTAATCTGCCATTCGAGGAGTGCAAGACGCTCACGAAGATTCTCAAGCTTGCTGGCATGTGCTGCAGGTTTTTCTTCAGTATCCAGCAGAGCCGCCAGACGAAGCTGGCTGGTACTTTGCACATTACGTAGTGTCAGCCAGCTTTTTATCGCCGCTCGGTAGTCGTTGAGAGCTTCCTGAGTAATGGTTCCGGTATTCATCCCTTCTCACCCCCTTTAACTATGTCACGCTGTTTAAGCATCCGGGAACGCGCTGCAGGGCTGGGTGATTGTCTGGCATCCTGGAGGGCTTTATCGTCCGCATAAATGCTAATTCCCGGTAGGGCCATATCATCCGTTGAAGATACGTTATAGGACAGTGCCGGAGCGGTGAGTTGCTCGCTGATAAATTGCTTCAGCACACTTTCGGGGTCGTTTACGGTATGAACTACGCCGATAACGGAAGAAGCGCTTCGCCCCAGAGTCATTTTCAGCAACCCAAGGATCTGAATAAGTTTCTGGCCGTGTTCCTTCATAAACTCATTCCAGAGCCACACTGCATGAGTTTCAATCAGCCGGTTATGTTCGCTGATGTAACGGTTTGCAGCATCCGCAGTTTTCCAGGGCAGGAATTCATTTTCTGCGGCGTGAGCTGCAATCAATTCTTCGAACTCATCCAGCGTTTCGCGTCCCAGTGCGATTTCTGCACGCAGATTTTTCATTCGTGGCGTCATATTCCCCTGATTCTCACGAAACAGGTTTCGCCATTCATCATTAAGCGCCTGCGTCTCCGTTTTTGTATCTTCCTGACGTTTACGGATAGTTTCAGTCATTGCAGCGGCTTCGGTTTGTTTTCGCCGTTCTTCCTGCCAGACAGCTTTTGCTGCCTTAACTTTTTCCACCGCTTCGCGAATTTTCGGCGGCAGGGAGGGGGTAGTGTTTGCATCAGAGATCTGGTTAACAGTTGTCATGGCTGCTCCGGTAGTGTTTTGTTGTTGTGTCAATTGTGCCGGGGTCCATACAAGCGCACTACCGAGGAGGATTGTGTCAGTGACTGAACAATGACCTTGTTCTGGCTAGCCAGAGAAAGGTGTCATGTCTGATCTACACGCTTCCTTTAATACATACTATTCACTACTGTTCACTTCAATAAAAATATAGTAAATACATGTAGTTAAGTGGTGTAGTGTTTTAATCAAGGTGGTCATCCACTGTTCATGACTGTTCACAGAGATAAAATTAAATTTATATTTCTTTTTCATATAAGTCGCGATATTTATTTCAGTTTATTACTAGATCTTTTCTCCTCACCAATATTCACCCGTATTCAACACTATTCAATATACAGTATAAAATGTGTCTTATGTCTGTTTGAAAATTCAACACTTAACCTCCCTACACTCGGTTGCATTCCAGGAAAATATCCATAAAAATGAATCTGTCTGATGCTCATCAAACACATCCGGATAAATGCGGAAGGATGCGGGTAATTTATTTTTTTAGTCATTAACTTAATTAATACGTATGATGAACTGTTTTTATGAACGTTTTTTGCTCTTTTATTAATCAGGTATTGTCTTCGTACTTATGATGTAACGCCGGAAAGATATGGTCTGGTTCATAATTGAGTTGTGATCCTGCCTGGTGTAATAGACTTTTTTATTCTTGATGCTCCTTATTATATTCCATAAAAGAATGTTTTGTTTTTGTCCGTTTCATACGGTTTTTAGCTGTTTTATTTTTTGAGAAATCAATATTTCACTCCAAATAAATAAAGCATGCGCGAGCCGCTTATATAAACATAATAAGGAGCTACCTGAATCCGGATGGAATTGCCCGGACTGTTGTAAACATATTAGAGAGGTAGCCAGATGAATAGTATTTCCGTTTCCACCCCGGCACCAGCTTCTCCGGTGCTCCCGGTTCCGGCTCAGCAGGAGCGCTTCATACGATTACCAGAAGTGATGCACCTTTGCGGGCTATCCCGTTCAACCATCTACGACCTTATCAGCCGCGATGCCTTCCCTCAGCAGATATCCCTGGGTGGAAAAAATGTGGCCTGGGTACAGTCGGAGGTCAGTGCATGGATGGCGGCGCGAATTGCTGCCCGCGAGCAAGGAGGCCATGCGTGAAACTGGCTTTGCCGTCTCATCTCCTTTTTTCTGGCTTGCGTCCTGATATCTTTTCCAGGTATAGTTTTCCTGCTGCCGCAAAATCGGCTGCCGGGCGTAGGAACCCGAGTTACTTATTGGCGACACCAGACGCGCCGTGCGTCTTTTTTTACGTCGTTGCTCAGGCACACCCATTTTTCGGGCTGCGGTGCTTATACCTTAGCCCCTTTCAGATAATGGTGGTCCGGGCGGGGCAGCCTTCGGGCTGGCCGGTTTCCAATAAGGCCGGTATTCCTACCCCCGTTCGGGTCACCACCCATGAGCGTAGGAACTCCGGTGGTGGCATTTACCGCTACTTATTGGAGGTTGCCCTTATGGCTACGATCCTCGCCCCATCACATCCTCAATTTATATTTGTTTTTGCCGCCGTTCGTCGTGCAGAACGTAAACCACGTATCAGTATGCTGCGTATCGTCGCCAGCAATGAGCATCATGCACGTCTTTCACTGGTCCATGAGTATGTGCTTTGCCTTGCTGCTCGCCTGCCTGTCCGGGAGGTGATCTAATGAATCACGCCGCAATCTCTTATGACGATATTGTCCGCCTGAAGCATCTTCGTAACGTGGGGGAGTTTGTCACCGGAATGGCTGTTCTTCAGGATTGCTACGAAAAACCTGCCGGTGCTCAATGTGAGCAACTGGTTTCCCTGATTTATCTGATGACAGAGCAGCTTGATGGCGTGGTACAGCGTTGCCAGGATGACCTGCTGAACATGGAGGTGGTGCAATGAAATCACGCACTCTTTCCCTTTCACTTCGGGTTGCGTTGTATCGCCGCGCGGTAGCCTGCGCATGGCTGAGTGCCTGCCATCAGCAAAACCGCCACCTGCAGCTGACTCTGGATGAAATTGAAACCGCTATTGCCCGTGAGCTTGAAGGATTTTATCTGCGACAGCACGGGCAAACAAAAGGCATGGAAATCGCCTGCGCCCTGCTTTCAGACCTGATGGAATCCGGCCCTCTAATGTCCTGTCCCGCACTCTCCCAGCTCGGAATAGCCGTAATGGATGAGTTATGCGTCCGTCACATCAAAAAGCCAGTTTTACACTGAGGGAGAACTGCATCATGTCAGGAATGAAAGTCAGTCAGGCCGTGAAGGCTGCCCGCGGTCACTGGGCTCAGATTCTGCCAGCGCTGGGCGTGAATATATTGAAAAATCGCCATCAGCCTTGTCCGGTCTGTGGCGGTAAAGATCGTTTTCGCTTCGACGATCAGGAAGGACGTGGAACATGGTTCTGCAATCAGTGCGGAGCCGGGGATGGTTTAGCGCTTGTCACCAGGGCACTGAATGTGGATATCAGTGAAGCAGCTGACAGGATACATGGAATGACACATGGCCTGTCTATAGCTAATTCCGAAGTCAGGACGTTAACCGCCGATACCGATAGCGGGAAAGATGCAGCGGCAGCGCTTGCCGCGCGACTGCTGCAAGCCTCGCGTGAATCTGCCGGAAATACTTATCTTACACATAAAGGTTTCCCGGAACATATTTGCCATGAGCTGACTTCAGCTCATAAAACCGGTGGGGTGATGTTCCGCCCCGGTGATTTGATCGTCCCGCTCTATAACGCTGACGGGGAGCTGGTGAATATTCAGCTTATCAGTGGCAATGGTAGCAAGTGTTTTCTTAAAGGAGGTCAGGTTAAGGAGGCCTATCATCTGATAGAAGGGGGCGGGAGTTCAGTAAGAAGAATGTGGATTACGGAAGGCTACGCCACGGCGCTTACCATTCATCATCTGACTGGAGAAGCCGTCATGGTGGCATTTTCGGCGGTCAACTTTCTTTCTCTGGCCAGCGTTGCCCATAAAAAGTATCGGGGGTATCAGCTAATTATTGCAGCGGACCGAGATCTGAATGGTTCAGGCCAGAACAGGGCTGAAGCTGCTGCAAAAGCGTGTCAGTGTGACATTGTGCTGCCACCGGTTTTTGGTGACTGGAATGATGCGCTTGCCCATTACGGAGAGGAATCCACCCGGAAGGCAATTCTTGAGGCTTTGAGGCCACATAACGCCAGTCCTTTCGACACGATGAGTGAAGCAGAATTCACAGCGATGAGTGTCAGCGAAAAAGCTCAGAGGGTTCGGGAGCATTACAGGGATGCGCTGGCGGTTGATCCGAACGGGCAGCTTTTATCCCGCTATGAGTCTGGGGCGTGGAAAGTGATTTCTCAGTCTGATTTTGCCCGAGATGTCGCAGCCCTTTTCCAGCGCCTCGGTGCACCGTTTTCCTCAGGAAAGATTGCCTCACTGGTGGAAACATTAAAGTTAATTGTTCCGCAGCAGCAAAATCCGGCACGTCATCTGATCGGTTTTCGTAATGGCGTCCTCGATACGCGAACAGGGCTGTTTAGTCCGCACTGTAAAGAGAAGTGGCTGCGTACCCTGTGTGAAGTTGATTTCACGCCACCGGTAAATGGGGAAACGCTTGAAACTCATGCCCCGGCATTCTGGCGCTGGCTGGACAGGGCAGCCGGGCGCAAGCCAGCAAAACGCGACATTATTCTCGCAGCGCTGTTTATGGTGCTGGCGAACCGCTATGACTGGCAGCTCTTTCTGGAAGTGACTGGCCCTGGCGGAAGTGGCAAAAGTATCCTTGCTGAAATTGCAACGATGCTTGCAGGAGAGGATAACGCCACCTCAGCGACAATTGAAACTCTGGAGTCCCCGCGAGAACGTGCGGCTCTGATCGGTTTTTCTCTTATTCGCCTGCCTGATCAGGAGAAGTGGAGCGGCGATGGCGCCGGGCTTAAGGCTATAACCGGTGGCGATGCAGTATCTGTGGACCCCAAATATCAGAATGCTTATTCAACACATATTCCGGCGGTTATCCTGGCCGTAAATAATAATCCTATGCGCTTCACTGATCGCAGTGGTGGTGTGTCTCGCCGGAGAGTTATTCTGCATTTTCCTGAGCAGATAGCACCGGAAGAACGCGATCCGCAGCTAAAAGATAAAATTGCTCAAGAACTTGCTGTGATTGTTCGCCAGCTCATGCAGCGTTTCAGTGATCCGATGAGTGCCAGAACATTGCTTCAGTCGCAGCAGAATTCTGATGAGGCTCTCACCATCAAGCGTGATGCTGATCCAGCATTTGATTTTTGTGGCTATCTTGAGGCATTACCCGACACCAACGGCATGTTTATGGGGAACGCCAATATTGTCCCGCGCCAGCCACGTACATATCTTTACCATGCTTATCTCGTATACATGGAGGCTAATGGCTATAAAAATACCCTCAGCCTGACAATGTTTGGCAAAGGGCTACCAGTTATGCTGAAGGAGTACGGGCTACATTATGAGAAGCGGCGAACTAATCAGGGAATGCAGACTAACCTCACTTTAAAAGAAGAGAGTAATGCAGACTGGCTACCCAAGTGCGATGAGCCAACAATAAAATAATTTGCAACTAACCCGGCTGATGCCGGGTTTTGTTTTCGCTGGCGCAAGAATGTAGAGTTATCTGTTCACTCTTCACCATACAGTTAACTTCTATTACCTTGATTTTGAATGATAAAAACCCTAAGTGAACAGTGTGAACAACTTATTTAAAAAAGATTTTTTTGTTTTTTGAATATAAAACGACCTATTTAGGGATGATTTTTTTTAAGTTAAATAAGTATTGCACCCCGCTATTGGTATACGCTTAGGTATACCAATAAAGAACATAAAAATAAATATACAATAAAAACAACAATATAATATACTAACTCAGACTCCGCCAGCCCACCAAACATTCATTCATGATGCATCATGAACCTTAAAAAAGCCTGTAACTTCAACGAGTTGCAGGCTTTTTTGTTGCATGTGTGGTCATGATCTCTGTATAAATCTTGACCTTTTGGCACCATGTTTAGCACCACGGTATCGTGGGGCTAAAAAAGCGTGGTGCTAAAACATGCCTAAGCAACTGAAACCCTTAACAAATGTGGATATCGCTGGCGCGAAGCCCCGTAGCACGGACTATGAGCTACGGGACGGTGAAGGCCTGTACTTACTGGTTAAGACTTCAGGGAGGAAGGCCTGGCATTTCGAGTATTATCATCCCGTCACCAAAAAGCGCACCAAAACCAGCCTTGGCCCTTACCCGGTCGTTACACTGGCCATGGCTCGCGAAACTCGCACGAAATACAGACGACTGCTCTGGCAGGGCATCGATCCTCGTCAACACTTAGCAGGAATAGCCGAAGAAAAACGCCTCCAGAATGAATGCACGCTGGAAAAAGTTGCTGAACAGTGGCTCAAAGAGAAAAAACGGACCAGCGATCTTAGCGAAGATCACGCCAAAGATGTCTGGCGCTCGCTGGAGATGCACGTCTTCCCTTCTCTGGGTAACACGCCCGTCACTGAGATCCGCCCGAAGATGCTCAAGGAACACCTCACACCGCTGGAAGAACAGGGCATCCTCGAAACGCTGCGGCGGTCATCTCACGACTCAATGAAATCTTCCGCTTCGCCATCTCAGAAGAGCTCAGTTAGATAATAGGTTTGGAAAACACGCACGCGCGTTTTTCCAGATGGTGAATTTCGCAAAATGCTGATAAGTTCATTGCATACAAATAGTTTACTGTACGCGCTCTCACTGGTCCAACAAGGTAAACGCGCATGCGCAATAATAAAATATTATGGCATTGAGAGGTAACTGTGAATAACTATACCCACTTATATCAAAGCTATAAGTACTCAATGGTTCGCATCACTGTTAGAACGCAGTTGGGAGACTTGAGCAATGGTTCTGCTTTTCATATAGGCGATGGATGGCTTGTAACAGCAGCTCATGTTGTGAATGACGGCAAAATCGAGGAAATAGTTTCAGAGTATTGCAGCCAATACTTGGAAATAGAAAAAATAATTTGCCATAGTGACGAACGGGTAGATCTAGCGATACTGAAAACAAATTTAGATCTTAATCACTACCTAACAAAAACTACTATACACGGTTCACCAGAAGGTTTTGTACAAACTGATCACATAGAGATTGGTGGCCACTTAGATGACTGGATAGGCGATGAGTTGGTCTTGTCAAAAGTTCTCCTTATGGGATATCCCCCTGTCCCGTTCTCTAGCGGCCCAGTTCTTCTCGCCTCTGAGGGTGAGGTAAATGCCGTAGTCGATAAATACAATGGTCCTCATCCACATTTTGTAATTTCGAATATGGGTCGTGGTGGCTACAGTGGCGGACCCGTTTTGAGCGAGTTCGGTTTCCTGCTCGGGGTTCTTACAGAATCCTTGGTAGTAAACAACCAGTCCGAGGAGTTTGGTTATTCCTCTGCTATATCGGTCGAACCACTACTGGTGCTTCTTCAAGAAAATGGGGTTTACCCTGGGAAAAATAGAGAAACTATAGAGGTTCTTCTTGAAGGCGCAGACCATTGGGATGATAAGACATAACAATCAATTGCAGCGGACCAAAATTTGCTGCGTAAACTTTGCCCGCTGAATTGGGCGTTATGCGTAAAAAGGAAAAGAAATGCACATCTGGTCGCCAAGGCAGCATTTAATCGACAATGTAATCGATCTAGTGGGTATTAAGTCAGGCTTGGCTATTAGTGAAAGCAAGGCATTTGCTTTCCTTGATGAACTATCTCCCGGTTGGTGGATTGGTGAGAAATCAGAAGTTATTAGAATAGACATGTTAGATTTCGAGGAGGCATTTATTCACCTAATGTATAAGGTTGGTGCGTTAAATGATGATGAAGATTTATGTGGTGTAGTAGTGAGGTATGTAAACAATAACCTTAATCTATTTAACATCGCTGAAACTGATATCATGGAGAAAATTGAAATCGTCTCAATGCTTCAACACCATCTTGTAAAAAATGCATTAGATAAAGAAGCATTACCGAAAGAATTTTCGACCTTACCAGGAATAGAAAACCTTGCCAAAGAGTTTAAAGACAGATATGTCTTTCATAACGAAATGCCAGAATCTGTCGATTGGAATGGAATCTTGCCTTTGGATGATCTATTTGACAAAGAATCCATCCCTAATGCGTCATCACCTGATTGCTATTTAGATCAACGCTATATTGATTATTTATCCTCACAAACCGACGAATTAGGTGATATTCACTGGAGGCAATTTGAATACCTCACTGGTGAATACTTTAAAAGACATGGATATGAAGTCGAAGTTACAGTGGGCCGTAGAGATGGCGGAATCGATGTTGTAGCTAAAAAACATGATCCAATTACTGGGCCAGAGATGATATTGGTTCAATGTAAAAAGTACTCAGAAAACAACCCAGTAGAAGTGGACTCTATAAGAGCTTTCTGGGCTACAGTAGATGATTCTGGTGCAACCAAAGGAATAATTGCAACAACAAGCAGACTCACAAGCGGTGCTAAAGATTACTGCAAAGCTAAAATGTATCGCCTTGATTCGGCAGACAATACAAATATTAAAGGCTGGCTGCAGAGCATGAAAACATCGCATAACAATGCATTACAGCGGACAAGCCGCTGAGTGCGGCGTTAAAACGGGCTTTACGCATAGCGCTCTCCTTCGTTGGCAGATTGATTATGACGGATGATCTCTAAATATTAATGGCACGATTATGCGGGATACTTACACAAGCCCTGTGGGCTTTTTTGTATCTGTGATTGTCCTGGAACATCCGGCTAAATCCGGTGATTATCGGTTTACGTTTAGGTATACGATAGAATGAGGCCGTCTAGTTGCATATGGTCTTCGTTCTATCGCAAGTACAGCGATGAATGAGGAAGGATTTAATCCTGATGCTATTGAAGCGGCATTAGCCCATAGTGATAAGAATGAAGTTCGTCGAGCATATAATAGTTCGACATACCTTGAAGCACGGAAAGAACTGATGGATTGGTGGGGTTTAGCCATATATAAATAAAACAGGCCGAGCATAAAATGCTCGGCCCACTAATTTAATGCGCCATTATTTCATTTAAATACTTGATAATAGGCACTTTATTTATATCTTGATGTGAGATGTTTGGCTTTAAAACATCCTTCCAGTACAAGTTAGCATTAAATGGTTTGCTTCTATCACCACTATCCACAAATCGCAAAAAGTCAGGGATACTAGCATCTTGGTGAGCTGGTTCAAATGTAATATTATGAGTTCGAAGCAACCCTATATTTCCGTTCATTGCAGTGCAGTCACTCCTATACTGTTCTGAAATTGTTTTCTGTATTCCAGAATCAAAATCCGCATTGCCGAATTGATCTATGCTAACTATTCCTGCCTTGTCCGTATCACAAATCACATGATATTTAATGTTAAACCTTGAGAATATTTTCTGATAAAAAGGAATATTATTAACAGTACCGCAATTCAATACAAATATAGTTTTATCTGATGGAACCTCTTGTAAAAAAGCTCTAGATATTATTTCTTCTGTCGGCCCCTCAATCAAAAGTACCTCATCAGCATAGAATGACTCACAAATATAAGGGTTGAATCTTAAAACCTCATACATTTCTTGTTTAAGTTCATCATTTGTAGCAATCCCTTTTGCATCCTTCAAAAATTGATCATTAATTTGATATGATTTAGTTCCGGCAGAGTTATTGACTAATCGTATTATCGAAGATTTAGGTTTTGAAAGATCTATCATAGAAGATGAATGCGAAGCGCAAAGTACTTGATATGGAAGATCTTCAGTACTCACCTGATAAATCAGCTCTCGAAGTTCTTTCACCATTCTAGGATAGAGAAATAGTTCTGGCTCCTCAAACAGAACCATGTAATCTTTACGACCCTGCCTTCTTTCAAAACGTTCAGCCACATCTCTCATCAATAGTAATGTGAATATTGCTGTCCTGATGGTTCCGTGACCTACACTGCTATAGCTTGATGGAATGTTTTCATCAAAATCCCCTTGGCTATTTTTTTTCATAAACTCAATCTCAAAATCTCTGCCGAGTTTATTCTCAGTCCATATCACTCTATCTTTTTGATCTTTGAAGCATATAGCAGTATCACCAAATATTTTATTGAAATATCCGTTAACTGAACTCTGATAGGTTTCAATTAATTCTGGATCATACATTTTATCTTGTAATTCTTTTATTTTATCCTGAGCTGCTTTTAATTCCTCAAGATCTGATGTTTTAAGTGTACTTTCAGCCATCATTTTTAGGATTTCATTGAGAATTTTCTTCGCTTCCTCCTCTGTTGGCATTGCTTTTATAAATACAGGTTTTGGTAAACAAGATTGGAAGACAGTATGCAAACCAACTGTTGCATACCCAATTTCGTCATATTCACCGCTCTCTCCTTTGCTATAATCAAAGGTATAGTTTTTGTCTTCTATTTTTGCTCCATCTTTTCTCCATACCTTCTTAATTCTTATATAATCATTATTTAAATATTTCTTATAGCTTTCCTTTTGCTTAGGTGCTTTAGCTTCTATTCTTTCTTTATCTAATTCATCAAGCTGAACTTCTAACTCGAACTCAATGGAATTATTACCATCTCGTTTAAAAAAATCATCGATGATAGGTTTTTCATTACTATAAAAAAACATATACGCTTTTAAAAAGGTTGATTTACCAGCATTGTTTGCTCCGTAAATAAAAAGTGTATTGGTATCTTTGAAAATTATTTTATTATTATCAATGCCACCAGAAATAGTTCTAAAGTTATTCACACCAAAAAAAGATATTTTCATATAACTCCCTTAATATGATCAATGCCGTTTGTAGTCAAAAACGCTCACCTAGCAGCATATTAATATCAAATAAAGACGAAGCGTGGATATAAGCCAATGTTAATTTTGTGAATTCATTAGCGATTTATCCGAAAATAATAGTGCCCGCAATCACAATCATATTGTGAAATTAAAAACGGCTTTGTTGAATAAATCGAACTTTTGCTGAGTTGAAGGATCAGATCACGCATCTTCCCGACAACGCAGACCGTTC
>NZ_JAWUEI010000045.1:0-26177 GCF_036663495.1 Enterobacter sp. 342
ATTTTTTCTCTTCAACCGACCGGGTTGTTTGTGAAGTGATTCACATCCGCCGTGTCGATGGAGGCGCATTATAGGGATCCCATTTTTTAGCACAAGTACTTTTTGGATCTTTTTTTCCGACTGTCGATTTTCCGCGCTTTTCGCTGAAAACCCACCCGATCTGCTTAAATATTGACGCATTTTACCTTGCCTCGATCCAATAATATGATCAAAGTCTTCTGTATAGCGCTCATCCATAGAGGTAGATATGCCCGCAGTATTACGTCCTTATAAAGATCTGTTCCCCAAAAAAGGCGATCGCGTGATGATCGATGCCAGCAGCGTGGTCATTGGTGATGTGAGAATTGCCGCTGACGTCAGTATCTGGCCACTTGTCGCCATCAGGGGGGATGTCAACTTCGTGTCGATTGGTGCCCGTACCAATATTCAGGATGGTAGTATTTTGCATGTCACACACAAATCCTCATACAACCCGGAGGGCAATCCCCTCATCATTGGAGAGGATGTTACCGTCGGCCATAAAGTGATGCTTCACGGCTGCACTATCGGTAATCGGGTACTTGTGGGGATGGGGTCGATTTTGCTGGATGGTGTGATAGTAGAAGACGACGTAATGATTGGCGCCGGAAGCCTTGTCCCGCAAAACAAACGTCTGGAAAGCGGTTATCTCTATTTAGGTAGCCCGGTGAAACAGATCCGCCCCTTAAAAGAGGCGGAAATTGAAGGGTTGAAATACTCAGCGAATAACTATGTGAAATGGAAAGATGAGTATCTGGCTCAGGACAACCAGACCCAGCCCTGATCGTCTTCCTGTTGATCGCGGATCAAATCGCTGGCTTCTTCTTCGAGATCCCAGCGATTTTCACAAAATACGTCTAGTGGATTAGAACCGCCAAAGCGACTCAGCAACGTTTCTCCGCCGATCGCACAGGTCAATTGCATCCCGTGCACCAGCACCGGAAAACAGACAGCGTGTTTGCTCTCATCCCAGACTTCTCTGTCAGGAAAATGAATTGCCTGGTTCACTCAGTCAGTTCCTGCTTCAGCTTTTCAATCACCGGTTCGACCGCTGGTAACACTCCGTGCCAAAGCAGCACTGCATGCGCCGCCTGCCCCACCAGCATACCTAGTCCATCCGCCAGATGCTTCGCACCGTGTTGTTCACACCAGTTCAGGAAAGGTGTCTTCCCTTTCTGATAAAACATGTCGTAGAAATAGATGTGGTGACTCACCAGTGAAGAAGGGATCGCCGGAACTTCGCCACCGATGCCGCTAGAGGTGGCATTAATGATCAGATCGAACTCGTGACCTGCCAGATCATCAAGCGCAACTGCGCTTACACTGCCGGTATGTGCGAACAACCCCGCTAACGCTTCTGCTCTGGAAAAAGTGCGGTTGGTAATCGTCACAGCACAATCAAAAGATAAAAGAGGAAGCAGTACGCCACGAGAAGCCCCGCCCGCGCCTATCAGTAGAATTCGAAAACCCGGTTTAATAAATGACAGTCTTTCCAGATCGCTAAGCAACCCGATACCATCCGTGTTGTCGCCAAGCAACCGCCCATCCTCAAGCCGTTTTAGCGTATTCACGGCACCGGCAAGAGAAGCACGTTCAGTCAGTTCATCCGCGCGTTCAAAAGCTTCTTCTTTAAAAGGTACCGTCACATTTGCACCTTTACCGCCCGCGTCGAAAAAAGCATTCAGGGTTGGAACAAATGCGTCAACAGGTGCCAGCACGCGGCCATAGGGATGAACTATCTGGAGCTGGTCAGCAAACTGCTGATGGATCCAGGGTGACTTACTGTGCGCTATCGGGTTACCAAAAACAGCATAAGCTTCCATCACATTACCCCTGGCGAAAACGTTCGCCGGTCAAAGCGTCGCGGATTTCCGACGGATTCAGTCGACCACCCGTTTCACCCAATGCTACCGGGAAATCACTACCGAATTGCGCCAGTACTTCTTCAGTTGTTCGGCACGGAGGCAGTCCGGTCAGGTTGGCACTGGTTGAAACCAGCGGTTTGCCAAACGCCAGACACAGTTCTACCACCAGCGGATGGTCGGTGACGCGGACGGCGAGGGAATCAAATTTTCCGGTTAACCAGCGCGGTGTCGTAGGTTGCGCCGGAAAAACAAAGGTCACAGGCCCAGGCCATGCGGAGAAAATAGTCTCCCGCTGAGCCGGTGTTAGCATGGAATCATCAATATAAGGCTTTAGTTGTTCATAATTGGCAGCGATTAAAATCAGCCCTTTTTCGACGGGCCTCTGTTTGAGTGCCAGTAATCGGCCAACGGCCGTCTCGCTATCGGGATCGCAACCGACCCCAAAGACAGCTTCAGTTGGATAGGCGATGACTTCTTCGTTTTTCAGGACATCCACCGCATGCGCAATGGAGCCTGATGGCAGGTTATTATTCACTATTTTGATCCGCCGAAACCGGCTTTCCACATTGTTTACTGGCGCAGAAGCGTTTCATACCTTGCGCCGTTTTCTTCTCAATAAGTAGCGGATAATTGCAATGAGTGCAGACGCCCGCTACCGGTTTGAAATTGATAACGAACTGGCATTCAGGGTAGCGATCACAAGAATGGAAGGTCTTTCCAAAACGAGAACGACGCTGTACCAGTTGCCCACGTAGGCATTGAGGACAAGCAATAGCCGTTTCATCCGGTTTATCAATTTGTTCTGTATGTTCGCATTCGGGGTAACGGCTACATCCAATGAACATGCCGAAACGCCCCTGACGCAGCGCTAACTCGCCGCCGCAGAGAGGGCAAAACTGTCCCTCCAGAATTTTAACGATATGTCCGTCCGCCTGGCTTTTCAGGGGACGGACATAATCACATTCCGGATACTGTGAACAACCGAGAAACGGGCCGTGTTTCCCGGACCGAATAACAAGTTCAGCCCCGCACTGCGGGCAGGGCTCATTTTTATGCACCGTGAATAGTGCTGATTTGGCCATAACAACTCTTGGTGCTGCATATTGAATTAATGCAGCATACCTTCATTCACTTCAAAGAGTAATTCTTCCATCTGCTGATAGGCATTTTCACAGCCCGGGATATTAAACAGCACCATCAGAATCACCCATTTGAGGTCTTCCAGTTCAAATTCTGCTGTATCCAGCGCCATGACGCGCTCTATCACCATTTCTCTCGTTTCGAGGTTTAGCACCTGAATCTGCTCAAGGAATAAAATGAATCCCCGGCAGCTGGCGTCCAGCCTTTCACACTCTTCAGCGGTATAGATGCGTACAGACAATGGGTCAGAAGCAAGCTGCATAGGTTCGGCGAGGCCTTCCTGATAATCAGCCAACTTTTCCAGCCACATCAACGCATTATAGATATCTTCCCGCTCAAACCCCGCATCGGTAAGATCCTGTGTCAATTTGTCCTGATCCACTCGCATTTCTGCTTCGTTATGGATGTAAGTCTCAAACAAATACATCAGTACGTCGAACATGGCATGCCCTCCTTAATCGGACATAGCCGCCGGGTACAGCTGCGATCCACCCTGCTAACTCCAGTTCGAGTAGCTGTGCTACCGTTACTGGCACAGGTTGGCCGGCACGTTCAGCGACAACGTCAACAGGTGTTACCTCATCTCCTACGTTAGCCAGGAGCTTGGGAAATGGCAATGCCACCTTTCCCTGATCTGATGAATATTGTCGCTTTTCGGGATCTTCCTGTAGCCATTGCAACCCATATTGCAAATTTTCAAGAATGTCCCCTACTTCCGTTACCGGTGTTGCACCTTGCTTTATCAGCCAGTGCGGCCCTTCGCATCCGGGGTTACCTATTGGACCGGGCAAGGCAAAAACTTCTCTCCCCTGTTCGAGCGCGCACCGAGCTGTGACCAACGAGCCGCTTCGCAGTGCCGCTTCAACCACCAATACCCCCTGGCTTAACCCGCTGATAATTCGATTACGACGGGGAAAGTTTGCCGGTCTGGGCTGCGCCGAAAGGGGAAACTCAGACACTATCGCACCGCCAGATTCGATGAGACGCATAGCCAAAGCCTGATGCCGACGAGGATAAATGCTAAAAAGACCGTTCCCCAACACGGCTACACTACAGCCTTTTACTGACAGCGCAGCGTTGTGGGCAACGCCATCAATACCACAGGCCAGCCCGCTGGTGATCGTGAACCCGCTTTGAGAAAGCTGCTCGCACAGAATTCTCCCCCATCGCTCTCCGTACCATGACGGCGCACGGCTACCCACAACAGCCAACTGGATAGTGTTAAGCGCCTCAGGGTTGCCTTTTACGAATAATGCCCCCGGATAATCGGGAATCGTTCGAAGCAAGGGAGGATAAAGCGGATCACGCGCCGTCAATAAATGATTGCCCGGCTGCTCAAGCCACTTCAGGCTGCGTTCCAGCCCACTTTCATCTTGAGCAAAGAACCGTTCAGCTTGCTTTGCTGTCAGTCCGGTGTTTCTGAGAACAGGAACATCCAGGCTAGTCTGCTTCTGTAGCTGTGCCGCGGCTTCCAGCATTGCATCGCCACAAAGAGACCCTGTATGTATTAACCGTAACCATATCTCGGTAGATGTCATCCTTTCCCCTGCCATAAGCGGCCTCCGCAATCATTGCGATTGGTCACTGATGCTGTCAATCAATGGGGGATTTGTCTAGAATAGAGGTATTATTGTTATCAACTCCTGAACACGACTCTGGAAATTTATGGCAGTTTTGCAAGTGTTACATATTCCGGACGAGCGCCTTCGCATCGTCGCTGAACCGGTTAAAGAAGTGAATGCAGAAATTCAGCGTATCGTAGATGATATGTTCGATACCATGTACGCCGAAGAAGGCATTGGCCTTGCGGCGACTCAGGTCGACATTCACAAGCGCATTATCGTGATCGACGTTTCTGAAAATCGCGATGGTCGTCTGGTGCTGATCAATCCTGAGTTGCTTGAGAAAAGTGGCGAAACAGGTATTGAGGAAGGCTGTCTGTCCATTCCGGAACAGCGCGCTTTAGTGCCGCGTGCCGAAAAAGTGAAAATTCGCGCTCTGGATCGTGACGGTAATCCGTTCGAGCTGGAAGCAGACGACCTGCTGGCGATTTGTATTCAGCATGAGATGGATCACCTGGTCGGTAAACTGTTTATCGATTACCTCTCACCCCTGAAACAACAGCGTATTCGCCAGAAAGTAGAGAAACTGGATCGTATGCGCTCTCGTGCATAACATCCCGGGATACAAGGAATAACGTGTCTAAATCGCTACGTATTATCTTTGCAGGAACACCTGATTTTGCAGCGCGTCATCTTGACGCGCTGTTATCTTCTGGTCACCAGGTTGTGGGTGTATTTACTCAACCAGATCGTCCGGCTGGCCGTGGCAAAAAGCTGATGCCAAGCCCGGTAAAAGTGTTGGCTGAAGAACATGGATTACCTGTATTCCAGCCAGCCTCCCTACGTTCACCGGAAAACCAGCAACTTGTTGCTGACCTGAATGCCGACGTGATGGTGGTAGTGGCTTACGGTTTAATTCTGCCAAAAGCTGTTCTTGATATGCCTCGCCTGGGCTGTGTAAATGTGCACGGTTCTCTGCTGCCTCGCTGGCGTGGCGCCGCGCCTATCCAGCGTTCTTTATGGGCAGGTGATGCAGAGACTGGCGTCACTATCATGAAGATGGACGTAGGTTTAGACACTGGCGACATGCTGTATAAACTCGCCTGCCCAATTACCGCAGAAGACACCAGCGCAACACTGTACGACAAGCTGGCGGACCTTGGCCCTCAGGGTCTCATCGAGACGCTGCAACAGCTTGCGGATAATACAGCGCAACCTGAAGTTCAGGATGAAGCGCTGGTCACCTATGCCGAAAAGCTGAGCAAAGAAGAAGCGCGAATAGACTGGACCCTGTCAGCGGCTCAACTCGAACGCTGCATTCGCGCGTTTAATCCATGGCCAATGAGCTGGATGGAGATCGATGAGCAGCCAGTGAAAGTCTGGAAAGCCTCCGTCATTAGCGGTAATACCACGGCTGAACCCGGTACGATTATTGATGCCAGCAAGAACGGTATCCAGGTGGCGACAGCGCAAGGGATCCTGAATCTTGAATCGCTGCAACCGGCCGGTAAGAAAGCCATGAGTGCTCAGGACCTGTTAAATTCCCGTCGCGAATGGTTTATCCCTGGCAATCGTCTTGCCTGAACAAATTTATTCTTAAGGCCCGGAGTTTCCGGGCATTTTTATTTTTACGGTTATGAAAAAACAAAATCTACGCAGTATGGCGGCTCAGGCCGTTGAGCAGGTTATCGAGCAGGGCCAGTCTTTGAGTAACGTCCTGCCTCCACTGCAACAAAAAGTCTCTGATAAAGACAAAGCCCTGCTTCAGGAGCTCTGCTTTGGCGTCCTGCGCACCCTTTCTCAGCTTGAGTGGTTGATTAATAAGCTGATGTCGCGGCCAATGACCGGCAAGCAACGTACCGTACATTATTTGATTATGGTAGGTTTCTATCAGCTTCTTCATACCCGTATTCCACCTCATGCCGCTCTGGCTGAGACAGTGGAAGGTGCTGTTGCGATCAAACGTCCCCAACTGAAAGGTCTGATCAACGGAGTACTGCGTCAGTTCCAGCGACAGCAGGAAGAGCTTCTTGCTGAGTTTGCTCAAAGTGAAACACGTTTCCTGCACCCGGAATGGCTTCTGAATCGCCTGAAAAAAGCTTATCCGCAGCAGTGGCAGGACATTGCCGAAGCCAATAACCAGCGCCCGCCTATGTGGTTGCGCGTGAATCGTAATCATCATTCTCGCGATGCCTGGCTGGCCTTGCTTGAAGAGGCTGGAATGAACGGCTTCACACATGACGCCTATCCTGATGCCGTACGTTTAGCATCGCCTGCACCGGTACATGCATTACCCGGTTTTGACGAAGGCTGGGTAACAGTACAGGATGCCTCTGCTCAGGGTTGCATGACCTGGCTTGAACCCAAAAATGGAGAGCAGATCCTCGATCTCTGCGCCGCGCCAGGAGGCAAAACCACGCATATTCTGGAAGTTGCGCCTCAGGCCAGCGTATTGGCAGTGGACGTTGATGAACAACGTCTTTCACGCGTCTACGACAACCTGAAACGTCTGGGTATGAAGGCGCAGGTTAAGCAAGGTGATGGGCGCAAACCCGCAGAATGGTGTGGCGAGACGAAATTTGATCGGATTTTGCTGGACGCTCCCTGCTCAGCAACCGGTGTTATTCGCCGTCATCCGGATATTAAGTGGCTGCGTCGTGACCGTGATATTAAGGAACTTGCCCAGCTGCAATCCGACATTCTTGATGCTATCTGGCCACATCTGAAACCTGGCGGAACACTGGTCTATGCGACGTGTTCCATACTTCCGGAAGAGAACAGCCAGCAAATTGCGGCTTTCCTTAAACGTACTCCGGACGCTGCGTTAAGAGATACGGGGACACCTGAATGCCCCGGTCAGCAGAACCTGCCTGGTGCAGAAGAGGGTGATGGCTTCTTTTACGCTAAGCTAATCAAAGAGTGATGTTGAGAACAGGTCACGAGATATGAAGATAATCATTCTGGGCGCAGGACAGGTTGGTGGAACGCTGGCAGAGAACCTGGTTGGCGAAAACAACGACATCACAATTGTTGATACCAACGGCGATCGGCTGCGCGTGTTGCAGGACAAGTTTGACCTTCGTGTTGTGCAGGGTCACGGCTCGCATCCGCGAGTCCTTCGTGAAGCGGGTGCCGATGATGCCGACATGCTGGTTGCAGTAACCAGCTCTGACGAAACCAATATGGTTGCTTGTCAGGTGGCTTACTCACTTTTCAACACACCAAACCGAATCGCGCGCATTCGCTCTCCTGACTATGTTCGTGATGCAGAGAAACTGTTCAATTCAGAAGCAGTACCGATTGACCATCTCATTGCGCCAGAACAACTGGTTATCGACAATATCTATCGCCTGATCGAATATCCTGGCGCACTGCAGGTAGTGAACTTTGCCGAAGGTAAAGTGAGTCTTGCAGTGGTTAAGGCCTATTACGGTGGGCCATTAATCGGCAATGCGCTCTCCACAATGCGTGAGCATATGCCGCATATTGATACTCGTGTCGCAGCCATTTTCCGCCACGACAGACCTATTCGTCCCCAAGGCTCCACGATTGTTGAAGCCGGCGATGAGGTCTTCTTTATTGCGGCCTCTCAGCATATTCGCGCAGTGATGAGTGAACTTCAGCGTCTCGAGAAGCCATATAAACGTATTATGCTGGTCGGTGGTGGCAATATCGGTGCTGGCCTGGCGCGTAGACTGGAAAAAGATTACAGCGTGAAATTGATCGAACGAGATCAGCAACGAGCTTCTGAACTGGCAGAAAAGTTGCAGAACACGATCGTATTTTATGGCGATGCATCGGATCAGGAACTACTGGCTGAAGAACATATTGATCAGGTTGATCTGTTTATTGCCGTCACCAACGACGATGAAGCAAATATTATGTCAGCCATGCTCGCCAAACGAATGGGGGCAAAAAAGGTGATGGTGCTTATTCAGCGCCGGGCTTATGTTGACCTTGTTCAGGGGAGTGTCATTGATATCGCCATTTCGCCACAGCAAGCGACTATTTCCGCACTCCTGAGCCATGTTCGCAAAGCGGATATTGTCGGCGTTTCATCTCTGCGTCGCGGCGTAGCAGAAGCCATTGAAGCCGTAGCTCATGGCGATGAAACCACATCACGCGTTGTGGGCCGTGCCATTGATGAGATTAAACTTCCACCGGGGACAATTATCGGGGCCGTGGTACGTGGGAATGATGTCATGATTGCCAATGATAATTTACGTATCGAGCAAGGGGACCACGTTATTATGTTCCTTACCGATAAAAAATTTATTACCGATGTCGAACGCCTGTTCCAGCCGAGTCCATTCTTCCTGTAATCATTCAGGTGCTCCTCAAAGAGCACCTGAACATAATCCCTCTATTTAACATGCCTTTTATTTTTCATAACGATTATTTATCCCCAATGGCAAATAGCTAATCATTTGTTAAACTTATAATCGTCAGCTGGCACAAGGAGAGCATAATGAGTTTTATTAAAGAATTTCGCGAATTTGCGATGCGCGGGAATGTAGTAGATTTGGCAGTGGGTGTCATTATTGGTGCGGCATTCGGTAAGATCGTCTCATCATTGGTAGCCGACATTATCATGCCACCGTTGGGTTTATTAATCGGGGGCATTGATTTCAAACAATTTGCCGTCACACTTCGGGATGCACAGGGCGATGTCCCGGCGGTTGTAATGCATTACGGTGTGTTCATTCAGAACATATTCGACTTTGTAATTGTGGCGTTTGCAATTTTTATGGCCATCAAGCTTATCAACAAGCTAAATCGTAAAAAAGAAGAACCTGCAGCAGCGCCAGCACCTACAAAAGAAGAAGTTTTGCTGACAGAGATTCGCGATCTGTTAAAAGAGCAGAATAATCGCTCTTGATCAGAAACTAAAAGCAAGAAGGCCAGTGGTAAAAAAGCAATCCGCTTGTTTGCCACTGGCCTCCCAGTTACCCCGTTTTGCATGTTTGTCTTTACGCAGATAACTTCCCTTCCCTTTTTTACTTTTCTCGACGCGCTGTCTGAAGAGCGGGTCGTGTAGTAGAGCTTCAATAGCGTTATCTTTGATTTGTCCCTTCGTATGCTGATAGCGGCTCATAATTTCTCCTGAGCATGGTTAATGTCGACGGAAGTCTAGATCCGGGCGGACAAAAAATCAACTGCCCTCCATTTCTCCACTGGCCCCCTGTTCAAGGGCTTCCAGAATTGAACAATAGATGCTGCTGTGCGCCGTTCCACAGCAAGCGTCATTCAGCCTTTGTAAAGAACGCTGCATAGTCTGCAACTCCTGAATGCGCGCTTCAACCTCGTCCAGGCGAGCCTGAACAATACTCTTCGACTCCTGGCAGGTATGATGTTCCGGATCAATACGGATCGATAATAACTCGCGGATCGAATCCAGTGTGAAACCAAGCTGTCGCGCATAACGAATAAACCGCAGACGTTGTAGATCGTTATCGGTATAAAGGCGAAAACCACCCTCAGTGCGAACTTCATGATCAATCATCTGCTGCTTTTCATAGTATCGGATGGTATCCGGTGTTACGTTCGCGAGCTTTGCAAGTTCACCGATACGGTACATAACTATTCCTCGTTTATTTTATGCATCAATCTTTCGCCGTATTCACCGTGCAGAAAGTCAGTATTCATTCCCGCCTGGCGAAGCTTAAGTTCAATCAGTGCGAGCCGACGGGTAAGTTCAGAATGTCGAGGATCGTCCTGACGGATACCTTTGAGTAGATCAGCAAGCTCAACCGCCTCCCTGCGCTGTTCGAGTTCAGGAGGAAGACAACCTGCATTTTTCAGTAATCGATATCCTGCACGTAATTCTGGCGCGATGTGCGAATCGTCTTCCAGCACAAGGGGAGCACCACTTCCTGGAAGATCATCAAATTCACCTTTTTTTTGGGCATCGCGAATATGGCGTTCTGCCCACTGATCGAGCAACCACATTATTAGCTCCAGGGAAAGAACAGATTTGATACAGACATTGTAGAGAAGTGGGGATATACCGGATATAAAAAAACCCGCCGAGGCGGGTTTTTTTACGTTACTACAGATTACTCTGCAGCAGCTTCTGCTTTCTCTGAACGATCAACCAGCTCGATGTAAGCCATCGGCGCGTTGTCGCCTGCACGGAAGCCACACTTCAGAATGCGAGTGTAACCACCGGCACGGCTCGCAAAACGCGGGCCCAGTTCGTTAAACAGTTTTGCCACGATCTCGTTATCACGAGTACGGGCGAATGCCAGACGACGATTAGCAACGCTGTCAGTCTTGGCAAGAGTAATCAGCGGCTCAACTACGCGACGCAGCTCTTTCGCTTTAGGCAGGGTCGTCTTGATGATCTCATGACGAACCAGTGAACCTGCCATGTTGCGGAACATAGCCTGGCGATGGCTGCTGTTGCGGTTCAGTTGACGACCACTCTTACGATGGCGCATGACCTTATCCTTCTCAGTAAAACCTTAACCTGTGATCCGGTTACTCGTCAGCAATACTAGCTGGTGGCCAGTTTTCCAGGCGCATACCCAGAGACAGACCACGTGAAGCCAGCACGTCTTTAATCTCAGTAAGAGATTTTTTACCCAGGTTCGGCGTTTTCAGCAACTCAACCTCGGTACGCTGTACCAGATCACCGATATAGTGGATAGCTTCTGCCTTGAGGCAGTTAGCAGAGCGGACAGTCAATTCGAGATCGTCAACAGGGCGCAGCAGGATCGGATCGAATTCTGGTTTCTCTTCTTTCACTTCCGGCTGACGAACATCACGTAAGTCAACGAAAGCTTCCAGTTGTTCTGCCAGGATGGTTGCCGCACGACGAATCGCCTCTTCAGGATCGATTGTGCCGTTGGTTTCCATTTCGATGACCAGCTTGTCCAGGTCGGTACGCTGTTCTACACGCGCTGCTTCAACATTGTAGGCAATACGCTCTACAGGGCTGTAGCATGCGTCGACCAGCAGACGGCCGATTGGGCGCTCATCTTCTTCCGAATGAATTCGGGCAGAAGCCGGCACATAACCACGACCGCGCTGAACTTTGATACGCATGCTAATAGCTGCGTTCTCATCGGTCAGGTGGCAGATCACGTGCTGCGGCTTGACGATTTCAACATCACCGTCGTGGGTGATGTCGGCTGCAGTCACAGGGCCAATGCCAGATTTATTCAGAGTAAGAATAACTTCATCTTTACCCTGAACTCTCACCGCCAGCCCTTTCAGGTTGAGCAGGATTTCAAGGATATCTTCCTGAACGCCTTCTTTGGTGCTGTACTCATGAAGTACACCATCAATCTCAACCTCGGTCACCGCGCAACCCGGCATCGATGAGAGCAGAATACGGCGCAGTGCGTTACCCAGAGTATGGCCAAAGCCACGCTCTAAAGGCTCAAGGGTCACCTTGGCGTGCGTCGAACTCACTTGCTCGATATCTACCAGGCGCGGTTTTAGAAACTCTGTCACAGAACCCTGCATTGTGTCCTCTCTTTGGTACTAAGCTTTACTTGGAGTAAAGCTCGACGATCAGGTGTTCGTTAATGTCCGCAGACAGATCAGAACGTTCTGGCTGACGCTTGAACGTACCTTCCATCTTGCCAGCATCAACTTCCAGCCAGGTTGGCTTTTCACGCTGCTCAGCCAGCTCCAGAGCGGCCTTCACGCGAGATTGCTTTTTCGCTTTCTCACGAATGCTAACAACGTCATTCGCTTTAACCTGATAAGAAGCGATGTTAACAACACGACCGTTTACCATGATTGCTTTGTGGCTAACCAGCTGACGTGATTCAGCACGAGTAGCGCCGAAGCCCATACGGTATACAACGTTGTCCAGACGACCTTCCAGCAGAGCCAGCAGGTTTTCACCCGTGTTGCCTTTCAGACGTGCTGCTTCTTTATAGTAGTTACGGAACTGACGCTCCAGCACACCGTACATACGGCGAACTTTTTGCTTTTCACGCAACTGCACACCATAGTCAGACAGACGCGGTTTACGCGCACCGTGCTGGCCAGGAGCTTGTTCAATTTTACACTTGGTATCGATCGCGCGAACGCCAGACTTAAGGAATAAGTCGGTGCCCTCACGACGGCTCAGCTTGAGCTTAGGACCCAAATATCTTGCCATTTTCTATCTCCAACTAACCTAAAAAACGAGCGTTATACGCGACGTTTTTTCGGCGGACGACAACCGTTATGAGGGATCGGAGTCACATCAGTAATATTAGTGATGCGGAAACCAGCGGCGTTCAGAGCGCGAACAGTAGATTCACGACCCGGACCCGGACCTTTAACCATAACTTCCAGATTCTTGATGCCGTATTCTTTTACGGCTTCAGCGCAACGCTCTGCTGCAACCTGAGCTGCGAACGGAGTGGATTTGCGAGAACCACGGAAACCGGAACCACCGGCTGTTGCCCAACCCAATGCGTTACCCTGACGATCAGTAATAGTAACGATGGTGTTGTTGAAAGAAGCATGGATATGAGCCACGCCGTCAGAGACTTGTTTTCTTACACGTTTACGTGCACGAACTGGTGCCTTTGCCATTATTCAATCACCCCGATTATTTCTTGATCGGTTTGCGCGGACCCTTACGGGTACGTGCGTTGGTCTTAGTACGCTGACCGCGCACTGGCAGACCACGACGATGACGCAAACCGCGATAGCAACCAAGATCCATCAGGCGCTTGATGCTCATGCTGATTTCACGGCGCAGATCACCTTCAACGACAAATTTGGCAACTTCGTCACGCAGCGTGTCGATTTGTTCTTCAGACAGCTCACTGATCTTAACATCTTCAGCGATACCCGCTGCAGCCAGAATGGCTTTAGAACGGGTCTTGCCGACGCCGTAGATCGAAGTTAATGCGATCACAGCATGTTTCTGATCAGGAATGTTAATGCCTGCTATACGGGCCACTATGCACTCCTACTATTTAATATGTACGCACCATGCTGAAAAGCCCGTTTTCAGGATACTCAAATGGAAACGTACAGACATACAAAAGATTGGCTGGCTAATCTAGCCAGCTCAACCCAACTTTGCAAGAAAAATATGCGAAATAATCAGCCTTGGCGCTGTTTATGCTTCGGCTCGGCACTGCAAATCACACGGATGACACCATCACGCTTAACGATTTTGCAGTTACGGCATAATTTCTTGACGGAAGCACGAACTTTCATTTTTACTCTCCGTAACTTCTCAGGCGACCAATTAGCGGCCGTAGCCTTTCAGGTTCGCCTTCTTCAATGCAGACTCGTACTGACTGGACATCATCAGAGTTTGCACTTGAGCCATAAAGTCCATAATCACGACAACAACGATAAGCAGTGAGGTTCCACCGAAGTAGAACGGTACTTTCATTGCATCACGCATGAACTCCGGGATCAGGCAGATAAAAGTAATATAAAGCGCACCAACCAAAGTCAGGCGAGTCATTACTTTATCGATATACTTCGCCGTTTGCTCTCCCGGACGAATTCCTGGTACAAATGCACCGGACTTCTTCAGGTTATCTGCTGTTTCACGCGGGTTGAAGACCAACGCCGTGTAGAAGAAACAGAAGAAGATGATCGCAGACGCATAGAGTAACACATAAAGTGGTTGCCCAGGCTGCAAATACAGCGAAATTGTTGTCAGCCAGTTCCAACCAGTCCCGCCCCCGAACCATGACGCGATGGTCGCCGGGAACAGAATAATACTGGAAGCGAAGATCGCCGGGATTACCCCTGCCATATTCACTTTCAGCGGTAAATGTGTGCTCTGTGCAGCATAGACACGACGACCTTGCTGACGTTTAGCGTAGTTCACCACAATGCGGCGTTGACCACGTTCAACGAAGACAACAAAGAACGTCACTGCAAATACTAATACTGCAACCAACAGCAACAGGAGGAAGTGCAGGTCGCCTTGACGCGCTTGCTCGATAGTATGGGCGATGGCTGGCGGGAGGCCCGCAACAATACCGGCGAAGATAATGATTGAGATACCGTTACCGATACCACGCTCAGTAATCTGTTCGCCGAGCCACATCAGGAACATTGTCCCTGTGACCAGACTAACAACAGCGGTGAAATAGAATGCAAAGCCTGGGTTTAATACCAGGCCCTGCATACCAGGCATATTCGGAAGACCGGTAGCAATACCGATCGACTGGAATATTGCCAGCACCAGAGTACCGTAACGGGTGTACTGACTAATCTTACGACGTCCAGACTCCCCTTCTTTCTTCAACTCTGCCAGGGCCGGATGAACGACCGTCAGCAACTGGATAATAATAGATGCCGAAATGTACGGCATAATACCCAGAGCGAAGATAGAAGCACGGCTGAGAGCACCACCAGAGAACATGTTGAACATTTCAATGATGGTGCCTCGCTGTTGCTCAAGCAGTTTGGCAAGTACAGCGGCATCGATACCAGGGATCGGAATAAAAGAGCCAATACGGAACACAATCAGCGCGCCGATAACAAACAGCAGTCTGCGTTTCAGCTCGCCAAATCCACCTTTGGCACTTTGAAAATCTAATCCCGGTTGCTTAGCCATCTGCTACTTATTCCTCAATTTTACCGCCAGCAGCTTCGATAGCAGCACGAGCACCTTTAGTAACACGCAGGCCACGAACAGTTACCGGAGTAGAAACTTCACCAGCCAGGATCACTTTCGCGAACTCGATCTGGATACCGATAATGTTAGCTGCTTTCAGCGTGTTCAGGTCTACAACGCCGCCTTCAACTTTCGCCAGGTCAGACAGACGGATTTCCGCTGTGATCGCTGCTTTGCGAGAGGTGAAGCCGAACTTCGGCAGACGACGGTACAGTGGCATCTGGCCACCCTCGAAACCGCGACGTACGCCACCGCCAGAACGAGAGTTCTGACCTTTGTGACCACGACCACCGGTTTTACCGAGGCCAGAACCGATACCACGACCCAGGCGTTTACCCGCCTTTTTAGAGCCTTCGGCCGGAGACAGAGTATTTAAACGCATCTCTTACTCCTCAACTTTAACCATGAAGTAAACCGCGTTGACCATACCGCGAACAGCAGGAGTATCCTCGCGCTCAACGGTATGACCAATACGACGCAGACCCAGGCCAAGCAGCGTTGCCTTGTGTTTCGGCAGACGACCGATTGCACTGCGGGTTTGAGTGATTTTAATAGTCTTTGCCATGGTCAATTACCCCAGAATTTCTTCAACGGATTTACCACGCTTGGCAGCGACCATTTCTGGAGAATTCATATTTTCCAGGCCATCAATAGTTGCACGAACCACGTTGATCGGGTTGGTGGAACCATATGCTTTAGCCAGAACGTTATGAACTCCAGCAACTTCCAGAACGGCGCGCATTGCACCACCGGCGATGATACCGGTACCTTCTGAAGCTGGCTGCATGAATACACGAGAACCCGTGTGAACACCTTTAACTGGGTGCTGCAGGGTGCCGTTGTTCAGCGCGACGTTAATCATGTTGCGACGGGCTTTTTCCATCGCTTTCTGGATCGCTGCTGGAACTTCACGCGCTTTACCGTAACCAAAACCAACGCGACCGTTACCATCACCTACTACAGTCAGAGCTGTGAAGGAGAAAATACGACCACCTTTAACGGTTTTAGATACGCGGTTTACCGCGATCAGCTTTTCCTGCAGTTCGCCAGCCTGTTTTTCGATGTGAGCCATCTTACACCTCTACCTTAGAACTGAAGGCCAGCTTCACGGGCAGCATCTGCCAGTGCCTGGACACGACCATGATATTGGAACCCGGAACGGTCAAAGGAAACATTGCTGATGCCTTTTTCCAGAGCGCGTTCAGCAACAGCTTTACCTACAGCTGCAGCGGCGTCTTTGTTACCGGTGTACTTCAATTGTTCTGCGATAGCTTTTTCTACAGTAGAAGCAGCTACCAGAACTTCAGAACCGTTCGGTGCAATTACCTGTGCGTAAATATGACGCGGGGTACGATGTACCACCAGGCGAGTTGCACCCAGCTCTTTGAGCTTGCGGCGTGCGCGGGTCGCACGACGGATACGAGCAGATTTCTTATCCATAGTGTTACCTTACTTCTTCTTAGCCTCTTTGGTACGCACGACTTCGTCGGCGTAACGAACACCCTTGCCTTTGTAAGGCTCAGGACGACGGTAGGCGCGCAGATCTGCTGCAACCTGGCCGATCAGCTGTTTATCAGCGCCTTTCAGCACGATTTCAGTTTGAGTCGGACATTCTGCAGTGATACCGGCCGGCAGCGGATGCTCAACAGGGTGTGAGAAGCCCAGAGACAGGCCTACTGCATTCCCTTTGATAGCTGCACGATAACCTACACCAACCAGCTGAAGCTTTTTAGTGAAGCCTTCGGTAACACCAACAACCATTGAGTTCAGCAGGGCACGCGCGGTACCAGCCTGAGCCCATCCATCCACGAAACCATCACGTGGACCGAAGGTCAGAGCGTTATCTGCATGTTTAACTTCAACAGCTTTGTTGAGGGTACGAGTCAGCTCGCCGTTTTTACCTTTGATCGTAATAACCTGACCGTCGATTTTTACATCAACGCCGGCAGGAATAACGACCGGTGCTTTAGCAACACGAGACATTCTTTCCTCCGATTAGGCTACGTAGCAGATAATTTCGCCACCAAGACCAGCCTGGCGCGCTGCACGATCAGTCATAACACCTTTAGAGGTAGAAACAACTGCGATACCAAGACCAGCCATAACTTTTGGCAGCTCATCTTTTTTCTTATAGATGCGCAGGCCTGGGCGGCTGACACGCTGAATGCTTTCTACAACAGCTTTACCCTGGAAATACTTGAGAGTAAGTTCCAGTTCCGGCTTGGTGTCGCCTTCAACTTTAAAATCTTCGATAAAACCTTCTTCCTTCAGCACGTTGGCAATTGCCACTTTCAGCTTGGCGGAAGGCATGGTGACCGCAACTTTGTTCGCGGCCTGACCGTTACGGATACGGGTCAGCATATCCGCGATCGGATCTTGCATGCTCATCTGTCTTTACTCCCGTGATTCAATTGGTAATTACCAGCTAGCCTTTTTCAAGCCTGGTACTTCACCGCGCATGGCGGCTTCACGCAGTTTGATACGGCTCAACCCAAACTTGCCCACATAACCATGTGGACGACCTGTTTGACGACAGCGGTTACGCTGACGAGACGGGCTGGAATCACGCGGCAGAGACTGCAGCTTGAGAACCGCATTCCAACGATCTTCGTCGGAAGCGTTCACATCAGAAATGATCGCTTTCAGTTCAGCGCGTTTAGCGAAGAATTTATCAGCTAAAGCTACGCGCTTTACTTCGCGTGCTTTCATTGATTGCTTAGCCATTCAGTAACCCTACCTTACTTGCGGAACGGGAAGTCAAAGGCAGCCAGCAGAGCACGGCCTTCTTCGTCAGATTTCGCAGTAGTGGTAATGGTAATATCCAAACCACGCACGCGGTCGACTTTATCGTAGTCGATTTCTGGGAAGATGATCTGCTCACGGACACCCATGCTGTAGTTACCACGACCGTCGAAAGACTTAGCGGACAAGCCACGGAAGTCACGGATACGTGGAACAGCAATAGTGATCAGGCGCTCAAAGAACTCCCACATGCGTTCGCCACGCAGAGTTACTTTACAGCCGATCGGATAGCCCTGACGGATTTTGAAGCCTGCAACAGATTTGCGTGCTTTGGTGATCAGCGGTTTTTGACCGGAGATTGCTGTCAGGTCAGCTGCTGCGTTATCCAGCAGTTTCTTGTCAGCGATCGCTTCACCAACACCCATGTTCAGGGTGATCTTCTCGACCCGAGGGACTTGCATGACAGAATTGTAGTTAAACTCAGTCATGAGTTTTTTAACTACTTCGTCTTTGTAGTAATCATGCAGTTTCGCCATCGTACTACTCCAAATTACTTGATAGTTTCGCTGTTAGACTTGAAGAAACGGACTTTTTTACCGTCTTCGAATCTAAAGCCTACACGGTCAGCCTTGCCGGTAGCCGCATTGAAGATTGCAACGTTAGAAACCTGAATAGCAGCTTCTTTTTCAACGATGCCGCCTGGTTGGTTCAGGGCCGGAACCGGCTTCTGATGTTTCTTAACCAGGTTGATACCTTCAACGACGAGTTTGCCGGAAGACAGAACATTTTTTACTTTACCGCGTTTACCTTTATCTTTACCGGTTAACACGATAACTTCGTCATCACGACGGATTTTCGCTGCCATGATTCGCTCCTTAGAGTACTTCTGGTGCCAGAGAGATAATTTTCATGAACTTCTCAGTACGAAGTTCACGAGTTACCGGCCCAAAGATACGCGTGCCGATAGGCTGCTCGCTGTTATTGTTTAAAATAACGCATGCATTACCATCGAAGCGAATGACAGAACCGTCAGGGCGACGAACACCCTTCTTGGTGCGCACCACTACCGCCTTCAGCACATCACCTTTTTTGACCTTACCACGTGGAATTGCTTCCTTGATGGTGATCTTGATGATGTCGCCTACGCCTGCGTAGCGACGGTGCGAGCCACCCAGAACCTTGATACACATTACGCGACGTGCACCGGAGTTGTCGGCGACGTTCAGCATAGTCTGTTCTTGGATCATTTTAGTGCTCCGCTAATGTCAACTACTACCTGAGACTCTAAAATCAGAGCCGTTAAAAAGCCCCATATCGAGGGCGCGGCATTATAACACCGCTTCTGCAATATGGGTAGAAAAAATAAACGGCCCATCGCTGAGCCGTTTATTCGTATTGAGAATGCGTACTGTATTACAGAACCGCTTTCTCTACAACGCGAACCAGCGTCCAGGACTTAGTCTTGGACAGTGGACGGCATTCACGGATTTCAACCTTGTCGCCGATACCACATTCGTTGTTCTCGTCATGTACGTGCAGTTTGGTCGTACGCTTGATGAATTTACCGTAGATCGGGTGTTTCACAATACGTTCGATAGCTACAACAATGGATTTCTCCATTTTGTCGCTAACAACACGACCTTGCAGAGTACGGATTTTATCGGTCATTACGCACCCGCCTTCTGAGTCAGTAAAGTCTTAACGCGTGCAACATTGCGACGCACTTGCTTCAGCAGGTGAGTCTGTTGCAGCTGGCCACTTGCAGCCTGCATACGCAGGTTGAACTGCTCACGCAGCAGGTTCAGCAGCTCAGCGTTCAGCTCTTCAACGCTTTTTTCACGCAGCTCTTTTGCTTTCATTACATCACCGTCTTAGTTACAAAGGTGGTTTTGATAGGCAGTTTCGCTGCTGCCAGGCCGAAGGCTTCACGGGCCAGCTCTTCCGGAACACCGTCCATTTCATACAGGACTTTGCCCGGTTGGATCAAGGCAACCCAGTACTCCACGTTACCTTTACCTTTACCCATACGAACTTCCAGCGGCTTCTCGGTAATTGGTTTGTCCGGGAATACACGGATCCAAATTTTACCTTGACGCTTAACTGCACGGGTCATTGCACGACGTGCTGCTTCGATCTGACGTGCAGTCAGACGACCACGGCCAACAGCTTTCAGACCGAAAGTGCCGAAGCTAACATCCGTACCCTGCGCCAGACCACGGTTGCGGCCTTTGTGCACTTTACGGAATTTTGTACGCTTTGGTTGTAACATCAGCGACGCTCCTTATTTACGGCCTTTACGCTGCTGCTTTTTAGGTTGAGCAGCCGGTTTTTCCGGTTGTTCAACAGCAGCCATACCACCCAGGATCTCACCTTTGAAGATCCATACCTTAACGCCGATTACACCGTAAGTGGTGTGCGCTTCAGAGGTGTTGTAGTCGATGTCAGCACGCAGAGTGTGCAGCGGTACGCGACCTTCACGGTACCATTCGGTACGTGCGATTTCCGCGCCGCCCAGACGGCCGCTAACTTCAACTTTGATACCTTTAGCGCCCAGACGCATTGCGTTCTGTACAGCACGCTTCATCGCACGACGGAACATAACACGACGTTCCAGCTGTGAAGTGATGCTGTCAGCAACCAATTTAGCGTCCAGTTCAGGCTTACGAACTTCAGCGATATTGATCTGTGCAGGAACGCCAGCGATATCCGCTACGACCTTGCGCAGTTTTTCTACGTCTTCGCCTTTCTTACCGATAACGATGCCAGGACGAGCAGTGTGAATAGTCACACGGATGCTCTTAGCTGGACGCTCGATAACGATACGAGATACAGACGCTTTAGCCAGTTCCTTAGTCAGGTACTGACGTACTTTAAAATCGCTGTCCAGGTTGTCAGCGAATTCTTTGGTGTTCGCAAACCAGGTAGAGTTCCATGGTTTTACAATACCCAGGCGAATACCATTAGGATGTACTTTCTGACCCATTGCTAGTCTCCAGAGTCTCAGCGATCGGACACAACCACAGTAATGTGGCTGGTGCGCTTCAGGATGCGATCTGCACGACCTTTCGCACGCGGCATAATGCGCTTCATGCTTGGGCCTTCATCTACGAAAATTTTCGCGACTTTCAGATCGTCGATGTCAGCGCCATCGTTGTGTTCAGCGTTAGCAATGGCAGATTCCAGTACTTTCTTGACCAATACCGCAGCTTTCTTGTTGGTATAGGTCAGGATGTCCAGGGCCTGCGACACTTTCTTACCGCGAATCAGGTCAGCAACAAGGCGAACCTTCTGTGCAGAAGAACGAGCATGGCGATGTTGAGCTAAAGTTTCCATCTCTTCCTCCTACCTTATTTCTTCTTCGCTTTTTTATCAGCAGCGTGGCCGCGATAAGTACGAGTCGGTGCGAATTCACCCAGTTTGTGACCAACCATTTCGTCGGTAACAAAGACTGGAACGTGCTGACGACCATTATGGACAGCGATGGTCAAACCGATCATGTTAGGAAAGATCGTTGAACGACGGGACCAAGTGCGCAGGGGCTTCTTGTCTCCGCTTTCCACCGCTTTCTCTACCTTCTTCAGCAAGTGCAGGTCAATAAAAGGACCTTTCTTGAGAGAACGTGGCATGGCTTATCCTCTAAAATTATTTGCTACGGCGACGTACGATAAATTTATCAGTACGCTTGTTGCTGCGGGTCTTCTTACCTTTGGTCTGAACGCCCCACGGAGTTACCGGGTGCTTACCAAAGTTACGACCTTCACCACCACCATGTGGGTGGTCGACTGGGTTCATCGCAGTACCGCGAACGGTAGGACGAACACCACGCCAGCGTGCAGCACCTGCTTTACCCAGAACGCGCAGCATATGCTCAGCATTGCCAACTTCGCCCAGGGTTGCACGGCAGTCTGCTTCGACTTTACGCATTTCACCAGAACGCAGACGCAGGGTGACATAAGCACCATCACGAGCAACGATCTGAACGTAAGTACCAGCGGAACGTGCCAGCTGACCGCCTTTACCTGGTTTCATTTCTACGTTATGAACGGTAGAACCAACCGGGATATTGCGCATCGGCAGGGTGTTACCTGCTTTGATTGCAGCATCAACGCCAGACTGAATCTGGTCGCCAGCTTTCAGGCCTTTAGGGGCCAGGATGTAACGGCGTTCGCCGTCTTTGTACAGAACCAGCGCGATGTTCGCGGAACGGTTCGGATCGTACTCAAGACGTTCAACAACTGCTGGGATACCGTCTTTGTTGCGTTTGAAGTCAACAATACGATAAGCCTGCTTGTGGCCACCACCGATGTGACGAGTGGTGATACGGCCATTGTTGTTACGACCACCGGATTTGCTGTTTTTTTCCAGCAACGGAGCAAAAGGTTTGCCCTTGTGCAGCTCAGGGTTAACCACTTTAACTACGTGGCGACGACCCGGAGATGTCGGTTTACATTTAACAACTGCCATTGTATTACTCCTCCGACTTACTCAGCGCCGCCAACGAAGTCCAGATTCTGGCCTTCTTTCAGGGTGACGTAAGCTTTTTTCCAGTCGCTACGACGACCGATACGCTGTCCGTGACGTTTAACTTTCCCTTTAACTACCAGGGTGTTAACGACTTCGACTTCGACTTCAAACAGTTTCTGCACAGCAGCTTTGATCTCTGCTTTGGTCGCGTCTTTAGCAACTTTGAGAACGATGGTGTTTGTTTTTTCCATCGCAGTAGACGCTTTTTCAGAAACGTGCGGTGCGCGAAGCACCTTCAGCAGACGTTCTTCACGAATCATGCCAGCATCTCCTCAACTTGCTTAACAGCATCAGCAGTCATTACGACTTTGTCGAAGGCGATCAGGCTAACCGGGTCGATACCAGTCGCATCGCGTACGTCAACCTTGTGCAGGTTACGTGCGGCCAGGAACAGGTTCTCGTCCAGCTCACCGGTGATGATCAGCACATCTTCCAGAGCCATGTCTTTCAGTTTCTGTGCCAGCAGCTTAGTTTTAGGCGCTTCTACAGAGAACTTCTCGACAACGATCAGACGATCCTGACGTACCAGTTCGGACAGGATGCTTTTCAGCGCGCCGCGGTACATCTTTTTGTTAACTTTTTGACTGTGGTCCTGTGGACGCGCAGCGAAGGTCACGCCACCTGAACGCCAGATCGGGCTCTTGATAGAACCTGAACGCGCACGGCCGGTACCTTTCTGGCGCCATGGCTTTTTGCCGGAACCAGTTACTTCAGCACGAGTCTTCTGAGCACGAGTACCCTGACGAGCACCAGCTGCATAAGCAACAACAACCTGGTGAACCAGCGCTTCGTTGAAATCACGACCGAAGGTAGTTTCGGAAACAGTCAGCGCGCTCTGCGCGTCTTTCAATACTAATTCCATTGCTATCCCCTTACGCCTTCACAGCTGGTTTAACGATCAGGTCGCTACCGGTTGCACCCGGGACCGCACCTTTAACCAGCAGCAGGTTGCGCTCAGCGTCAACACGTACTACGTCCAGGCTCTGAACGGTTACACGTTCGTTACCCAGCTGACCTGCCATTTTCTTGCCTTTGAACACTTTGCCCGGAGTCTGGTTCTGACCGATAGAACCCGGAACGCGGTGAGACAAGGAGTTACCGTGGGTAGCGTCCTGGGTACGGAAGTTCCAGCGCTTAACGGTACCAGCAAAACCTTTACCTTTAGAGGTACCGGTTACGTCAACTTTTTTAACGTCAGCAAACAGCTCAACGCTAATGTCCTGACCTACGGTGAACTCTTCGCCTTCAGCAAGACGGAATTCCCACAGACCACGGCCAGCTTCTACGCCAGCTTTAGCGAAGTGACCCGCTTCTGGTTTGGTTACACGGTTAGCTTTTTTAGCACCAGTGGTAACCTGAATAGCGCGGTAGCCATCGTTAGCCAGATCTTTAACCTGAGTAACGCGGTTTGCTTCAACTTCGATTACGGTTACTGGGATAGAAACGCCATCTTCAGTGAAGATGCGGGTCATACCCACTTTTTTACCGACTAAACCAATCATTGTTTCAACCTCTCAATCGCTCGATGACCTGATTAACCCAGGCTGATCTGCACGTCTACACCGGCAGCCAGATCCAGACGCATCAGAGCATCAACGGTTTTCTCAGTTGGCTCAACAATGTCAACCAGACGCTTGTGAGTGCGGATTTCGTACTGATCACGCGCGTCTTTGTTAACGTGCGGGGAGATCAGAACGGTGAAGCGCTCTTTGCGGGTCGGCAGCGGGATCGGACCACGGACTTGCGCACCAGTGCGCTTAGCAGTCTCGACGATTTCCGCGGTTGATTGATCGATCAGACGATGATCAAACGCTTTAAGGCGGATACGGATTCTTTGGTTCTGCATGAGACCAGAGCTCCAATTATTTTATAAACGAAAATGATTACTCCTCAAACCCATTACGATTGATGGGAGAGTGTAACCGTTCTTACGTAGCTCCCCAATTGGGAGCATTGTTGAGTAACAAAATGAGTTACTCTGGTTCTGATTGAACCCGCCGTCAATTACGACAAGCCCGCGCATTATACGTAAATCTGGGCAAGACGCAAGTGCCGTTTAGAAATTAAGCGCCAAAGACGCTGTGTGCGTAAGGGCGCGCAACATTTTATGCAATGTATTCCTTATCGAATCTTTGTCTGGAGCCGCTACGCAATTGCTGCTTTTGTGCATTGCCTGATAAGCAGGTTACAACGAGTATGCGCTCAAACCCCTTTGAGGCCTTTTCCATGTTAACCACCCTCCCCTTTCTGCTGGTCTATTTTTCGCTGACGGCCTTTCTTATCCATGCTGATATTCGCTACGGACTGCTTCCCGATAAATTTCTCTGCCCGTTGCTATGGGTGGGTCTGCTCTTTCAGCTTTGTATCCATTCTGATTTTTTACCGAGTGCGGTAGCGGGTGTGATGGCAGGATATTTTGGTTTTGCCGTTATTTACTGGGGCTATCGGTTTATCTGCGGGCGCGAAGGGATGGGATATGGCGATGTTAAATACCTGGCAGCGCTTGGCGCGTGGCATGGTTGGTGCGTGCTGCCAACCCTGGCGTTACTCGCTGCGCTTATGGCGCTTCTTTGCATTCTTGCTTTTTCATTACTCACCCCTGATAAAGAGGCAATAAAAAACCCGCTGCCTTTTGGGCCATTTCTGGCAGCTGCGGGTTTGTGCGTTGGCTGGAAAACGCTGGTTACTCTTCCACTTTAATCTGCGATTGAAGGTAGTTTTGCAGGCTTATTTTAGCAATGAGATCCAGCTCAGTTTCCAGCCAGTCGATATGGCCTTCTTCATCAGCCAGAATCTGGATCATCATATCGCGGCTGACGTAGTCATGGACACTATCAGCATAGGCAATGGCTTCACGCAGATTTTTTGCGCCTTCGAGCTCCAGCGCAAGGTCGGAACGCAACATCTCTTCGACATCTTCTCCGATGCCCAACTTTCCGAGATCCTGCAGGTTTGGAATGCCTTCAAGGAATAAAATACGCTCGATATATTTATCAGCGTGCTTCATTTCATCGATCGATTCATGGTACTCAACGTCGTTCAAACGTTTAAGTCCCCAGTTTTTAAACATTCTCGCGTGAAGAAAGTACTGGTTGATTGCGACAAGCTCATTTCCCAATAATTTATTGAGATAACTTATGATTTTAACATCACCTTTCATTATATAGTCCCTCCGCTTCCACTCATTGAAGCGTAGATCGGGCTACAGGGATGTCAAAAAAAAGATAGGCGCTTACGCGATCTCTTTGTATTCCGGGATCTGCATCAATTCGTCCTGCATGATCTCACGCGCAGCACGTACGCATTTACCGCATTGATTTCCCACTGGAACAAATTTGCGAAGCTGCTGGAATGACTGTGGCTGAAACTGGCGAACGGCCTGGCGTATTTTTTTGTCACTGACACCATTACATAAACAGACGTACATAAAAACTCCCGTTCAAAATATGCGCAAAGTGTAAGTGAGAATGGTTATGATTACAATAGCACAGGCGCCAGAATACGGGGCGGGAGCAGGCAAAAAATGCGAAATTTTGTGACAGTGCCTGGGCGGCAGAAAACAAAAAAGGACGCCGAAGCGTCCTTTTTTTATTCAGGGATAATTAATTAGCCCAGAACTTTAGCAACAACGCCCGCGCCAACGGTACGGCCGCCTTCACGGATTGCGAAACGCAGACCGTCGTCCATCGCGATTGGGTGGATCAGAGTCACAACCATCTTGATGTTGTC
>NZ_JAWUEI010000046.1:0-25814 GCF_036663495.1 Enterobacter sp. 342
TTCGAAGGGGTATTTTGGCTTTGACATATCAGGGACTATTCCATTTCATCGTCCAACAAAATGGGTGCAGTACAGGTAAATGACGATTTCCCGGGGCTTTCCACTTTCTGTCCCTCAACAATGCTCAAGACAGAAAGTCTTAAGCACCCGCCGCACATCTTATCCCTCTGAATTAAAATGCAAAGATGTAATTCTTGTTTGCGTAAATTACATTATTTCTGCGAGCGGCTTTCCAGAATAATAATTGATATTTCGAATGCTTTAAGCGGAAATAAAAAAGGAGTGAATATCTCACTCCCTTTATTCACTGTTGAATTAACAGCTTCAACCCATTGCGCTTTCGCGCAGGCGGGCTTTCAGCTTGTTATATTCGTCGATGACATACTGTTCCGCAGCGTGCTGATCCTCAATCGGCTCCACGTTGACGGCGCAGTATTTATACTCCGGCGTTTTGGTTATCGGGCTTAAGTTCTCCGTCACCAGTTCGTTACAGGCACCAATCCACCACTGGTAGGTCATATAGACCGCACCTTTGTTAGGACGGTCGCTGACCTGCGCACGAGTAATGATTCGGCCTTTACGCGAGTTCACCCACACCAGCGCTTCATCCTCAATACCGAGACGGTCAGCGTCGGCGGTGTTGATCTGCGCTTAGCCTGGTTCATCCGCCAGTGCCGCCAGCGCGGCACAGTTGCCGGTCATGGAACGACAGGAGTAGTGGCCAACTTCACGCACGGTGGAAAGCACCATCGGATACTCATCGGTGAGTTTGTCGATGGGGGCGACCCAGTCACACGTGAAGAACTGAGCCAGCCCGTTCGGGGTGTCGAACTTCTCTTTGAAGAGATACGACGTGCCCTGATCAGCTTCTGACTCATCCCGGCATGGCCACTGGATATACCCCAGTTCACCCATTTTTTCGTAGGTGGCACCAAAGAAATCCGGGCACAGATGACGCAACTCATCCCAGATTTCCTGGGTGTTGTTGTAGTGCATCGGATAACCCATGCGGGTGGCGATTTCGCTGATAATCTGCCAGTCCGTTTTCAGATCCCACTTCGGCTCTACCGCTTTAAAGAAGCGCTGGAAGCCACGGTCTGCTGCCGTATAGACACCTTCATGTTCACCCCAGGACGTTGACGGTAGAATCACATCCGCCGCTGCCGCGGTTTTGGTCATAAAGATATCCTGGACAATTACCAGCTCCAGGTCCTCAAACCCTTTGCGCACCGCTGACAACTCGGCGTCGGTCTGGAGCGGATCTTCGCCCATGATATAAGCGGCTCGCACTTCACCGTGTGCCGCGCGGTGCGGCAGCTCGCTGATGCGATACCCGGTGTGTTCCGGCAGGCTTTCCACGCCCCAGGCCTTCGCGAATTTGGCGCGGTTCTCCGGGAATTTCACGTACTGATAGCCAGGATAAGTATCCGGCAGTGCGCCCATATCACACGCACCCTGCACGTTATTCTGCCCACGTACCGGGTTCACACCGACGTGCGCCTTACCGAGATTCCCCGTCAGCATGGCGAGGCTGGTCAGAGAACGCACGGTTTCCACCCCCTGGTAGAACTGGGTCACGCCCATGCCCCACAGGATCGCGGCGGTTTTCGCCCCGGCATACATCCGAGCCGCCTGGCGAATCTCCTGCGCGCTAACGCCGGTTATCGCTTCTACCGACTCTGGCGTATAGCCTTCGACAATTTTCCGGTACTCGTCAAAGCCTTCCGTACGGGTGGCGACAAACGCCTGGTCGTACAGGTTCTCCTCAATAATGACGTGCCCCATTGCGTTCAACAGCGCGATGTTCGAACCGTTTTTCAATGCAATGTGCATATCGGCAATGCGCGCGGTTTCAATTTTGCGCGGATCGCAGACGATGATCTTCGCCCCATTCTGTTTGGCGCGAATAACATGGTTCGCGACGATAGGGTGAGAATCCGCCGGGTTATAGCCGAAAATAAACACGAGATCGGTATTATCTATCTCGTTGATCGCATTACTCATTGCGCCGTTACCGACCGACTGGTGCAGACCTGCAACCGATGGGCCGTGTCAGACGCGAGCGCAGCAGTCGACGTTATTGGTACCAATAACGGCGCGCGCGAATTTCTGCATTACATAGTTCGTTTCATTTCCTGTCCCACGTGAGGAACCGGTGGTCTGAATGGCATCCGGGCCATATTTGGCCTTAATGGCACTCAGGCGTGAGGCGACGTAATCCAGCGCCTCATTCCAGGAGACGGATTCCAGCTTGCCACCGCGCTCGCGGCGGATCATAGGGGTTTTCAGGCGCGGGGTGAGGATTTGAGTATCGTTAATAAAATCCCAGCCGTAGTAACCTTTCAGGCATAGCGTGCCCTGATTGGTTTTCCCCTGTGCGGCCTCCGCCCGGACGATTTTGCCGTTATCGACCACCAGGTGAATTTTGCAACCTGAGGCACAATAAGGGCAAACCGTGACGACTTTTTTCATCAGTCTGCTCCAGTTAATCGAATCTTTCGCACCCACTATGCAGCTTCTATGCCATGTTTTTTATAGGGGTATACCCAGACTTTACGGCCCATTTGCAGTGAAAACCCTGACGAAAAGCAGCCAATCGTCAAAATTGACGTGTCGACAGGGCAGCGGATGTGACATGGGTTGAATTTTCGTGACTGAAAAAACTATTTGACTGGAGCCGACGGCAGAATGGTTCAGACTTAAAATAATCCCCTGACGGAAGCATGCGATGAAACCGGCGATTCTGGTGGTTGATGACGATATTGCAGTCTGCGAACTGCTGCAGGATGTGCTGAGTGAGCACGTCTTTAGTGTGCTGGTCTGCCATAACGGCCAGGATGCCCTGAACCGTGTTCATCAGGAGCCGAATATTGCTCTGGTTCTGCTGGATATGATGCTGCCGGATATCAACGGTCTGCAGGTTTTGCTGCAACTGCAAAAGCAGCGTCCAGCGCTACCGGTGGTCATGTTAACCGGGCTGGGCAGTGAGTCCGACGTGGTGGTGGGGCTGGAGATGGGTGCCGACGATTATATTGGCAAGCCGTTTAACCCGCGTGTTGTGGTCGCCCGCGTTAAAGCCGTGCTGCGTCGAACGGGCGTGCTGGCCGCAGACGTTCCCGTGCCGAGTGTAGAGGGGATTACCTTTAACGGCTGGACGCTGGATACCGCGCGCTGTGAACTGAGCGATCCTAACCGTAACACCGTGCCCTTAACACAGGGCGAGTACGGCTTACTTTTGGCACTCACGCAAAATGCTCGCCGGGTACTGAGCCGTGATCAACTGCTTGAGTTGACTCACAGCGAAAGCGCCGAAGTTTTTGACCGCACGATTGATGTGTTGATCATGCGCCTGCGACGAAAAATCGAGGCCAACCCGCATCAGCCAGCACTCATTAAAACCATCCGTGGACTGGGCTATGTTTTTGCTACTGACGTCTCTCACAGTGAGAAAGCGGCCTAAGTATTCTCTTTAATAAATAGCTGCAACTCGGCCAGCGTTTTCGCGCCGTCAATCGCATTGGCGGCCAGCAGGCTTGCCCGCGCACAGGCGTGTGCCAGATAAATACTCTCCGTCAGCGACAACGATTCATGGCAGCCGTATAAAAAGCCCGCACAAAAGGCATCTCCCGCGCCAACGCTGCCGATGATCTGTTCCTGTTCCAGCAACCATGACGGGATCCAGCGACCTTCTTCGCCGTGTGCTTCACCCCATGCCCCTTCCGGGCAGTGGATAACCACGCGCTGACGGACGCCAGATGCCAGCAGTTGAGAAGCGGCCTGGGCAATATGGGCAATGTGCAGTGCATCATGCTCGTCACGCATCTCCAGCCCGCTAAACTCTCCGGCTTCAAGCTCATTAATTACCAGATAATCGAGATGGCGAAGGGCAGGGAGCACCAGTGGCTGATAGCGCGGGTCACCCTTGCGGGAGACCAGATCGAGTGAGGTTTCATACCCTTGCTCGCGCATTTGCGCCAGTAACCGTGCGCTACGGGTGCCGAAATCGTCATCGGGCATGTCCAGGCTGTCGAGGAGTAACAGGTAGCCCAGATGGAAAATTTTCATCGTGCCATCAAGGCGGTCGAAGGCGGGAAGGTCCAGCAGACGGTTTGCCCCCGGTGAGTGGAAAAAGGTGCGCTGTCCGCTGGGATCGGTCATGACCTGCGACATGGAGGTTGGGGCAAAGGTCGTGCGTTGCACCCGCTGGCGGTTGACGTGGTACTGGTCGAGCATTGCCAGAATGTAGTCCCCGTCGCTATCTTCGCCAATCAGTCCCACCGCCTGCAGGGGCAGGGCAACATGCATTTTCGCCAGCGTCAGCAGAACGTTGAGCGGTGCACCACCGGTGGAACGTTCGCTGTGGGTAATTTCTGCCAGCCAACCACGTTCTGGCCATTGCACGATCTGGTGGACGTGATCCACCAGCATATTGCCCGCAGCGATAATTCCTTTGCGTTCCATTATGCCTGCCTCGCGCTGCCAAAGATGCGCATCTGTTCAGCGACCGTATCGGTAATCGCCTCTTCTATACCCAGCAGCAGCTCGGCAAACTCGTCATAGAGCGGCTGGCGTTTTGCCATACGCTGCTCAACGGCGGACAGAGCCGCTTGCGACATCCCGGTGTAGAAATTGATTTTATGAATGCCCAGTTCGATGGCGCGACGAAAATCGGCATCGCTAATCCCGGAGCCTCCGTGCAGCACCAGCGGCAGACCCGTCTGCTGGCGAATCGCATCCAGGCGCGGGAAGTCGAGTTTCGGCTCGCCTTTGTATTTGCCGTGTGCATTACCAATGGCGACGGCCAGGGCATCAATACCCGTCAGATCGACAAATTCGCGTGCCAGTTGCGGATCAGTAAAAAAGGCTTCATCCGCATGCCCATACAACGCGCCGCCTTCGTCACCGCCAACCGCGCCCAACTCAGCCTCCACCGACACACCCACCGCGTGGCACATCTTCACGACTTCCCGTGTCTGGCGAATGTTTTCCTCGTAACTCAACGCGGAGCCATCAAACATCACCGAACTGAACCCTAAGCGCAGAGCGCGCACCACAGCCTCGAAATGCAGACCGTGGTCGAGGTTGAGGACCACGGGAATATCGTGGCGAGCGGCCTCGAACTTCACCGCTTCGACAAGCGAATCCAGCGACACATACTTAAAATGCACTTCGGCGATGTTGATAATAAACGGCGATCGTTCCTGCCTGGCGGCGGCAAACAACGCACGCAGGAAATGGGAGTCGAGAACGTTAAACGCACCCAGTGCGTAGCGGTGCTCTCTGGCGTGCTCAAGACCGTCGGCAAGAGAAATCAATGGCATCATTCACTCCTTATATCCGAAACAGGCTGTACTCGTTGCACAACACCAGTACCGCCGGTTCGTCTTCTTCAATACTGTTGTAGCGAGCAATGGGCTGCAGAAAATGGTTATCGTGTTCGTCGTCGTTCACGGATGACACTTCGCCCACCAGAACGTCGCCAAACCCGCGTTCGCCCCAGAAACTATGGTACAGGCCGGGCGTGAGACAGATGCTTTCCCCTGGTGTGAGGCGCAACTGGCTACCGGGCGCGTGGGTCTGCCGACAGCCGTCGACGGTGACGGTCACGTCGGTGTTTTCGGTCTCTTCATGCGCGCCGGCGTTCCATAACTCAATAATCAGATTCCCGCCGCCCCGGTTGATGATGTCTTCCCGCTTGCGCCAGTGGAAATGCATCGGCGTGACCTGGCCGTCTCGCACGTGCATGATTTTTTCTGCGTAGCATTTTTCATACGGCACCCCGTTGGGTGAGCCATTGCGCAGAGTAAACAGCGTCAGGCCCTGGGCGGCAAAATTGTTGCCACCGAATGCCGTCACGTCCCAGCCGAGCCTGAGGTCGAACACTTCCTGCCATGCAGCCTGGTCAAGCTGCTGCCATTTTGTTGGCGGAAAGCTGGCGAAAGGGGGGAGGTGCACATCGTGCATGGAGAAAAACTGCCGGGTGTGGCCGAGGATTTCGTTGATGTCGGAGCGTTTCATGGGGACTCCTTGAAAACAGTTCCCTCTCCCGGTGGGAGAGGGAAAAGGGTTACTTAACCGTCCATCCCTTATAGGTTCCGACATTCTTTTTATCGATCATCGTCACCGGGATCAGCACAGGCGCTTTCGGTGCAGGCTTGCCCTGTAATATGTCATAGCCGATCTCCACCGCTTTTGCCGCCATCACCTGCGGATCTTGCGCTGGGGTCGCCACAAACAGGGAGTTTTCCCGCTTCAGCGCTTCTTCACCGTCCGGGCTACCATCCACGCCGACAATAAAGAACTCGCTGCGTTGTGCCTGTTTGGCTGCCAGATCGGCACCGATCGCGGTGGGATCGTTAATCGCGAATACGCCGTCGATCTTCGGATTGGCGGCCAGTAAGGAGGTCATCACTTCCAGCCCACCCTCACGGCTGCCTTTGGCGTTCTGGTTATCTGAGAGCACCTTGATATCCGGGTGTTTTTTGAATTCTGTCTGACAACCTTCCACGCGGTTTTGTACCGCTGACACCGGTGGCCCGTTGATGATCACCACATTGCCTTTACCTTTCAGGCGGTCGGTTATGTACTTACAGGCTATTTCGCCTGCCTGGGTGTTATCGGAGGTGATAGTGGCATCTGCCCCTTCCGCTGCCACGTCAACCGCGACCACTACGATCCCGGCGTCCTTCGCGCGTTTTACCGCCGGGCCGATACCTTTGGAGTCCGCCGCGTTAAGGATGATCATGTCCACTTTAGCGGCAATAAAGTTGTCGATTTGCGCCACCTGCTGACCCAGATCGTAACCGCTGGAGACCAGCGTGACTTTAACGTTATCCCCCGCCAGTTTGCGCGCTTCCAGCTCGGCACCTTTGGTGATCTGCACGAAGAACGGGTTAGCCAGGTCACCCACCGTCACACCGATGGACTTCAGATCTTTCGCCTGCGCAAACGGCGTTGCGGCAAGCAGTGCGCCAGCACAGAGCGCGGTCACTAACGGTTTCAAACGCATCTTTTCTTCCTCGCTTGTAGGGTATTGTTGTTATGCACTTTGATGGTGTCGGGTACGGTATTTGTCGATCAGCACCGCAATGATGATCACCGCCCCTTTGATCACCAGTTGCCAGAAGTAGGAGACGCCCATTAGCGTCATGCCATTGTTGAGGGTGGCGATGATCAGCGCACCGACCAGCGTGCCGGTGATCGTGCCGATCCCGCCGACGAAGCTGGTACCACCGAGGATCACTGCCGCAATCGCATCCAGCTCGTAACCCATGCCCAGATTGCCGTTGGCGCTGTAAAGTCGCGATGCGCTCATGATCCCGCCCAGGCCCGAGAGCAGACCGCTCATGCCGTACACAAACAGCAGTACCATCCAGACCTTAATACCGGTCAGTCGTGCCGCCTGCATGTTGCCGCCGACCGCGTAGATGTGAACCCCAAGCGTGGTGCGGCGCAGGATAAACCAGCACACTGCAATCACTGCCAGGGCGATCACCACCAGCCAGGGAATGGGGCCGAGATAGTTATTACCGATCCACTCAAAATTGATGTTTGAGTTAATGACCGTTGTGCCGTCGGCCAGCAGATAGGCCGCGCCGCGTAGCGCGGTGTAGGTCCCGAGCGTGACGATAAAGGGCGGCAACCCGGCAAAGGCCACCAGCGCACCGTTGAATAGCCCCAGCACCATGCCAAGCATCAGGGCCGACGGAATAGAGAGCATGGCAAATTCCGGGATCAGGGATACCACCATCGCGGCCACCGCTGTGGTGCCCAGAATCGAGCCTACGGAGAGGTCAATCCCGCCGGTTAAGATGATGAATGTCATCCCTGCCGCCAGCACAATGTTGATCGAGGCCTGACGGGTAATGTTGAGCAGATTGCTCTCGGTGAAGAAGTTAGGGGCGATAAAACCAAATACCGCCACAATCAGGATTAAAATCGGCAAAATACCGACCGTTTGCATCAGATCGCTCATCAGCATTTTTTTTGCGGAGGCGGATTTCACCACCTGCTGCGGACTGGTTGAATGTGTCATGGTTACACCGCCTGATGATGAGTGTCGTTCACGCCGGTAGCCAGCGTCATGATGTTTTCCTGAGAGATGTCATGCCCGTGGAGTTCACCCGCAATGCTGCCTTCACGCATGACGTACACCCGGTCACTCATGCCCACCACTTCCGGCAGTTCGCTGGAGATCATCAAAATCGCCACGCCCTTGCGCGCCATCTGGTTCATGATGCGGTAGATCTCGCTTTTCGCGCCGACGTCCACGCCGCGCGTCGGTTCGTCCAGAATCAGAATGCGCGGGCCGATTGCTACCCAGCGGGAGATCAGCAGTTTTTGCTGGTTACCACCTGATAGCCCACCTGCGCGCACCTGAGAATGGGGCACGCGGATGTTAAGCAGGGCGATGGCGTCATCGGAAATGGACTGTGCTTTTTTGCGGTTAAGCATGCCGAAGGTTGCGTCGCGCTCCAGCGTGGCCATGGTGATGTTCTCCTGCGCCGCCAGTTCCAGGAATAGCCCCTGTTCCTTGCGGTTTTCAGTGAGAAAACCGATCCCGTTTTCAATCGCCGCCCGCGGGGAGTGGATCACCACCGGCTCGCCATCAACTTCAATCATGCCGCCCGTGGCTTTGCGCGCGCCGAAGATCAGTTGCGCCAGCTCGGAGCGGCCGGCCCCCACCAGGCCCGCCAGACCCACAATTTCCCCTGAACGTACCTGCAGGCTGCAAGGTTGTACTTTTTTACCGTCAGTGAGGTGGTGAACGTTGAGACGCGGGCTGCCGAGCGGAATATCGCGTTCTTTGTTAAACAGATCGCTTAAGGGGCGACCGACCATCATCTTCACCAGCTCAGAGGCGTTCAGTTTGTCGTGCGTCAGGCTGCCGACGTACTGCCCGTCACGCAAAACGCTGACACGATCGGAGAGTTCGTACACTTCCGCCATCCGATGGCTGATATAGATGATGGCCATTCCTTCATCGCGCAGGCGCAAAATCAGTTCAAACAGGCGATGGGTTTCTCGTGAGGAGAGGGCCGCGGTGGGTTCGTCCATCACCAGAATGCGGCTGTTGCGGTGCAGTGCGCGGGCAATTTCCACCTGCTGCTGCTCGGCAATGGTTAGCTTCATCACCAGGTCGGTGGCGTTAAAATGTGCGCCAAGGCGCTCAATCACTGCCTGCGCCTGAGCAGCCATCTCTTTGCGCTGTACCAGCCCGCCCCGCGACAACTCGCTGCCAAGAAAGATGTTTTCGGCGACAGTCAGATTGGGCGCCAGCTGCATCTCCTGATAAATCAGGGTAATGCCTGCGGCCAGCGCATCTTTTGGCCCCTTGATGTGAAACGGCTGACCGTCGATCAGGATCTCACCGCTGGTGGCGGTATAGGCTCCCGCGAGGATCTTCATCAGCGTGCTTTTCCCCGCGCCGTTTTCACCCATCAGCGCGTGGATCTCACCGGGGAAGACCGTCAAATCCACACCCTTGAGCGCGTGGAAATTGCCAAACGTCTTGGCAATGTGACGCATCTCTAATACCGGGGTTCTGCTCATGGCGGATCTCCTGTGAATGTCGATATCTGCACTTCATCACAGGTGCGTAAATGCAAAATGTCAGAAGCCGTTCATATTTGTCATAGTTATGAATAGTTAATGTCGATCACAGTTACGGAGCTAACATGTCATCACACCGCCCCCCGTTTTTTGCCAGCGCCCGTGGTCGCCTGCTGATTTTCAATCTGCTGGTGGTTGCAGTGACGCTCATGGTCAGCGGTGTGGCAGTGCTGGGGTTTCGTCATGCCAGCCAGATCCAGGAGCAGGTTCAACAGCAAACGCTGGATGACATGACCGGCAGTATGAATCTCGCCCGGGATACCGCCAACGTGGCAACGGCGGCGGTGAGGCTTTCGCAAGTCGTAGGGGCGCTGGAGTATAAAGGTGAAGCTGACCGGTTGAAGCAGACGCAAATGGCGCTGCGCCACTCGCTGGAACAGCTTGCCGATGCGCCACTGGCGCAGCAGGAACCGGCGCTGGTGGCGCGAATTATTCAGAGAAGCAATGAATTACAGCAGAGCGTGACGGGGATGCTTGAACGCGGGCAGCGACGCCATCTGGAACGTAACGCACTGCTGAGCTCGCTGTATCAGAGTCAGAGCTACTTACGGCATTTGCAGGATATCAATCGCCGTTACGGCAGCAAGGTCCCGGATGCCCAGCAGCTTATGGAGATGGACAGGCTGATTATCGCCGCTATCGACACCCCCTCGCCGCGCGCAACGGTACAGCAACTGGATGCGGTGACGGCAACGCTGCCGCGGAGTGCAACGCAGCCGGTGGTGAATGGTGTCCTGCCTGATTTTAACGACGAACTGCGTAAGCTCGCGCCGCTGTCGAAGCAACTGGAAGAAAGCGATCTGGCGATAAGCTGGTATATGTTCCACATCAAGGCGCTGGTGGCGATCCTCAACAGTGATATTAATCAGTATGTCGAACAGGTGGCGCAAGCTTCCCGTCTTCGCACAACCCAAAGCCATCACGAATTACAATCCATCAGCGTATTTATCAGCATTTTCGCTGTGCTGGCGCTGATCATCACCGGATGCGCCTGCTGGTATATTTATCGCAATCTGGCTTCCAACCTGACGGCCATTTCCCGGGCGATGTCGCGTCTCGCCCATGGCGAACAGGATGTTTCTGTCCCTGCGTTGCAACGGCGTGATGAGCTGGGTGAGCTGGCGCGTGCGTTTAACGTTTTTGCCCGCAACACCGCCTCACTTGAGCACACCACGCGTCTGCTGAAAGAGAAAACTACGCAGATGGAGATCGACCGCATCGAGCGTCAGGGGCTGGAAGAGGCACTGCTGCATAGCCAGAAGATGAAAGCCGTTGGGCAACTTACGGGTGGGCTGGCACATGATTTTAATAACCTGCTGGCGGTGATCATCGGCAGTCTTGAGCTCACTGATCCTGAATCAAAAGATGCGCCGCGCATCACCCGGGCACTGAAGGCTGCCGAACGCGGCGCGCTCCTGACCCAGCGTCTGCTGGCGTTTTCCCGTAAACAATCCCTGACGCCGCATGCGGTCGAGATGAAACCGCTGCTGGAGAATCTCAGAGAGCTCATGCTCCACTCTTTACCGGCTACCCTGACGCTGGAGATTGAAGCGCAATCTCCCGCATGGCCCGCATGGATAGACGTCAGCCAGCTGGAGAATGCCATCATCAATCTGGTGATGAACGCCCGCGATGCGATGGAAGGGCAAAGCGGGGTAATTAAAATCCGTACCTGGAATCAGCGTGTCACCCGTAGTGACGGGCGCAGGCAGGATATGGTGGCGCTGGAGGTGATTGACCGCGGCAGCGGTATGTCGCAGGAGGTGAAATCCCGGGTCTTTGAACCATTCTTCACCACCAAGCAGACCGGAAGCGGGAGTGGGTTAGGCCTGTCGATGGTCTACGGCTTTGTCCGCCAGTCCGGTGGTCGCGTGGAAATTGAAAGCGCGCCGGGGCAGGGGACGACTGTTCGGCTTCACCTCCCGCGCTCGATGCTGCCTGTTATGTCTGAGGATGAAGTGCTCTCAGCCACCGCTGCCAGTGATAGTGAGCGGTTGGTGCTGGTGCTGGAAGATGAGGCGGATGTTCGTCAGACCCTGTGCGAGCAGCTGCATCAGCTTGGCTATCTGACGCTGGAGGCGGAGAACGGTGAGCAGGCGTTGAGAATGCTGGAGGTCTCACCGGATATTGGCATGTTCATCAGCGATCTGATGTTGCCAGGCAGCCTCAGCGGCGCTGAGGTGATTAACCATGTGCGCAGCCATTATCCGCAGCTTCCGGTGTTGTTGATCAGCGGTCAGGATTTACGGCCCGCGCATAACCCTCAGTTGCCAGATGTCCAGTTACTGCGTAAGCCGTTTACGCGGGTGCAGCTGGCGCAGGCGCTGCGGAAAGTCTGTTTATAAGCAGTGATATTTAGGAATTCATCAAGAGTGTGAGTAAACCGGGTGATGCTAACCTGCGCAAAATTTGGCAGATTGGGATATAAAGGGAACTATGCCGGTACTTACCAGAGGGGACTCACAAATGATCGTGATGCCTACAACTTACAGCCCAAAGACCGTAGCAAGGTCATTCAAGCTCGTTGATGAATTTGTTCTCTCCGGGCGAGTGTTACATGTCATCTTTGATAGCCAGACGCCAAGGGCTGCGATTATTGAAGCGGATGTTGAAACCTTCGATGGTGTGCCTCGGCATCGGGTTGTTGCTGCACTGGATTTACAACGTAAAACGCATTTGGGTGAAGATATCATTGCTGTCGAGCGTTGTTGGGAAGATACCAACGTTATTCAGGTAGAAGGTATATGCGTTGATCCTGCCGAGCGTGACAAGGGACTGGCAACTCGCCTGTATGAATCCCTGGTATTACAGTGTGGCGTGACGCTTGTCAGTGATTTTGAACAATATGAGGGTGGTAAGGTTATCTATGACGGCGGTTGTATACCCGAAGATCGTATCTGGAGCCATTCGCCGGATCAAAAATGTTATGGCATTGTACTGGTTGCAGAAAATAAACAGCGTGCAAATCAACTGATGAAAGACCCTGGGCACAACTGAATTTGAGATTCCTCCGCTACCCCCGTTCCCTGTTGTTCATTATCGTAAAGCCAGTTCACCTGCGAGTCTGGCCTTATGAAACGTTACTCAACTGCTCTGTTATTTGGTCTGCTGTCACTCACCAGCCAACTGGCTCACGCCGATATTGTTGATGATGCCATTGGCAACATTCAGCAGGCGATCAACGACGCCTATAACCCCAGCAGTAGCCGAAGCAGCGATGACGACGACGATCGTTATGACCGCAGCCGTCAAATCGACAGTCGACAGTACGACGACCGTCGTCGGCAGCTTGAAGACAGACGCCGCCGTTTAGACGAGCGTCAGCGTCAGTTGGATGACGATCGCCGTCGGTTAGAAGAGGATGAGCGCAGGTTAGAAGACGATTATGATCGAGGATAAGTGCGCCTGTTGCCCTTACCTCAACCCTCTCCCACGGGAGAGGGAGAAAAACTAATCCAGCGCCAACACCATGCCGTCATATCCCGCTTCAAACCCTTCCGGAAGCGGATTATTCATCATCCACACGTCGAACTGATGGCTAATATGCGTCAGGATCACCTGCGGGCAGCCAATCACCTCGTTTAGCGCAATTACTGTATTTAAGTCGCAATGGTTTCGCGGCGTCTCATCGCGCGGTTCGTGACTGCAGTCGATAATCATCGCCTGCGGCCGGTTGTTAAGCAGGAACTTCACCGTTTTTTCCGGCAACCCGGCGGTATCCGATAGCCAGGCCACGCGGCTGTGGGCCGATTCCAGCAAATACCCGAAGGTCAGTTTTGAATGGTTGAGTGGCAGCGGCGTGACCCGCATCCCCTGTAGCTCAAACATCACAAACGGTTCCACTGTATAGCTGAAATCCAGGATCCCCGGGTGCCTGAACAGGTCGTCACAGCCAGCGTCGTCCGGCGGACCATAGACCGGAATGGTCGCCCCCACACCCCAGCGCAGCGGGAATAGCCCCTGAACGTGATCCATATGGTAATGCGTGAGCAAAAACTGCTGAAAGCTGCCTGCCGGCCAGTCGTCCATCAGGTGCGGAATACCGGCATCCAGCAAGGTTATGGCATCATTGAATTTGACCACCGCGCTGCACGGGCGGCGGCGATAGTCAGCCTGCAAACGCGCCCGGCGACATGCCGCGCAGTCGCAGCCAAATACCGGAACCAGCTGGGCACTGCCGGTACCGGTTAACGTGATCGTCAGACTCATCGCATACCTCTACAGCGGTTTGGTGAATCGAAAATGGCTCTGCGTGTAACCTTCACGGACATAAAAGCGGTGGGCGTCCACACGTTTTACGCTGGTCGAAAGCTCCGTTAACTCCGCTCCCGCCTGGCGTGCGACGTCTTCTGCCCAGGCCAGGAGTTGGCTCCCTACTTTGTGACCACGCGCCTGCGGCATCACCACCAGCTCCTGGATTTCACCAATCCAGCGTGCGTGATGCAGGTGAAACTGCATATGCAGGCCAATCATGCCGACGACCTGTCCGTCCAGCTCGGCAAGTTGATAACGCATATTGTGGTCTTGCAGATTAGCAAGATAACCGGTGTGAAAGGCCATATGATCGAACTCGGCCTGCTTTAACTCGCAGATGAGAGCGTAAACTATCGGCGCATCGTCGGCGGTGGCAGGGCGAAGCTGGCAGTCAGGCATGCTGTTTCTCCTTCTGACGGATCAGCGATAAAAAGGTATCGACAGACTGTAGCAAACTTCCGTCATTATTGAGGATATGACATTCAGACGGGGTATAACGCGCCGCGCGCTCAAGCCGCTGGTCTATCTCACGGGCTGATTCGCGCCCCCGGCTCTGCAACCGGCTGCGCAGAACATCGGGGGAAACCTGCAGGCAGACCGGCAGCAGGGCGGCTTCATATCGGGCGCGCGCTTGTTGAAGGTGCGCACGCGAACCGTTGACCAGCACGTCGAAACCCGCGTGTAGCCACAGGTCTATCTCAATACCGATCCCGTAGTAATAACCGTTGGCGTGCCAGCTAAGTGCCAGCAGGTTTTGCCCCGCGCGGGTGAAAAACTCCTGCTCGCTGAGGGCAATATGATTTTCACTTCCGGCATTCGCCGCGCGGGTAATGTAGCGGTGAGCGACCAGAAGTTGCGGGTGTTCCCGCTGCCGTAACGCGGACAGCAGGCTGTCCTTACCGGAGCCGGACGGCCCCATTAACCAGATAAGTCTTCCCATCAGAACACCCGTTTTCCCTGACGCCAGACGTGGTCGATATGGATGTGCTCGCCTTTACGGTGGGCCAGCACCAGATCCGCCCGTTTGCCTTCGGCAATCTCCCCGCGATCCTGAAGATTTAGCGCTGATGCCGGGTTTTTCGTCACCAGACGAATGGCCTGTGGCAGCGTGAATCTGTTGTCCTCGTCGTCCGCCACCCGGAATGCTGCATCCAGCAGGCTGGCGGGGTAGTAATCGGATGAGAGGATATCGAGCAGATCAAGTGAGGCGAGCTTGCTTGCCGCCACGTTGCCAGAATGCGAGCCGCCGCGCACAATGTTCGGCGCACCCATCAGCACGTTCATGCCGTGCTTACGGGAGGCTTCAGCAGCTTCAAATGTGGTGGGAAATTCGGCGATTACGCTACCAAGCTGATGAGATTCGAGTACATGGTCGTGGGTGGCATCATCATGGCTGGCCAGCGCGATGTTACGGTCCCGGCACATCGCAGCAATGGAGAGGCGATTTGGTTGCGACCATTGTGCTGCCAGCGCCAGTTGCTCTTCTTCATAGCGAGCCATTTCAGCATCGGTGAGAGAATACTTGCCCTGGTAGTATTCGCGATATTTCTCAATATTGGCGAACTGACGCTGCCCTGGGGAGTGGTCCATCAGTGACACCAGCGAGACCGGCTCACGCCCAACCAGCTTCTCAAACAGTGGCAGGGTGGTGTGATGTGGCAGTTCGCAGCGCAGATGCAGGCGGTGCTCGGCGCGGTTGAGACCGCGTTTTTGCGTCTCTTCCACGGCGTTAATCATCTTCTCCAGATTCTCCAGACGATCGCCCCCGTCGCGCACGTCACCAATCGCTACCGCATCCAGGACGGTGGTGATGCCGCTGGCAACCATCAGCGCGTCGTGGCTGCTCATCGCCGAATGGGCGGGCCAGTCCACTTTCGGGCGCGGGGTGAAGAATTTATCCAGATTATCGGTATGCAGCTCGATCAGCCCCGGCAGCAGCCAGCCGCCTTCACCGTCCATGGCTTCTGGGGAGCGACTCAGGGTTTCGGCGAACGCGCGGATCACCCCGTCCTGGATCTCAATAGAGCCGCCAACCACTTCATTTTCCAGCACCAGCTTGACGTTATTGATAATCATGCGTGGGTCCCCATTGGATGTAGCCTGTCTGCGACATGGGTGCGAATGGTGTCGTCGTGGAAGATCCCGACGATCGCCGCGCCGCGTGCTTTAGCCTGTTCGATCAGCTCCATTACCGCCGCGCTGTTTTTGCTGTCTAGCGAGGCGGTGGGTTCATCAAGCAGTAAAATCGGGTAATCGACGATAAACCCGCGCGCAATGTTCACGCGCTGTTGTTCACCACCGGAGAATGTGGAAGGGGCGAGATGCCACAGGCGTTCCGGCACGTTCAGGCGCGTCAGCAGGCTGGCGGCTTTGGCAGCGCAAGTTTCACGGGGCACGCCCAGATCCAGCAGTGGTTGCATTACCACGTCCAGGGTGGAGATCCGCGGGATCACCCGCAGAAACTGGCTCACCCAGCCGATCGTCGAGCGGCGGACTTCCAGCACTTTCCGTGCGGGTGCCTGAACCAGATCGACCCACTCATCGCCGTGGCGGATGTGAATATGGCCTTCGTCCGGCAGATAGTTGGCGTACAGGGAGCGCAGCAAGGTGGATTTTCCGCTGCCGGAATGACCGTGCAGGACCACACATTCGCCCCTGCTGACCTCAAGTGAAGCATTTTGCAGCACCGGCAGGCGCACGCCGTTTTGCTGGTGGAGCACAAAGGTTTTACTTACGTTTTGCACGCGGATCATGTTGGCCTCTTAATTCTGCAATACTGACGACACCAGCAGCTGGGTGTACGGATGGTGGGGATCGTCAAGCACCCGGTCGGTAAGCCCACTTTCCACCACCTGACCCTGCCTCATGACCAGCAAACGGTCCGCCAGCAGGCGCGCAACCCCCAGATCGTGGGTGACAATCACCACCGCAAGGTTCAGCTCCACCACCAGACCGCGCAGCAGATCGAGCAGACGCGCCTGCACGGAGACGTCCAGTCCGCCGGTGGGTTCATCCATAAACACCAGCTTCGGATGGGTGACCAGGTTGCGGGCGATTTGCAGACGTTGTTGCATCCCGCCGGAAAATGTCGTCGGCAGGTCGTCGATGCGCGAGGCGGGGATTTCAACTTCCTCCAGCCAGTGCTGCGCCGTGGCGCGGATATTGCCGTAGTGGCGTGCCCCGGTGGCCATCAAGCGTTCACCGATGTTTCCACCTGCCGATACCTGGCGGCGCAGGCCGTCCATCGGATGTTGATGCACCACGCCCCACTCGGTGCGCAGCAGGCGGCGGCGCTCGGCTTCACTCATGCCGTATAACGAGGCGCCCTCATACAAAATGTCGCCATTCTGCGGCGTCAGGCGGGCTGAGATGGATTTAAGCAGTGTCGTTTTGCCGGAGCCGGACTCGCCGACAATCCCCAGCACTTCACCCGGCCACAGCTCAAACGAGACATCGCTGAAGCCTTTGCCCGGTGCATAAAGGTGGGTCAGGTTGTTAACCGAAAGCAGCGGTTTCATAGGCTGTTCGCCTCGCTCTGTTGGCGGCAGTAATCGGTGTCGGAGCAGACAAACATCCGTTTGCCCGTGTCATCCAGCACCACTTCATCCAGATAACTGTGTTTCGAACCGCAAATGGCGCACGGCTCATCCCACTCCTGCACCGTAAACGGGTGGTCATCGAAGTCGAGACTCTCCACACGGGTGTAGGGCGGCACGGCGTAGATGCGCTTTTCACGCCCGGCACCGAACAGCTGGAGCGCAGGCATCATGTCCATCTTCGGGTTATCGAATTTCGGGATCGGCGACGGGTCCATTACATAGCGACCGTTCACCTTCACCGGGTAGGCGTAGGTGGTGGCGATATGGCCGAAGCGGGCGATATCTTCATAAAGTTTCACCTGCATGATGCCGTACTCTTCCAGGGCGTGCATGGTGCGGGTTTCGGTTTCACGCGGCTCGATAAAGCGCAGCGGCTCCGGGATGGGGACCTGGAAAATCAGGATTTGATCTTCGGTGAGTGGTGTTTCTGGAATACGGTGACGAGTCTGGATCAGCGTGGCATCTTCGGTTTTTTCGGTGGCGTTAACACCCGTCACGCGCCTGAAGAAGTTACGAATCGACACGGCGTTGGTGGTGTCGTCCGCCCCCTGGTCGATGACCTTCAGCACATCCGCTTCCCCAATCACACTGGCGGTAAGCTGAATACCGCCGGTGCCCCAGCCATAGGGCATCGGCATTTCCCGGCCGCCGAACGGCACCTGATAGCCCGGGATTGCCACCGCTTTCAGGATAGCGCGGCGGATCATACGTTTGGTTTGCTCATCCAGATAAGCAAAATTGTAGCCGCTTAAGTTAGCCATTTTTGCGCTCCCGTTGCAGGCGTTTCAGCAGTTCCAGTTCGGCCTGGAAATCAACGTAGTGCGGCAGCTTGAGATGCGAGACAAAGCCTGCGGCCTCAACGTTATCCGCGTGGGCCAGCACGAACTCTTCGTCCTGCGCCGGGCCGGAGATGTGTTCACCGTAGTCCGGGGCCTGTAGCGCGCGGTCGACCAGCGCCATCGCCATTGCTTTACGTTCACTCATACCGAACGCCAGCCCGTAACCCCGGGTAAAATGTGGTGCTTCGTCTTCCGGAGCGACAAACCCGTTGACCATTTCACATTCCGTTACCAGCAGTTCGCCGATGTTCACGGCAAAACCCAGCTCTTCAGGCACAATTTCAACGTCGATGTAGCCACTACGAATTTCTGCCGCGAACGGATGGTTACGCCCGTAACCGCGTTGAGTGGAGTAGGCCAGCGCCAGCAGATAACCTTCGTCGCCGCGCATCAACTGCTGAAGGCGCGACGAGCGTGAGCACGGATAAACGGGTGGTGTGCGGGTGATGTCGTCTGGCATGCTGCCGGTGTCTTCTTCGGCTTTTGCCAGCCCCTGATGCGCCAGCAGGCTAAAGACATGCGGGGAGGCATCTTGCTGCGGCTCGGCCGTGCTCAGGGAAGGCGTTTCACCGTTTGCCAGCAGCGTGAAATCCAGCAGGCGATGGGTGTAGTCGTAGGTGGGGCCAAGCAGTTGACCGCCAGGGATGTCTTTATAAACGGCCGAAATGCGGCGTTCCAGGCGCATCTCAGCGGTGTTAACGGGCTCACTCACCGCCAGTCTGGCAAGCGTGGTGCGATACGCGCGTAACAGAAAGATGGCTTCGACGTTGTCACCGCTGGCCTGTTTTAACGCCAGCGCCGCCAGCTCGCGGTCAGCGATGCCGCCTTCGGTCATGACACGGTCGACAGCGAGGTTTAACTGCTGCTCTATCTGGGCAACGCTCAGCTCAGGAAGCTGCTCATCACCCCGTCGTCTGTGCGCCTGTAGCGCATGGGCGGCGGCGATGGCTTTCTCGCCCCCTTTGACGGCAACGTACATCAGCATACCTCCACGTGAGTGGTTCGCGGTATCGCCAGCAGGCGTTCACCGCAGGTCAGGATCAGGTCGATACCCAGCGGGAACGGGTGGGGACGCTCTGTCAGCTCATGAATGATGCAATCCGGTAGCTGTGGCGCGACCATCCGTTCGTCAGCGATGCCAGCACCGGTCAGGCGCAGCATGCGACCGCCGCTCAGACTGGAGACCTGCAAAATCAGCGTGGCGCTGGTTTCCGGCGCCACGGCGCTGCCTTCGCTCAGGGCGTTGAGCTGTTCGTGGCTGATTTGCTCATCGGCCACGGCAAACACGGCCTGTCGGGGCTGTTCAACCAGCGGAGCGTTGGTGTGAAAACGCAGGTTCTGGCTGGCGATATCATTCGAAAGCGCGCCCGAGAGCCACACCGGAGTATCGTTGTCGGCGAGGGTCAGCAGTAAGCTGGTGGTCGCCAGGTTTAGCGGCAGCCAGCCTTGTGAAAGCTGGTGCAGCGAGACAATCACGCCCGGCTCGCTCATGGCTTTCAGCAGGCGACGAAAACTCTGTTGGGCATCCTGGACGGCAAGGGTAAAAGCGGGTTGAAGCGTCATGCGTTATCTCCGCGAACGAGCGTAAAGAAGTCGACCCGGCTGGTATTCACTTCGGCCTGACGTGCGGCAAGGCGTGCGGCGCGGTCGGCTTCCAGAGGGGCGATAAGGGTTTCCATTAACGTCTGGAAATAAGGTTGTTCCTGCAAAAGCGCGTCTATCACTGCGCAATGTTCGGCATGCTGTTTATCGCGACCGAGCACGTAGCTGTAGCCCAGCGTGCCGCTGTTCAGGCGGATCACGGCTCGGGTAAGGGTGGCATCACCTGCGAAGAAGCGCTCACCGGTACTTCCCATGCGCGCCTGGATCTGTACCAGGCCGATTTCCGGTGTGCGAATAGCGTCGTAGTCCGGCGTCAGGCCGAGCGCTTTCATACGGCTGTGCAGCGCAGCAGGCTGACAGTGGGCCAGCACGCGCATCCAGCGCTGACGGGTGGCGGTATCGAAGTGCATTCAGTGCTCCATGGTGAATTCGATCATGTCGGCGCGGGTCAGACTGACGGAGTATTCCGTCGCGTCGACTTCACCGTCACGGTGGTTAAGGGTGCGCACGCAGAGCAGTGGGGCCATGTTGGGGATTTCCAGTACTTTGCTCTCTTTGGCCTGTGCGCGGCGGGCACTGATGCGTGTCTGGGTACGTCTGAGCGCAATACCGGTAGCATCACGCAGGAAGTCATGCAGTGAACCGCTGGAGAAATGTTGCAGCACAGGCCAGAGGCTCAGGTCACTGAAGTAGTGATCTATCTGGCAAACGGCCACGCCATTGACCCGGCGCAGGGTGCGCAGATGGACGACGTTGTCGCCTTCCTGAATGCCCAGCGCATCAGCTACATGGCTCGATGCCGGGCGTAGCACGGAGAGCAGTTTTTCGCTGGTCGGGTGGCTTCCCTGATCCAGCAAGTTCTGGCTAAAGCGCGCCTGGGCGTTAAGCGGGTAGTCGAACGGGCGCATCAGGACCAGTACGCCAATCCCCTGACGGCGCTGGACCCAACCGCGCTCGACCAACTGGTCAATGGCACGACGCAGGGTGTGGCGGTTCACTTCATAGCGATCGGCAAGCTGTTGTTCGGCGGGCAGATAGTCTCCGCAGCGGTAGTGGGTGCGAAGCTCCACTTCGAGTTTGGCCGCAATTTCTTGCCAGCGGGTTGGGTAACTGGTCAGATGTCTGGATAAGTACATATAAATCAAAGCCTCGCTTCTCAGATGAAGTGCTTACGCAAACGTTGAGAGAGGAAATCCAGCAGGCTCACTGTGATGATGATAAGCACCATCAGGGCGCAGGTTTGCTGGAACTGGAAACCGCGGATCGCTTCCCACAGGGTGACGCCAATCCCGCCTGCGCCCACCATGCCCACGACGGTGGCGGAACGGACGTTAGACTCGAAGCGGTATAGCGAGTAAGAGATCAGCAGCGGCATGACCTGGGGCAACACGCCGTAGAGAATTTCTTCGATTTTGTTTGCACCTGTTGCGCGGATACCTTCAACCGGGCCTGGTTCAATGGCTTCAACGGCTTCAGAGAGCAGTTTGGAGAGCACACCGGTGGTGTGGATGAACAGCGCCATCACCCCTGCAAACGGGCCAAGTCCGACGGCCACCACAAACAGCATGGCGAAGACCATTTCGTTAATGGCGCGACAGGCGTCCATCAGGCGACGCACCGGCTGATAAACCCACCACGGTACGATGTTTTCGGCACTCATCAGGCCAAACGGAATGGAGAGAATGACGGCAAGGGCGGTACCCCAGACAGCGATTTGCAAGGTGATGGCCATTTCGCTGAGGTAGTCCTGCCACTGGCTGAAGTCCGGCGGAAAGAAGTCGGCGGCGAAGGTCGCCATGTTGCCGGAATCTTTGAAGAGCAGCAGCGGATCCATCTCTGCGCCCTTCCAGGAGATAACGAGCACCGCCAGCAGGATGGCCCAGCTTATGAGCGAGAACCAACTGCGTTTCGGCGGTGGGATAGTGATGGTTTGCATGTTGGCTCCTTTATCTTTTCTCCCTCTCCCTGTGGGAGAGGGCCGGGGTGAGGGCATCAGCGGGCGCATTTCCCCCTCACCCTAACCCTCTCCCTCAAGGGAGAGGGGACTTGAGTTACTGCACCGCTTTATTCACGCTGGTCATGGCGCCAAGTGCGGTGGTCAGGCGGTCGAGATCTTCCAGTTGCGCCTGAATCGCGGCGACTTTGCTAGTTTTCTCCTCGTCCTTCAGGCCCTTGTTGTCCTTCACACCCTGCATCTCTTTAAACAGTGCCAACTGGCGAATCGGCACCAGTTGCAGGTCGCTGGATGCGCGGAACGGAGCCCAGCCCAGTTTCGCCAGAACTGCCTTCTCTTCCGGCGTTTTGCCGTAGTTCATAAAGAAGTCGTAGACCTTATCCTTGGTGCTCTCAGAGAGATTTTTGCGCCACACAATCGGGTCGCCCGGGATCAGCGGTGATTTCCAGATGACCTTCAACTCTTTGAGCTTGTCCGGTGCGGAGGTCTTCAGCTTGTCGAGGTTTTCGGTGTTGTTGGTGGCAACATCCACCTGCTTGTTGGCCACTGCCAGAGCGTTAGTTTCGTGGCTGGCGTTGACGGTACGTTTGAAATCACTGGCAGACGCATTGTTCTTAGCGAAGACGTAATAGCCAGGGACCAGGAAGCCAGAGGTGGAGTTCGGGTCGCCGTTACCAAAGGTCAGGTCTTTGCGTTTGGCGAGCATGTCGTTGAGGTTATTTATTGGGCTGTCTTTATTGACGATCAGCACGCTCCAGTAACCCGGGGAGCCATCTGCTGCAACGGTCTGGGCAAAGACCTGGCCGTTCGCGCGGTCCACCGCTTCCATGGCTGAGAGATTGCCGTACCAGGCGATGTCTACTTTGTTAAAGCGCATCCCCTGGATGATGCCCGCGTAATCCGGCGCAAAGAAGGCGTTCACTTTGATCCCCAGTTTGGTTTCCATATCTTTCAGGAACGGTTCCCACTGAGGTTTGAGATTCTGCTGTGATTCCGTCGAAATAATGCCGAAGTTCAGTGCCTTTTCCTGTTCTTCCGCGTACGCAGGGCTTAACAGGGTGCTGATGCTGAACATACTGGTAAAGGCCAGTGCGGCAACGGCTTTGTAGCTCATGTACTTTCCTCGGATCGGGTTGAGTTATGCAGCCTGCGCGTTCTCGTCGACGCGGTTAATGCTGCGGTAGAGATGGTCAAAACGGTCGTTATCAAACTGATGGCTTGCGCCATCAAAGAACACATGCCCCTGACGCAGCGCGACAATGCGCTCGCAGTAGCGCAGGGCGTAATCCACCTGATGCAACGTCACTACCACCGTGATGCCATCGTTCTGGTTAATGTCACGCAGGGTTTCCATCACGATGCGTGCGGATTCCGGGTCGAGCGAGGCAATCGGCTCATCGGCAAGGATCACTTTGGCTTTTTGCATCAGCGCACGGGCAATCGCCACGCGCTGTTGCTGACCACCGGACAGGGTGGAGACACGCTGGTGGGCGAAATGCGCCATGCCAACGCGGGTCAGCGCCTGCAACGCTTGTTGTTTCTGAGAAGGGGAAAACCAGCGCAGACAGGTGCGCCAGAACGGCGTGCTGCCGAGAGCGCCAATCAGGACGTTCTCCAGCACCGTCAGGCGGTTCACCAGGTTGAACTGCTGGAAGATATAGCCTGTTTGCGCGCGGCTTTTGCGGATATCCCGCGCCAGACGGCCCGCGCGCTGCACGGTGTTACCCAGCAGTTCGACGTGACTTTCCGGTGCTTTATCGCAGGTAATAAGGCCGCTCAGGTGGCGCAGAAGGGTGGACTTACCTGAACCGGATGGCCCCAGCAGTGCCACCATTTCGCCCTGCTGGACGCTCAGATCAACGGCATGCAGAGCCTTGTTATGATGAAAGGTCTTGCTCAGTTTCTCGACGCGGATGACAGTTTGCATGTGCTGGGCCTCACGATAAATGTGGCCTCATGCTGGCGCATCAATATGACATTTGGGTTAAGTCTGGGTTGCGGAAGTTTGAAGAGTTGAGCGGAGTTTGATGACAGGCGGAGGCAGACTGCCCACCGCCCGAAAATTAGTGCTGCTGCTTAACGACGTTAATCATCCACGGCACGCCGTATTTATCGGTGACTTTACCAAAACCGTGTGCCCAGAAGGTTTCCTGCCAGGCCATTTCGATATTCCCGCCTGCGGCGAGGTTGTCGAACCAGCGCTTGCCTTCATTGACGTCCTGGGTGTCGAGAACCAGCGTGAAGCCCGCATACTGAGCGTTGCTGCCTGGCGGCATCCCGTCGCTCATCATGATATCGCTGCCCGCAATGCGGACGTTAGAGTGGGCGATCGCCGAATCCGGAAACTGCATACCGGAGGGGCAGCCTTCTTCGCTGTTATCGCTTTTTGGCATCTCGCCGAAGGTGATTTTATAAAGAAGCTCTGCACCGACGGCTTGCTGATAGAAGGCAGTGGCCTCTGAGCAGTTACCGGCAAATGAGATGTAGGGACTTAACGGCATAATCTTTACCTCACGTAAGAAAAGCCCGTTAAGTGTAGTTCCTGAAGGCCCGGTATGCGAAGCGCCACCGGGCAGGTCAATCAGTTCTTTTTCACGAATTCAGATTTCAGCTTCATCGGACCAAAGCCGTCAATTTTGCAGTCGATATTATGATCGCCTTCAACCAGACGGATATTCTTCACTTTGGTGCCAATCTTCAGCATGGAAGAGCTGCCTTTCACTTTCAGATCTTTAATCACGGTGACGCTGTCGCCATCCGCCAGCAGATTGCCGTTCGCATCTTTTACGACAAGTGCATCAGCATCTTGTGATGGCTCGGCATCATTCCATTCATGGGCGCATTCCGGGCAGATAAACATGCCATTATCTTCGTAAGTGTATTCAGAATTGCATTTTGGGCAGTGTGGGAGTTGCATATCGGTATCCTCAAAAAGTGTTAACGCGCTGGAAAGTGCCAGCTAAATGACGGCAGTGTGCCGAAAAAGGCGGCAAGTATAGCGCAAATCCACATGGTTGTCGGTGATATTGTGAATTAAAAAAATGCAAAAAGCGTATCGCGGGTGACATTTCCTGTCAGTCAGTTAAGCGATGCTTATGCCATTAACACGGTAGGAAGAAATGGCGTTAAATATATCGAATATTTTATTGCAGCAAATTGCTACGTTCCTTCATTTCGGATAAGGTGAAGCAACACATTGTTATTTATCTCCGGACTTCCCCGTCATTCATATCTTATGGCGGTGACGCATTACCTCTCTTTTTAGGTGGGTAAATAACGATGATATATCCTGAAGTTTCTTAAAAATGGGCTACGCTTTTTTCTTTTGGCTGTCTGGCCAGAAGGAGAGTGTCACACGCCATGCAGGGATAGTGAATTATTTCTGATTAGCATCAATCAGTTATATTTCGGCGAACATGTTTTCCACACGTGATCATATAAGCCTGAACAACATAATTAAAACCAGTGGCTTAATAAAAGTAATAAATTTGCGTTAAGGAAAGGCTTTTATCATGCACACACAGACAATTTTTGAATTAAGCCAGGAAGCTGAGCGTTTGTTGCAGCTTGCCCTGCAAAACCTCAATACGCTGAAATCAGTGCCGACGGCGATGCTGGAGAGCACCACGACGGCGATTACGGGTGAAAAGAACAACGTTTTGCCTTTGCATTTTAGTGCGCGCGGTGTCGAAGCACAGCAGGCAATGTTGAATAATGAATTACGGAAAATAACCCGTCTGGAAATGGTTCTGGCTATTGTTGGTACCATGAAAGCAGGGAAATCGACCACCATTAATGCGATTGTGGGCACTGAAGTGTTGCCGAACCGCAATCGTCCGATGACAGCGCTACCGACATTGATCCGTCATACACCGGGTGGCTTTGTTGAATAAATCAGATTTCGGGTAAGTCTCCCCCGTAGCGGGTTGTGTTTTCAGGCAATACGCACGCTTT
>NZ_JAWUEI010000047.1:0-20598 GCF_036663495.1 Enterobacter sp. 342
GCGCTCAATGCCGCAGGCGTTAAAACCGAGGGGCTGACCGACGATCAGGTCTGGGATGCCTACAACCAGCAGATGCAGAAGAATGATGGCGGCGGCGACCAGGGCCAGGCTCAGATTAACTCCGACGCTATTACTGCCGCAGTGAATCTGGCACTGAAGCCGCTTACCGATGAAATCAGCACGCTGAAATCTCAGCTGCAGGCGAACGCAGAAAGCGACCTGAAAACTAAGCGCGATGCGGTTAAAGCGAAATTCTCGTTCATGAGTGAAGCGGCGATCAACTCGCTGGCTGGCGACGCGCTGAACGACTTGTACTCACAGTGCCAGACCAGCACCGGTCTGAACCCTGCATTCCAGGGGAATGGCGCTCAGAGTGAAATCCTTAACATGGAGGCACCTGAATAATGGCTCTCGCACCTCGTTTTCATACCGTAATCGCGGGCCCGGCCCGTAAGAATGACCCGCAGGTCATTGAAGCAATCATGGCGGCGGCCGTGAAACCCGGCTCACTGGTGATGCTCGACAGCACCGGAAAACTGGCGGTTCACAATGTCGCTGGTGGTGCAGGCGTTGCTCTGGCTCTTCAGCACAACTATATCGGCGGCGGTGATATTCGCGACTCGGTTCCTGCCGGTGATACCGGCGCGGCCATCATGTGCGAAGACGATGTGGATTACCACATGCTGGTCAAAGCAGGCGAAGTGTTGCTGGAAAACGAAGGCCTGGTTTCTGCCGGTGACGGCACGCTGGCCAAGTCAACCACACCAGCCACCGACCAGGTCCTCTTTTATTCACGCGAAAAAATCACCGTTGGCGCTGAAGCTCAGCTCGTGAAAGTTCGCAAATCAGGGAAAGCAACCGCATGAGCATGATCGTATTCAACAAAAAGCTGGTTACTGAATATAACCAGGTAAAGCAGGCGTGGAATCAGCTGCTGATGCAGCGTGAGTCCTTCAACATCAACCAGAACACTATTTCCGCCCAGTATGGCGGCGCACTGGAAGTTAACCAGGCTGCGCTGATCTCAAAAGACTACTGGCGTGAAGTGGACAACATCACCACCCGAGTCTTCCGTAATGACGAAGGCAACGGTCTGTTGGATGATCTGCTGGGCCTCGGCACGCCGATCTCTATCGGTAAGACGGCGGCGCTATACCGCGTATCCAGTGACGCTGGCAAGGTTCATCGCACCCTGACTGGCCACGTGCCTGAAGAGCTGGATAAAGTCATCTACGACGAAGCTGGTGACCCAATCCCGATCTTCAACACCGGCTACAGCCGTGAATGGCGCGAGTGGAACGGCATGCAGTCCGAAAACCTTGACGCAATGGCAGATGACCAGGAAGCGCACGTTGCTGCAATCCGTGAGGATATGGCCGACTACATGCTTTCAGGTGATGCGAAAGTGAAGGTGAAGGGGTATGTCGGCGCAGGCATTACCAACCACGCTAACACCAACCAGGTGGATCTGAGTGCATCCGGTCTGAATATTGACCTGACCACCTCCACTCCTGACGAAACTGTCGCTTTCTTCACCGGGCCGTTCGCGAAACTCCTGGACGATAACTACGTGCAGGAGAAGGTGAAGGTGTGGGTGTCGCCTAACATCATGCGCAACATGAGCAAACCATATTCCTCCGCTGCCGGCTTCAAAGAAGGCACCGTGCTGGAGTACATCCTGCGCTACGGCCGTATCGAGTCTGTTAACCAGACCTTTAAGCTGACGGGGAACCACTTCATCGCGTACGTGCGCAATTCGCAGTACATCAAGACGCGCATTGCCGCGCCGGTGGGCACCTTCATGATCCCGCGCCAGAATCCGTTCGACAACTACAACACTCTGGTCTGGAGTGCTGTCGGTCTGCAGATTAAGCGCGATTTCAACGGTCGTTCTAAAGTGTTCAACGCACAGGGTTAAGGGGCTTCGGCCCCTTTTCTTCGGGAGAGAGCATGAAAAAGTTAAAAGTCGATAAGGCTGGTTGCTGGGGAACAATTAACGGCGTATTCCAGCAACTGCCGGTGGGTCATGAGTTTGTTGCGGCTGATGTGCCTCCAGCTTTCGCTGGGCGCGTTTCAGTGGTTGGCGAAGTCGACGAGCAGGAGCTTGAAGTCGCCACGCCAGGCTCCGACGATCAATCTGCAGAGCAGGCAGAGCAGGCAGAGCAGGCAGACACCTCCGCTAAATCGAAAAAGGGTAAATAACCATGGCTGACCCAATCACAGCGGCAGACGTGCAGGCGTTCCTCGGTGAATTGGGTTACTCCATCCCGGGCGCGCTGCTGGAGCCGATCCTCTGCGTGGTGAACAAGATTATCCCGTGCCTCGATGGCGCAGGGTATGACGACTGCACCTCGAAGCTGATCCTGATGTACGCCGCCGCGCTTATGGCTACGTCGTCCGGCGCGCGCCGCATCAAATCGCAGGGTGCGCCGTCTGGCGCGTCCCGTTCGTTTGATTACGGTGCTGATAGCGTTACCTGGCTGCGCGACTCGCTGGCCAGACTCGATATCAGCGGTTGCACCGGTGAGCTGCCAATCAGTGCCGGTAATAGCGTCGGCCTGTTCATGGTGGTCGGAGGCTGCTGATGACGTACAAATCAGTTAAGCACGGGCTGCCGCGCTCGTTCACCCGCGTATGGGTTGAAACCGACACAGGGCGGGAGACTACCGGCTATGTGAAATCGGACGGCGAGTGGCACATCAACTGTGCGCGCATCCGGGCGACCGGCGCGAAGGTGCTGAGGTGGAAAGAATGAAGCGAGGCGGGTTACTGAAAAGCGGCCGACTTTATCGTGTTGGTGAAGTCGTCATGGACTCTTGCATCCCACCGAATCCCATTAAGCGCAGTGAGCAACTTAAAGGCCAGGGCGGAAACGTAACGGTTGTGCTGCGCTGGAAGGAGTGAGAATTGGTGTATAAAAAGCCAGCAAATGGTAAAATTAACGAGCCGGGGAATGCGTCAACATTGCCACCGGCTCTAACCATCATTACCTATTGCGGAGGTAACTCATGGCTCATCAAATCTTAAGCCATCAGCACCATAATGCGCCATCTTATAATGGCGTTGCAGGCGTTTATCAGATTACCAACACCATCACTGGTGAGGCGTATATCGGCTCCACGGTTAACATTTCAGGAAGGTGGGCGAGTCATCGCTATAAGCTGCGGAAAGGCACGCATGGAAACAGAAACCTTCAGGCGTCATGGGATAAACATGGCAAAGGTGTCTTTGATTTCTCTGTTCTGGAAGTAGTGAGTAATAAGTCAGAGCTTATTGCCGTCGAGCAGCGATTCTTTCGCGAATTAAACCCGACTTTCAACATCGCGCCAAACGCTGGTAGCTGTCTCGGGGTTATTCACACCGAAGAATCAAAGGCGAATATGGCGGAAAGTCGACGGGGAGAAAAGAACTGCTGGTATGGGAAAGTGCCAACCTGTGCAGGTATGAGCAGTCTGCCTGAAGTCAAAGCTAAAATATCAGCCAAGAATTCAGGCTCTGGTAACCCTATGTTCGGTGTTACCCCGCCACACGCCAAGTTTACCGATGAGCAGGTGCGCGAAATTCGTCGCGCCATTTCAGATGGTGATTCTCTTACCACTATCGCCAAAAGATATGGCGTCTCAAAGGCTAACATTGCCCATATCCGGCAGGGTCGTTCATATGCGAGGGTAGTCTAATGTCGGCAACAGCTTCGTGGTCGTATACAGCAACCGCGACCATCTGGCGCAAGCTGGAAGGCAATGATGAATACGGCGATCCGCTGGGCTATTCCGAACCTGAGCAAATCCTCTGTGATTACGAAGGCGGGCTCAGCAAGAAGTTAGCCAGCCTGGGCGCTGAAATCGTCGTGAAAAACACCATCTGGACGGAGTTCTCTCTGGCGGCCGCGGGTGATTACCTGCTGATTGGCGTATCGACCGAAGCGGACCCGGTTGTCGCCGGTGCCGACGAGGTGCGGCAGGTTATCCGTTACGCCGACACGTTCGAGCGCCTGGCGGATGATTACGCCATACTGACGGGAGTGTAGCAATGGGTATCAAAGTGCGTGGCACTGCACGTGTTGAGCGCAATATTGACCGAATTCTGAATGATATTCAGGGTCGAAAAATAATTCGAGCGCTCCAGTCGGCGATGATTCTGGGGGCGGCAAGAGCGGCGCTCTACACACCGATCGACACCTCAGCGCTATTAAATAGCCAGTTTCGAGAAATCGTAGCTGACGGAGCAGTAATCACAGGCAGGGTAGGTTACTCGACCAACTATGCCGTTTATGTTCATGATCCGGCCAATCCACAGAGGTTCCGTCGCTCGACTGCTAAAAAGGAATTTCTCACTCTTGGATTTGAAGAGGAGCGTTCTGCCATTGATGATGTTGTGCGTAAGGAACTTTCACTATGACACCAATGATGTACGAACGGGTCAGAAACATGTTCGGCGACGCCGGGCTAACGGCCGGGTTCACGGTGCAACAGCTGATGTACGACGACCCGGGAGATCTGTCGAAAGCGATCATGGTGTTCAGGCCAAACGGCGGGTCGAATATTCGTACTGACCTAGGCTCTGAGTACCACGTCCTGGTCGACGTTGTCGGCGCGAAAGACAAGCGCAAAGACGCGCTTAATGCCGTGCAGCGCATCATTGATTATGTCCAGGCCAACCCAATGACCGACGATTGCGTCGGCTACATCCAGAACATGGGCGCAATTCCCGCGCCGGTGCTCACAGAAGAAGGGCGAATAGTCTTCCGACTCCAGTTCGCCTGCACTTACGGCGAATAGCCATACCAACCAAATAACCCGCTCCGGCGGGTTTTCTTTTATACGTCAAAGAGGAGTTTCACATGGCTAATTGCCAGAACTCGAACGAGCGCCTGTTCGGCGGTGCGGTCGTGCTGGAAGTCGCCGATGGCTGCCCGGACGTCAAGCCACTTGAGTCTGAGTGGATGGCGCTGGCCGCTGGTACGTCGAAGGGCTTCGACTTCAACCCGAACTCGGTTACCTCTGATGCAGATGACGGCGGCGGCTATGTCGAGACCATCATCACCAACAGTGATTTCACCCTGAGTTTTGAAGGTGAAGTGCGCAAGAAGGACAAGCTGGATCAGTACGGTGTCGGCAAATTCATCAAGTATTTCGCTGACGAGCTGAAGGCCAAGCGCCAGCCCGGCATCTGGGTACGCATGGACTACGGCCCGGTCGAATTCATCGGCTACATGAACATTACGGCGCTGAGCTCTGACGGGGGTACAAATGACATCGTAACATTTAGTACCGAGTTCAAAGTCGGTGACGCGAGTACCATCGAAGTGAACGAAATTACTGCTGTAGCAGTGACTGGCGTAACGGTAACTCCGGCAACCAGCACCGGCACGGCGGGTGGTACCAGCACCTTCACGGTGAACATCGCACCAACCGGCGCTACCAACAAAGATTTCACTGTGGCGACTACCGATGCGACCAAAGCAACGGCCACCGCATCCGGCAACACCGTTACCGTGACGCGCGTCGCCACCGGCAGCGCGCAGATTATCATCAACACCGTAGATGGCAACTTTGTGGCCGTGCATACGGTTACCGTTACCTAACGGACATTCCAAAGGGCGGCGTGCTGCCCTTGATAATGACCGTTTACTGGAAGGCCTATGACCGCTTTAACCGATATTGGCGAACTCTCTATCAGCGACAGCCGCGAAGGCGGGAGAGATTACCTGCTGCGGCCTTCATTCGAGGCCATGACCAGGATCGGCACTCCGGAAGAGATTGTGCAGGCGTACGCCACCATCCACGGCAATGATGTCGCTCAGCTCATTGATGTGTGCGCTGGCACGCTGGGAGGATTTCCTGAATGGCTATCTCCATCATTCAACCGCGCTACTGAGAAGCTTTTATCAACGTGCATGTTGGTGCTTCAGGCGTGCTGCGAGGAAGACCTGACGCCTATGATCGGCGAATGGAAGGGATGGCGGCATTGCGTCGTATACCGACCGGGACAGATGCCGAAGAACGACATCATCGTGCTGGCGCAGCACCTCATGCAGCACGGCATCGTCGGAAAATCCAAGGTTCGCCAGTTGCAGCGCCATGAAACAGGCGAGCGCACTACAGAGTTTAAAGCATTCGACTACATCAGCGCAGCTCGCAGCCACTTCGGAATGAACCGCACTGAAGCCTCTCAGTTAACGATGACCGAATTTCAGATGCTGCTGGCGGCTAAATATCCTGACCAGAAAGGCTTTACTCGCGAAGAGTACGACAGCATCGCCGATGAATATCTGGCTAAACAGGCAGTTCGACGCGAGAATGCGAAAAAGAAGTAACCGACCTTCTATACAACGATACCCTGAGAACAATAAATCATCATTTTCCGTTGCGCCTGTGCTATTCCTGGGTAGGATGTTCATTTTTACCAAAGGGGAATAGGGATATGAACAAGATATTTGTGGCGCTGGGTTTTATTGCATTAGTAATTACATGCACCTTCGCAGCAAGAGAGCCACTATCTCTCGTCTTCATAATTGCAACTTTCATTATCATTGGCTTTGGATTTGGAAAAATAGGCGAGAAGGCGGCGTTTAATTCCCGTCTTACACAGGCGGAGAGGCGTGGAACTTTACGATTCTGCGCCGTTGGTTTTTTGGCTGTATCATTAGCTGCCAATGTGGGATTTCTTTTTTGGGTCAACTCCCAAACCCCTATTTTTGGTGATGCTTACGCGGAAAGAAAGCAATATGAAGACCTGAAGAGCGACTTAAAAAAACAAGAAACAGCTCAGGAGGAGGGGCGTGCAATCCGATACTACGATGCAAAAGAGTCAGTGAAGGGATTGCTCAAAGACTCATCATCTGCTGAGTTCTCTGGGGAGAAGATCGGCAAGGGTGGTGCAGTTTGTGGGTACGTAAATGCAAAAAATAGTTTCGGCGCTTATGCAGGTAATTCAAGGTATATATCTACCAACGGGCACTCCGTAATAGATGACGATAGCCAGGAGTTTAATGACTCATGGGAAAACACCTGCAACTAACCAACAATAAAACCATATCAAACCTCGCTCAGGCGAGGTTTTTTATTGCCAGGAGAAAACAATATGGCTGGTACCGTCAGCGCTGGAACGATCGTTTACGAAGTGGATATGGACACGGCTCGCCTTCTTCAAGGTCGTCGGGATATTGATGATGCGCTGAATGGCCTCAATGGGAGTATGGGCCGTCTTGAGGCTGGTTTAAACCGCACCGAACGCTCTCTGTCTTCGATTGAAGGCACTATGTCCAGCTTAACTGGCGTCGCGAAAGCGCTCATTGCCGCTCTTTCTGTCCAGCAGGTTGGCGCATATGCTCAGGCATGGCAGGACCTCAGCAATAAACTGGCAAATGCCGTCAGGGATTCCGTACCGCCGTTTGAAACGCTGGCTGATGTCACAGAGCGTGTTTTTGACATCTCTCAAAAGACTCGCTCAGGTCTTGATGCCACGGCCACACTCTATGCGCGTCTGGAGCGTTCAACAAGAAGTTATGGCGTCAGTGTAGAGGACATTACCAGGCTGACAACCATTATTAACCAGGGTTTCGTGGTGTCAGGGTCAACAGCCGAGGATGCAAGCAATGCAATCATTCAGCTTGCTCAGGGGCTGGCGTCCGGAGCATTGAGGGGTGATGAATTTAACTCTGTGAACGAGCAGGGGAACCGGCTCATGATTGCTCTGGCTGACTCTATGAATGTCAGCATCGGGGCGCTCAGAAACATGGCTGCAGAGGGCAAGTTAACCACTGAGGTGATCGTTAATGGCCTGCTCTCTCAGGGCGATAAAATTGGACAGGAGTTCGCTAAAACTACTGCGACGATCAGCCAGTCTCTTGAAATTGCCAACAACAACATCACGAAGTTCTTTGGCGAGAATGCCACTGTAAAAACTGGCGTCAAAATATTCAGTGACTCAGTCATATCTCTAAGTGAAAACTTGGACGTTCTCAGCACTACACTCACGATTGTTGCCGGCGTAATGGGTTCGCGGTATGTCGGTGCGCTGACTATGGCTACCTCAGCGAAAATCGCTGATATCGCAGCATCCCGTCAGCAGGTTGCAGCAGACAATCAGACGGCACAAGCAGCTTTGGTTGCCGCTAATTCTGCTCAGCGTAAGGCTCTGGCTGATAAAGAGGCTGCTCTTTCGTCTCTCGCTCTGGCCCAGGCTGAATATAACGTGGCCAAAGGTAGCGCTGCTGAAATGTTAGCGCTTGATGCCCTAATAGCTGCAAAAACTCGGGCGACTACCGCATCTCTCGCTCTTACTGAGGCTGAAACAGTCCAGGCTGCCGCATCAGCAAGGGCGGCGGCGGCGGCACGTGCAGCATCTGCTGGTATTGGACTTGCTCGTAATGCTCTTGCCCTCATAGGTGGTCCTGCTGGTGCAGCTATGCTCGCTGCCGGGGCTATATTCTATTTCTGGCAGAAAGCCCAGCAGGCAAAAGAGGAGGCTATCGCCTTCGCTGATGGTCTGGATAAGCTAAATGCTGCCATGAATGCAATGTCAAACACGCAGCTGCGTGGGGCAATTGCAGATGCAAATAATTCTATTCGAGCTCAGAAAGAGGCTGTTGCGGATCTGCAAAGTGAAGTTGACTCGCTGAGAGACAGATACCAGAACTTTACCCCGGCTGCCCAGAAGGTTGCTGAATCTATGGGGCAAGGTACAGACTTCGCCCGCCAACAGGCGGAAGTGTCTGATGAACTGGCTCGTAAGACGCGAGACCTTGAGGCCGCTAAAGATAAATTATCCCGAACAGAAGAAACCGCCTCAGAGGCGACTCGCACGCTCACGAACAACATGCTCACGGCGATGGGAGTTCATGATCAACTCATCGAAAAATCTTGGTCTCTTGAGCAGGTTCAGGGTGCCGTAGCGAAAGCCTTTGGAGAGACAGCTGATGAAATAAACCGAGCTAATCAGGCTGGAAAAAGCTTCGACCCCAAAGCGCTGCAGATATCTCCCGCGACCAAGGAGGGCGATAAAGTTATCGCTACTCTGGAAGAGCAGAATGAATTACTTAAAATTCAGGATGAGAGAGCGCGGGCGATAGCCAAAGCCAGGATGCAGGCTGCCAGGGTCACTGACAATCAGAATCAAATCTCTGCAGCTGGCAGGCTGGCTGCTGAAAATTATGATTTAGAGAAGTCAGAAGAAGCCAGGAAAAAAGCTCAACAAGAGAGTGAGCAGCAGGGGAAAAAATCAGCGTCTTCTGCTGAATCTGTTGCTCAGAAGCTGGCGAACCTAAAGCAGCAAGCAGAACTGGCGGCAGGGTCAACTCAAGAACTTAGCAGAGAGCAGGCCATGCTTAATGCCGAGCAATCTCTTGGGAAAGGCGCAACTCAGGCCCAGATCGCACAGGCTCGGCAGTATGCTGCAGAGAAATGGGATACGGCCAATGCCATCAAGGCCGAGGCTGCTGCGCAAAAGCTTCTACCGGAAGCGCGCGAAAACGCCAGCTATAAGCAAGATGTTGATGACCTGAAAACCGCTTTGGCAGCCAAGAAGATTAGCCAGGAGCAGTACGACAAAACTGCTGAGCGGATTGAGGCCAATCATCAGGCGAATTTGGCGAAGATACGAGCTCAACAGGTTGTAACCCCGCAGCAGTCGGCTATGGGTGAGGTAGATCCGGTTCAGAGGCTTGCTAACCAGCACGCTCAGGAGTTGGCGCTAATTCAGCAGTTTGAAAGCCAAAAGGGGCAGTTAACCCAGAGAGGACTGGAACTGATGAATGCTGCCAATACACAATACGAGCAGGCCCGTATCGCTGCCCAATGGGAAATCTATCGCAATCAGAGCACCACCAACCAGCTCATGGCTGACGCTGTAGACTCCCTTCAGAGTGGCGCAACTAATGCCATTACCGGTCTGATTAACGGCACCCAAAGCCTGCAGGAGTCCTTCGCCAACATTGGCACGACAATTCTCAACAGCGTTGTCGGTAGTCTGGTTCAGATGGGGATCGAGTGGGCCAAGAGTCAGTTAATGGGGCAGGCCGCTGCGACTGCATCACTTGCATCCACGATGGCTCAGGCCACTGTTGCTGCTTCGGCATGGGCTCCTGCGGCAATGAGTGCTTCTATTGCAACAATGGGGAGTGCTGCTGCTGTTGGTCAGACGGCCTATGCTGGCTCACTCCTGGCAGCTAAAGGGATGGCGGTTGCTGGCGCCCGCGAGCACGGCGGACCCGTCAGCGCCAACTCAATGTACCGAGTGGGTGAAGGCGGGAAGCCAGAAATCTACCAGGCCAGCAACGGCAGTCAGTACATGATACCGGGTGACAACGGTAGGGTGATTAGCAACCGGGATATGCGCAGTGGTGTGGGCGGTGGAGATGTGACAATCCACCAGGAGAATCACTATCACTTCGATGGAAGTCCCAACAGCCCGGAAACGGTCAAACAGTTTGACAAGGTGGCGTACAACGCCGCATTACGCGCCATCAGAAATGAGCAGCGTCCAAATGGGATGCTTGAAAAAAGCCGTTAATACGCATATATCTGATGGGCAAATTAAAAGGAGAATGAGATGAATTACCATATCGAAGATATTACAGCATTTGATAATGACAATGGTTCCGGGATTATCGCAAGGGTCGTTTTTCATTATGAAACGCATCTGAAAAGTATTTCAGTTAATGTTCATATTCCTCTGGATAAGAATGCTTCTCTTGCAGTTATTGAAAGTCGTGTATTCGAAGAAGCTAAAAAGCAACTTAAAGAGCTTGCTGTGGAATTCTGATTCTCTATCGCAATGCACGTAGACCCGCTCTGGCGGGTTTTTTATTGGGAGCAACCATGCCAGAAACATTCACCTGGCCCCCACAGAAGGGCTACAGCGTCGAACGAACGCCTAACGTAGCAGTCGTCAAGCTAGGCGATGGCTACGAGCAGCGGCAGGTGAAGGGTATCAATCCGCTAATGGATAAATACTCCCTGACCTTCCGGGGAGTAGGCGGCGCCTGCCGGAGTAATTCTGCTAAGGATGCCGAGGCGTTCCTGAAATCCAGAGGGGCGGTTGAGGCGTTCTACTGGACGCCATCTGATACCGGAGCCAGAAAGCTATTTGTCTGCCGCTCATGGAGCATGACAAAGACCGGGCCGCTATTCGAACTGACGGCAACGTTTGAGCAGGTACCGCGATAAGCCACCTCTTGGTGGCTTTTTTATAGGAGTTTGCCGTGCGCGACATACCATCCAATATGATTATTGATAGCGTCGATGCCGGAGTAGGCGCTTTCATTGACCTTTTCGAAGCAGACCTCCAGCCATATGGCGGGGACCTTATCCGCTTCCATTCGGGTACTAATGGCTATTACGGTAATGTGATCTGGAAGGGAAACCAGTATCAGGCTTACCCGATAGCAGTTGAAGGTTTCGAGTCAAAGAACGAAGGCACATACGCCCGCCCGTCAATGGCAGTAGCGAACGTTACCGGATTATTGACAGGCATTAACCATGACTTTGATGACATGCTGGGAGTTGTTATCACCCGGCGACAGGTTCCTGTGAAATACCTGGATGCGGTGAACTTCCCCAATGGCAACCCTGACGCAGATCCGACGCAGGAAGCGGTTTCCCGCTACGTTGTTGAGGAGATGACGGAAGAGACGTTCGAGCAGGTGACCTACACGCTGGCGACACCGATTGACTGCGACAATGCTATCATCCCGGCGCGAACCATCCTTGCCGACGTCTGCCAGTGGCTGTATCGCGGCGTCGGGTGCGGATATGACGGGCCGCCGGTTGCAGATGAGCGCGACAATCCAACCACTGACCCGGCGAAAGATAAGTGCTCTCACCGCCGTAGCGGCTGCCGCTTCCGTTATCCACGACCGGAACCAATGCCAATCAGCAGCTTCCCCGGCTCTCAGAAGGTTTCATGATGCAGGAATTACTCGATTATGCGGCATCGTCGCAGGATGAGGTGTGCGGCTTAATCCTGGATGGCGGGCAGTTGTTCCGCTGTCTGAATGTTCACCCGGAGCCTGGAAAGCACTTCCGAATCAGTGATGATGAGTGGCTGGCGGCCGAGGAGGCTGGAGAGGTGACTGCGGTATTCCACTCTCACCCAATGAACAGCCCGGTTCTGTCCGGATCCGACCGTAAATGCCAGGTTGCATCGGGCCTTCCATGGGTGCTGGCCTGTAACGGGAAAATCAGAACGTTCAGGCCGTTGGATTACCTTTTGGGGAGGCGGTTCGAGCACGGAGTGACTGATTGTTACACGCTATTCCGTGATGCGTATCACCTGTGCGGCATTGAACTCCCTGACTTCGAAAGGACGAATGGCTGGTGGCTGAGAGGGGAGAATCTCTATCTGAACAACATGTCGCGCAATGGCTTCAATCAGGTATCGCCGGGAGAAGCGCTGCCAGGTGACGTAATAATCAGGCAGCCATTCCCCGGTGCCGACCCTTGCCACGCAATGATTCTGCTCGATGACAATATGGTTCTTCACCACGATTGCTCAGGGCATTTAAGCCGGAGAGAGCAAATGCGCCCGGCATACGTTAAGCAGATGCATTCCATATGGAGACATGAACAGTGCTCATCTTTAAATTTGCAGGGCATTTACGCCGACATTTCCGCAAAGTCGAGCTGAACGTTGATACCCCTGCCCAGGGCATTCGTCTTTTGCTTGCTCAGAATCATGAGTTCAAAAAAGCATTCCTGAACGCCAGAGTAAGAATGCGAGTGGCGGGTGAGGATGTTGAAACGTCTTCGGTGCAGTGGCACATGGATCGGCGCCTGAAGGATGGCTCTGTAGTGCTGTTTGTCCCGGTGATTGAGGGGGCGGGACTTGAGACCAGTACGATAGTTCTCATTGCCTCACTAGTGCTGTCTTCCGCCTCGGTTGCTTACTCCATCTACATGTCACGGAACATGAAAAGCAAAACTTCAGCGGAAGCGGCCGAAACAAACACCCTCACGAATAACTCGTTTACCAGTGCAGAAAACAGGGTCGGACAGGGGCATCCCGTACCGATACTCCTCGGTGAGATGGAGGTCGGCAGCAACGTAATAAGTCTCGGCATCGACACATCTAATAATTCCGACTGGGAAGAATCAATCAGCTAAGGTGGCGCTATGTCTTCAGGTGGCGGTAAAGCATCAACCCCAAAACTACTCGACGATAACCTCAAATCAAAACAATTCTATCGGGTACTGGATCTGATATCTGAGGGGCCAATTGCGGGCCCGGTGGATCAGGAGCACCTGTCTTCATTCAAGCTGAATAAGACGCCTATCACTGACTCGAACGGTAATGTCAACGTGAATGGCATTAGTGTTGCCTGGCGACCTGGATCGGAGACTCAGGAGCCAATCAACGGCTTCTCTGCAATCGAAGCGACGACCATTGTTAACACTGAGGTCACTTACGACACCCCGCTGGTTAGAACCGTGACAGATCAGGACGTGACCCGCGTTCGTTTTAACATCGGCGTCACCGGGCTCATGGAGCAGGACTCCAAGGGTAACCAGAAAAACACCTCTGTAACGATGGTTATCGAGACCAGAACTGGCTCGTCGGGCTGGGTCATGGAGAAGACGGTGACGATTACAGGGAAAATCTCTGGCGAGTACCTTGAGGCGCACGTCATTGATGCCCCCGACACCAAACCGTTTGATATCCGCGTTCGCCGCATTACGCCTGACAGCAGCAGCGATTTGCTGTCAAACGGGACTGTTTGGAACAGCTATAGCGAGATCACCGACGACAACCTTAGCTATCCGTTCTCTGCTGTTGCCGGCTCAGTCATCGACCGTGACCAGTACACCGACACGCCGAGCCGCACATATCATCTTCGCGGGCTGATCGTTGACGTACCGGATAACTACGATTCAATTGCCAGAACTTACTCCGGGCTGTGGACGGGGGGCTTCAAAAAGGCATGGACTAACAACCCGGCGTGGCTGTTCCGTGAGCTGGCGAAAAACACCCGATTTGGCCTGGCGAAACGCGCCGGATACATCGATGTTGACGATGGCGCACTCTACATTCTGTCGCAATATTGCGATCAGCTTGTAGATGATGGGTATGGCGGCAAAGAGCCACGCATGACGCTCAACGCCTACATCACAGAGCAGGCGAGTGCGCGAGACATTCTCGACAAGATAGCGAGCATGTTCCGTGGCATTGCGCTGTGGGACGGCCTGCGCCTGTCAGTAATGCTGGACGCGCCACAGGATCCGATTGCGACAATCACGAACGCCAACGTTGTGAATGGCGAGTTCAAACGAAGCTCTGTAAAGCGTTCAGAGAAATACAATGCCGTTGTAGTGTCCTGGACCGATCCTGACAACGGCTGGGAGCAGGTGAAAGAGTACGTTTCCGACGATGAGATGATAGCCAAAGGAAACTACAACGAAACCACTCTGGAGGCGTTTGGCTGCACCTCTCGCGGACAGGCATGGCGGGCAGGTAAATGGCTGCTGGAAACAGCAAAGCGTGAAAGCAGCAGGTTGTCTTTCCAGATGGCTCGGGATGCTATCCACTTCACTCCGGGTGATATCGTTGAGGTCATGGACAATGACTACGCCGGAAATCGTCTTGGGGGGAGAATTGTTTCTCATTCCGGGAAGGTGATAACGGTTGACGCTGTGGACTCCTCGGTAGTAACAGACGGCTCCACTATGTCGATTATGGGGAGGGACGGAAAGTTCTCTCGCTATGAGATTGATGGCGTTAACGGAAATAACGTCACACTCAAAACCGAACCGAACTGGGTGAGGGCGGGAACTGTATTTGCCATTTCAACCGCAAGCGTTGCGATTCGCCTTTTCCGGATACTGAGCGTTGCCGAAACGGAAAACAACTCCGTCTACAGCATAACGGCCTCATTGCACGACCCCAACAAACAGGCAATCGTTGACGAGGGTGCAGTGTTTGAAGTTCCCAGCGATACGTTGAACGGCTACCGCGTGCCTAACGTGGAAAACCTGCGAATCCTGAACACAAACACTGAGACCGTCCAGGTTACAGCAACGTGGGAGACGGCAACCACCACTAAAAAGCTGGTGTTTGAGCTGTACATCTACAGTGCTGATGGGAAGCTGGTATCTCAGTACGAAACTGACCAGTTCCGGTATGAGTTTTACGGTCTGGCTGCCGGTAGCTACACGCTCGGCGTTCGTGGGCGCAATGAAAACGGGATGAAAGGCGCCGAAACTCAGGTGAGTCTTATTATAGGCGCGCCAAAGGCTCCTAACTCCGTTCAGTGGATACCCGGACCATTACAGGCCACTCTGGTGCCAGTTATGTCTGTAACGGCAACATCAGATACCTCTTTTGAGTTCTGGTACGCAGGCGAGACTCCGATCCCATTAACCGATGACATTGAGAACAAAACTCAATTCCTCGGAAGGGGGAACCAGTGGACCATTCAAAAGCTCAAGTTTGACCACGTCTATTACGTTTATGTCCGGACACGCAACGCGTTCGGGGTTTCTGATTTTGTTGAGGCTTCAGGAAAGCCAACGGATGACTTTAGCGATATCACCGATGCAATCCTGGAGGAAATTAAGGAGAGCGATACCTTTAAAGACCTCATCGAGAGCGCCGTCGAGAGTAGTGAAAAGTTCGCAGAACTGGCTGATGCAATCAAAGAGAATGCAAACGGTCTTGCATCGGCGGTTGGATCGAATAAGCAGACAGCAGAAGCAATCATTGGCAACGCCCTGGCTATTGCTGATGTTGTTGTGCGCCAGACTGCGCAGCAGGGGGCTAACTCTGCGACATTCGAACAGCTCCGGGAGGTGATCGCCACTGAGACGGAAGCCCGCGTCACGGATGTTACTCGTCTTGAGGCACAAACTGCACAGAATGAAGCGGGTATTACTGAAGTTCGCCAGGCGTTAGCAACGGAAACTGAAGCTCGCGCTTCGGCGGTAAGCCAGTTGACTGCAGCCACTCAGGCTGCATCTGACAAAGCTGATTCAGCAGCTGCTGTAGGTGCTAAGAATACAGCATCAATCACTGACCTTAGCCAGGTTGTCACGGACCTCGATTCCTCAATGGCATCACGCCTGGAAGAGCTGGGTGCACAAACTGATAAGGCCAGCGGCGGTATTCAGAGTAACTCCATCGCGCTAATAACGAGTACGCTGGCGCAGGTTGATCAGCAGGTGAGACTCAGCGCGCAGTACGGTGACAGTAAGGCCAGCATCGATCGTATTGATAATGTTATGGCAAGCGACAGGGAGGCAACAGCGCGTTCGCTGCTGAGTTTGCAGACTGACGTGAACGGCAACAAGGCAGCAATCAACAGCCTGAACCAGACGTTTTCCAATTATCAGCAGGCCACGGCCACGCAGATAAACGACATTACGGCGACCATCAACGGGCACACTTCAGCGATCACCACCAACGCGCAGGCCATTGCGAACGTCAATGGCGACCTGAATGCAATGTACAGCATCAAGGTCGCTATTGATTCTAATGGTAATCAGTATGCAGCAGGGATGGGGATTGGTGTTCAGAATACGCCATCTGGCATGCAGTCGCAGGTATTATTCCTCGCAGATCGTTTTGCAGTGATGATGCAGGCAGGAGGAACCCCTACCATCGTATTCACCACGCAAAATGGTCAGTTGATAATCCGCGATGCTGTTATCGGAGAGGGGACGATCGGTAACACCAAAATCGGTAATTACATCCAGTCATCAACCTGGGATGGCACTGGGAACGTTGGCTGGCATATTAACAAATCCGGTTATGCTGTTTTCAACAACGTTACAGTACGAGGGATGGTTTATGCCTCAGGTGGGAAATTTACCGGAACTATAGAGGCAACGTCATTTGTTGGTGATGTTGCCAACGTTGGTGTCGGTTCGGATGCTTCATTAAGCGGAACTGCTAATTTAGTTAAAACGATTACTTATACTGACTCAGGATCAAGTAGTCTCGCTAAGAATGCTCTTGTAGAAGCAACCTTTTATTCAGCAGTGAATGCCGATTCCCGTATGAATGTCATTATTGATATTAATGGGACATCCAAAACCTTTTCAAATCTGCCAGTGCAATCCGGCGCGTATGCTAATAATTTTTACACATTGAGATTTGGAGTGAAGGGAATAAATGCAAGCACGGTAACGGCAAAATTAACTATCGTTAATGCTAACTCAGTAAGCAAAGGCATTTACTCCCCAAGTTTAACAATAACAAGAGGTACAGGATCGTTTGTTGGCTAGAAATAAAAAGTTTAAATAGTTTTTATTATTAGGGTGGAATGGCAATCCCTAGTTTAGGTAGTAATTAAAATATTCGGCTCGGTTATTTATTATGTCTGGTCCACCCTCGCTTTCAAACATTTAATCTAAATTATGCAAAGCCTGCTCAGGCGATGCACCGAGAACAGGAGAAAATATGCTTTATAACACCGGCACTATTGCCATCAGCGGAAATACCCTTACAGGTACCGGCACAAACTTCACTGCTGCTGGTTCTCTTATTCGTAACGGCTGCACTGTTATCGCCCTGACCAGTCCGGCGCAGGTTTTTCAGATTACCGCGATTGGAAGCGCAACCTCTCTTACCGTTACGCCCGCTGCTAACCCTGCCGTACCTTCTGGAACTAAATACGCCATTCTTCTGAGCGACAGCCTGAGCGTGGATGGTCTGGCGCAGGACATCGCTGAAACCTTCACAATGTATCAGCGTTACATGAGCGGCTTCGCTGATGTGATGAACGGGACATCTGATGTTACCATCACTATCAATGGCGTTGCCGTTACCGTACCCGGTCAAAAATCACTGGCGAAGAAAGGTGCAAACAGCGATATCACCAGTCTTTCCGGCCTGACAACAGCGCTCAGTATCAGCCAGGGCGGGACCGGGGCAACGACTGCAGAAAACGCTCGTTCAAACCTCGGTTTAGGAAGTGCCGCTACCCGCAATTCCCAGAGCTCTCTAATTGATACAACTTCTGGGGCGATGCTGCAGGTCAACTCTTTCGGCTTAGGGGCGACGAACTCGAATATTCTCTCTAATGCAAATCTCGCCCCGGCGACAGGATTCTGGGGAGGGAGCGGGCAGGCAAATACAAACTTTTTCGATCCTTTCGCCCCGTTAATGCATATGTTCAGATCTCCAACGACTTATACCCAGATACAGGTAGGTATGGATGCTCGTCTTGCGGTCAGGGCGTTTAACGGTACATCGCTGGCAGGCTGGAGGGTGTTCTGGTCGGACGGGAATACAACGGTAGATACTAACGGATTTATTAAACGAGCCTCACCAGTAATAAAACTTTACGGGACGGGTATGGTTGAATGCAATGAAGAGGCAGAAGGGGTTACTGCATCAAGAGAGGCCGAAGGTGTGTATCGCGTCACGGGCAGTCTCGGCCTCAACCCTGAAGGATGGACGGTGGAGATACCCCAGGATATAAATGGAAACTTCCTGTGTTTCGTCGATATCAAGACTTCCGACGATGGTATGTTGACTGTGTCAGTTTTCCGTCGCCGTTTTGATGTGGAAACAGCAATGATTATTGCAGGCGATCCGATGGATATTCCGGAGGGACGATGGATAGACCTTCGACTCGAAATGCCTGCAGATTCTCTATTCAATCAGCGGATGAGCCAAGAGCCTGAGGTTTAGCGCCACCCTCTAATGCGCTGACGCGAGTTGCCAGCGCTTTGATTGCCGCTATCGAGCCGTGCACCAGACTGGTACAGAATCAGGTTCTGCTAATCCTCAGCGGCGGACGGACTCAGTTTGCGAGAGTCATGGGCAGGGCGCTGATTTGTGATGATGGTGAAGCGATAGAGGGGGAGGCTGCGGAAGAGGTTGAGGTGATGGGGAAACTGCATAGCTATGCCATGCGGCATGGCTGTGCATTCTCTGTGTCACAGATGTGTCATGCATTAATGAGTCATAACGAAACGCAGAAGCATATAACGACACGTAATGACACAAACCACGTGCGAGCGCGGAAAAACCAATGATATTACAGTGCGTTAAATAGTACTCTACGTTCTTCTAAGCCGTAGGTCGTAGGTTCGAATCCTACAGGGCGTACCATTCAATATCAGTAACTTACGCCAGTTTCAAACCAGCCTGATTTTCTCCTTGTGTCGTATTTGTGTCATGGTTGCCAAAAATGGCATCTATTTTCCGTGCGTGTTCGCTTAAATGGTTCGGTGCCAGGTGAGCATAACGACGGACCATTTCGATCGACTCCCAGCCGCCCATCTCCTGCAGCACGGACAGCGGAACGCCGGACTGAATTAACCAGCTCGCCCAGGTATGCCGGAGGTCGTGAAAACGGAAATCCTCAATCCCCGCTTTTGCCAGACCAATGCGCCAGGCGCTGTTGTCGTCCACACGCATTTTCCTGACAGCCGGAGTCAGTGTTTTATCCGGGCGCGTCGATGGCTTCGTGTGTACGAATACCCACCTGGAGCTTTTCCCGATCTGATCTCTTAACACCCTGCATGCGGTATCATTCAGAGCAACGCCGATAGCCTTGCCCGCCTTCGCGTTCTCCGGATTTACCCATGCAACCTTTCTCTGCATATCGACCTGCTGCCACTCCAGATCAATTATGTTGGAGCGGCGCAGGCCGGTTGCCAGTGCAAATATCACCACCGGCTTTATCGACTCAGGCATGCAGGCAATTAACCGTTCTGCCTCGTCCTTTGTCAGCCATCGGATGCGTTTGCTGATCGGCTTTTTGGTTTTTATAACCGGGGCTGTTTTAATCCAGCCCCAGTCATTAGCCGCAGCCTTGAACAGAGATCGCATGAACGAAAGGTGCTGGCTCTTTGTGGCCTGGCTTACCGGTTTCTCAACATACGGAGGCGGTTCCTTTCCCCGCCGTATAGCCGCGTCCCGGCGAGACTCCCACACCTGAATATGCTTGCGGTTGACCATCTTCGAAACAGCTTCATGAACCTGATCAGCCGTGATGGTTGAAATATCCCGGCCGGAGAAATGCCGTAGGAAATATTCGATTTTGGTCTTATCGTCATCGAGTGACCGCTTATGCTCCTTCTCGCGGATCCACCTTATGCAACATTCCTCAAATGTCCTCGTCGGCAGTTCCCCGATTTTATCCACCCGCCACGCTTCAGCCTTCAGCTTGTCGTGCAGCTCCTGCGCTTGTTTCTTGTCCCCCGTGCCAAGAGATCGTCTAACTCTTTTCCCTGACGGCGTAACGAAATGACAGTGCCAGACGCCGCCTCTGAGGGTGATTGACATAAAATTTCTCCTTTATGTTCACCCGCGCTCGCGGAAACAGGATCGCGCGGGTCGTGTAAATACGCAATACAGGCAACGTCGGTTGTGCGGTATTTGTTCCCGATCTTCTTCCCGGCCAGCTGCCCCGAGTCGATAAGACGGTAGACAGTTCTCGGTGAGGTGATTAGTAGATCGGCCGCCTGTCTGGCTGTCAGTGTTTTTGCCTCAACCATGCATTTCCTCCAGGCAAAAAAAGAACCCGGCGCGTGGCCGGGCAAAAGGAATAACGTGGCAGTGCTTTCGCACCCAATAACCAGCTCATAACTGGCTATCAGTTGCGTCATAACCGGCTGAGGCTTTTTTACGGCCATTCAGGGTCGGGCACTATCT
>NZ_JAWUEI010000048.1:0-19029 GCF_036663495.1 Enterobacter sp. 342
TTGAATGGGTTCATGTGCAGCTCCATCAGCAAAAGGGGATGATAAGTTTATCACCACCGACTATTTGCAACAGTGCCGTTCAAAGATGCTCTTGACCCCTTCCACCCATTGTCCGATTCAACGAGGGAGTTCATGCAGAAGGAGATCCTGAACACGATGCATGAAAAATTTATAACTGATGTTGAACTTGGACGGGGTAAAAAGCTTCTCTCGCGTCATGATGCCGATGCTGTTTCTCTCTATTCAGGCCGTGTATGGCCAACACCTCAGGCAGTTAAGTACGGCCTGGTGGATGGAGATCTTACGTCAGTAGAGATCCGTACACGTCTTTCAAAAATGTACTCCACTGACACGTTCAAAAACTACAATGAGCCTCATCGTAATCTCCGTTCTGCACTCGGCATGCTGATGAGCCTGTCTTCAAATATTGAGAGCCTTACCGGTACCACTACCCGCTTAGTAGAATCTGTTAATGCCACCAGCTACCCCTCTGTGAGGTAACATGGATGCTTTCAATCTGCTGTGGAGCATTACGGGGGTAGCTTTCATTATCCTTATTTTCGTCGTGTTGCTGTGTCTGTTGGGATTTATGACCTCTGCCATAGCGGAACGGCGGACTGCAAAGGCAATTGAATCTGGGCTTCCTGAAGAAGCTCAGGGGCTACTTAGTGATCTCACCTTTCAGTTGTCGGCTCATAGCACTACGCAGGTTGATCACATTCTCGTAGCCCCACATGGTATATACGTCATAGAGCAGAAAAACTACGTAGGCAAGCTCTACGGTACTCTGGAGGAAAGCCACTGGCGGAAATGGACTCAGTCCCGAACCCTCAAGTTGCAGAACCCGTTTAAGCAAAACCAGGGGCACATCAGGGCTATTCAGTCTGCTCTTAAGGCTAGAGAACTGGAATGTATCAATGTCGTCATCATAAACGGACGTTGTAAGTTTGATGGCATCAAGCCGGAATGGTTATGTATGGGGATGGACGATTTTATCCATAAAGTCAAACAACGACGAGGGCTACGGTTGTTCACACCGGAGTCTGTTCAGCACATCTGTTCGGTGTTGAAGTCAACAAGGAAGTCGCCAGGGCTCTATACGGACCTTACTCATATTCATAACATAACGACAAAGTACAAAGCCCCGATGAAATTCGAGCAACGAGTAACATACATTCTGCTCAACTTTATCCATTATCTGTGGGCAAGTCTGTTCACTAAGCAGAAGCCTTAGCGCTCTATCATTGGTAAGGCTGTAAAATGTCTGCAAAAGGCCCCATCGGTAAATTGTTGGGGCTTTTTCTTTGCGTAGTTCTGATACGGTTTATCCTGTGGAGCATTATGGCCACCAGCCAGCTGGTGACTGGCCAACGCTTTGTATGACGTAGCCTACTCAGGGCAGGCTATTTTAGAGGGACCGATTTTTATCCGGGCTAATTTAGAAAGAGATAATTTGAACTTAGGCGGGCTGACCACCAGCAGAGAGGTAAATCACTAGCCGGTGATATTGACAGAAGTCGTCAGGGGTTTAACGCCGGAATATTTTGCCAGGCCTCCTGCAAGGTCTGCAAGACTTCTACAAGTGATAGTGACGGCCACAGGACTGTTTCCGTCATTATCACTCCAGGTGGCTCGCACTCTACTGGTACCAGAATTAAAACAACACGAGTTCCTTTTACCTGGTAGGCAAGGTTTACTGCCGGTTGGCGGTAGGAGGCCAGTACACCCTCACCATATTGAGCAGGGTTACTTGCCCAGTTCCGCACCATTGCATACACCTGAGGCATATACCGACTATCCAGATCCCCTTTGGGCCGTCTGAACGGCACGATTTCTTCTGAGCGGTAGGTGGTCGTTGTTGTATTGGTTGTCATCTTTGTCACCTCCCCTGTTCGTCCATTTAGAGTTTTAAGCTGCTTTACACATCACACTCAACTGATTATTTAAGCTGGTCATCGTCTCTGGCCAGCATAGCCCAACCATTCGCCTGGTTTTCGCGGGAGTAAGGATTCATTTCAAAATAACTATCTACCGCGTCGCTGTCCGCAACAGAACTGTTGTTAGCTCTCTTTGAACCCTGAACCACTACAGCATCAACCTCTGCGGCTTTCCCGTTGCGCTGTACCAGGATTTTAACCGTATTGGGCTTACGTCTTGCGAGCAGTTTGTTGGCGATAAAAAGCACAACAATCCAGGCCAAAAGCACGTATAAAAATGTATTCATAATGCCCTCCTTTGTATGTGATTATTATACCTGCTTCCATTGCAGGCCAAACAGGTTCGGTGCATGAAAAATAGACTTCTCTCCGGCGTATAGCAATCTACTTACTGATCTGTTTTCGTATCAAACTGTATGGCATAACCGAGGGGCGTACGTGGTGAGTCAGAAAGTTACTTTTCCGTAATAGTTAATTTCAGATCCTTCTTCCAGTTACGCTTCAGTATAAAACCGATACCCTCTAATTCAGCATCCTTCACGTTTAATACGCTTCACTTTAAGGCAGGGCTTTTCGGTTGAAATGAATTCTTTTTCCGGTTGCTGGACATGGGTTTCATCCTGATAGTTAAAGTTGCAGGCTATCAGTCACCACCACCACCTCCGTCACCTCCTCCACCGCCACCATCACAACCACCAGCTATGCTATTTTCACCATTACAATCACCTCCGAGGGGGTTCAAATGGCTGCTCCCCTGTAGATGGTGTCCTTGCCAGATCGAACCCGAACCAGCGCCTCCTGAGCGTCTTTGCTTGCCCTGAGGCAATTGTGCAGGCTCACCAGCACCGGCGGTACCAAAAATGTCCCGGGCAATTTTATAAAGAAGGTAAAAAGGTACGCCCAGCATCATAAAAAAGATTACTGAAAATATTACACGTTCCATTGATGATCTCCTGTCTTGTGAGAGACCAGTTATATCAGGGTGATTCAGTATTTCCGTTTAGAAAAGAGTACTAATTTGGCCCTGTTCGCTCTTAATTTGCCATCCGGGAAAAAGTCATAGGGATAGGCCTGCCAGAGTCAATAACTTCCAGTGATCTGGAGGAGACCCCGGCTCTCTGAGCCCTCATGGATGGTACGGCTTTACCCCTTGTAAACAGATTCACGTTCCGCAGGACAAACATCGACTACTGACGTCTCATATTTGCTGACGCTAATCCGACGTCTCATTGCCGTCTGCTTGTTTTCTTTAAAGGGTGTATTAGACGAATATCAAATCGGAATGGTAGGGGATGTGTGGGCACCATGCCCGGCCCTCTTTGAGCATCTGAGAGATTGGAGACCTAGCCGGGTAAGATAGCTACTTTCTTACGGGTTACCCTTCAAATCCAAAGACGAAACGGACGCTGCCGTTCTCCACGTGGAGACGCTTTACTTCTTCGACAAATTCCTGGATCACCTCTCCGGCGTTATCGGGTGGTATGGCTGACAAAATTTCTTCCGAAGTCAGCCATGAGTATGAATGTTCACCGAATAAATCATCATCTTCGGACGGTATATCATCAGGTAATCCGCGTAATGCGTGGATAAAAACTGCTGATGTGCTCGCCCTTTCACGATCTACATCAAATCCGAGCCAGGCAAAGTGGAGATATGATCGGTCCCCTTTATAATTGCTTGATAAATTAATCCATTTACCAGGCTTTTCTTCCCTTTGAAATCGCCAGCAGATATCAACGCCCATTAAGAAACTCCATTACTATCGTTCGTATGAGATAACTATCATTTCAGAATACTATGACTTCTTCCCGTATAGAACTAATCGCTCACGCCATTTAGCTACTTACTTTTTTTACGTACGCTTGCAGCGCAGTACCTTGAGAGAAGTAAGTAAGACTGGGCGAAGCCAACCGGTTCCGCCACCTCGCTCACCGGCTTTTAGGCGTAAGCACTGAAGTCAGCCTCCATGCTAACTGGCGAGCCTGCGAAAGTCAGACTCGTTGTTATAAAGCGGCATATCGTAAGCAGTGTCTGAAATGAACATTCGGATCTGCTCAAGCGTCATGCCACAATGAAAACGGGTTACGCTCACATTGGCCCGGGGGAAGTCAGCACAAAATGCATTCAAAACATTCTCATGGACAATACCAATGTTGATTAACGCAGCTGGCCCGTTGTCACGGAAAGATACGACACGGAATCCCCCATACCAGCCTGACTGGGAGAAAAATGAAAATGCACTCGTTGCCAGACCATTAGACAGGTCATAGCGCAATTTCCCGCTCAGAGACTGGCTGTCTCTGCTGTACACGCGATTAATGAAAATGCCGGGACCAACTTCTACCGGCTGCTTGTTGCTTGCTAAACACGGAAAGCCCACCAGCGAAACCTCCCTTTCTCCTAACCAGTTTACCTGATACCCGGCAGTGAGAAAGTCAGTCAGTTCTACGCCAGAAAGAGCATTAATGGCCGCAATATCGGTATCCAAAATATTTACGTTTTTCATATTCATCTCATCTATATTCTAAAGTGCGTTTTTTGTCTATCAGCCCGAGGATTGAAAATTTGAATATTTAATGTGACAGAAAAATACCTGTCACCTTTTCAAAAACTGCCTGCAATTGAATATCGAGAGAGTCCATTTTAAAATCCACCAGCTCAGCTTTATTATCGCAAACCGAATAAAAATAGGAGTCAAATGCGTCTGTATCTTCATCTTTAAAAATACGGAAGGAATTAATTTTATTATGCCCTTCAAATTCGGCATGAATACCATAGCGAACCGAGCCGTCATCGAACTGAACAACCCGTCGTACAGAATTAATCCGGACGTACTGTTTTAAGGCCCTCGCGAAATCGGCATTTAACGCCAACGCTCGTAAGATTGAATCAGCGGTTTCATTCTGCTTTTTACGATCATATTCAAACATCCCACAGCCGGTGTTACGAAAGACCGGCTGAAGAGCATTAACCAGGTTGAAGGAATCCACGTTTCTGTCGTTTCTGTACATGAGATATCTCCTGCCCCTCCGCTATACGAAGGGGCTTGATAGGGTTACTGCCAGGCTGCGATCACTTCTTCGCACTGGAAATGAGATAAGCACTGCTGGAGTAAAAGGGCCAGCACCGCTGTGTTAGGGACGCGATTGTTACACCACGCGTTGAATAGCAGCTGCCATGGACCGGCATAATACCCGGCCAGTTTCTTTTTTTGTTTATCTGTGCAGCAGCTGGAAATGGCCTGCTGATAAAGGCTTTCATTCTCGGCACCAGAGCGTTGTTGCAGTGCCTGATAAATATAGGAGTAGACAGAATCGGAGCAATTAGATGCATAGGCCAGATTGGTTTTCATAATACCTCCTGTGTTTTTGGGTATTATATAAAACTCCGACCTACTGGCTAATAACCCACACTGTAATTTCTTTTAAAAACACAATAAATTTTCAAAATTGGACCAGTGTGGATTTAAGCGAGCAGTTTAAATCTTTATGAACTAGCTTTCAAAGAGGTTGGTTTTTCGGGAAGTTTTTTGCCAGACCAGCATGTTGGTTTTTTTTCTGTAGTGCAGATTAGCTGGTACCTGCCCCTTCTTACCTCTTTGAGCAATGACTGTTTGAAATATGGTAAGCCCAGTTCAAAAACCCAGTAACGACCGTCTGCAAAAACGACTGAATTTTCAACGCCATCCGAAGCCACCAAGGATGCATCATTAAGTAGACGTTCTTCATAATGAAATGGTAATGAAAATGTCAGATATAACGCACAAAGTACAAAGATTCCTGTGAGACTAACTGCCAGTGAACCACAATAACCAGAATAAACATTTAAATTTCTTTTGATAAATTTCTCATGCAAGATTACAAGCAGACAGAATACACAAGCTACCAGCCCAAATCCTACATGCAGATAAAACTGTCTTATTTCATCATTCCAGACGATGTTGTCCCATTTCGTGCTTAAGATTGAACCCAACAAGGAGATAATAAAAGCGGCAATTTGAGAACTGATAAAGTAGGAGAAAGCTGACTTTGAAGTTATTTTTTTCATAGAAACAGGAACCTCTTTACCTCGTTCCTGATCAGAGAAAAGACACAAAACGCACCATGCGCAAAAAACTGCAAGTCCAGATGCAATAATCTCGCGTAAAAACATATTAAACGTTTCCGATAATGAATAAGTAATTACCATATCCTCTCCGTAAGTCTACATATAATTCAGACGTGACAAATAATTAAAGGCATTGCTATTCTATCATTATGCATTGCGTTTAAAATCATTTCTAATTCAGCAGAGTAGCGATACAGGCATTTCGCTATCCTAAAATCTGGTAGCTTTCCATTTCCTTGCTGAGATAAATCAAAATAATTCTATTTATTGCCTATTCGGATGCTGCAAAACCTTATAAATCCGGATGTATATCACTTAACAGTGAACCATTCGGTGACTTGCTCTCCGTGAGGTCCACCGGGTTTATCCAGTAGGGAACATTCTGCTTTTACCGTTTACTGCATACGCGAGCAGGAATTCTGTTGCAGTTCTGCATTTGCCTGCTTTTCCAGTGCTGTCATAACCCGGCGGAGCATCGCCAGAGCCTGAACAGGCGAGCTCCCAAACTGCACTTTCACTTCATCCGTATCATGATCCTGAATCAGGTCGAGGATGTTCACTTCGATCCCTGCCCCGTTTTCATCTTTTGCCGTGCACTGAATACTTACCCGGGTCACCGAATCCGTCAGGACTGGCAGTGGGTTAGTCTTGTCTACGTTGATAAAAGCCTTCTTCATTGCCCTGTTTCCCCTTGTCCTGAAAAAGTTACCGACCCGTCCGGATGGAGGGGTCGGTCAGAAAATCATGCCTGTCCCTTATTCATCTTCTCAGCATGCTTACGCAGGTACTCTTTCAGGTCAGCATGAGCATTGATGATATCGTTCATTTCATCATTGGTCAGAACAAGCGTGTAAGTATCAGTGCTGACAGATTCACCTTCTTTAAGCTTGGCTTCTTCAGCAATACGTTCAAAAATCGGGATCGCGGTGTCGGCAATGACGGTCACGGTCTTTTTGTTCAGAACGCTGGACATGGATGGTGCTTTACCTGCCGGGTTCTGTTTAGGAGCGCTGTCCTTTGGAGCCGGAGCTGGTTCCTGTACCGGTGGCGTAACCAGCGTCTCTGTATTGCTTTCATCATTCAGTTGATCCGGTACCGGGGTGTTAACGGTAGCATTACCTGCCGGTTGCTCATCACCGGAGTTTTCCGGAGTCTGCGGATCTGCCATGCGCTCTTCTACCTTGGCAGCTTTGACGAATTTCAGCGTGTTTTTCGTCGCTTTACCATAGATGGAGATCGCCTTGTTGATGTTATCTACCGCATCCTCACCGCTGTACATATACTCGTCCAGCGCAACGTACATGCTCACCTGATCGCTCACAAGCATGGTCTGTAGTTCAGAAGGCAGGTCCAGTACGCGAACCATCTGGCGAAGATGCTGCTCTGATTTACCACGTTTTTTTGCCAGTTCCGCAAAGGTCTTAGGCTCTTCTTTATCTTCAACAAGACGCTTAATTGAAAGCGCTTCAGCTACGACAGACAGCGCCAGGTTGGAGTTGCCGGTCAGGGTGAAGAGTTCTGCTTTTGAAGCGCTACCGCGAAACTCTTCGCAGCGAATACGAGTAATGCGTTCACGCCCTTCTGCTTCCAGCTGGCGGTTTGCAATAGCGATGGAACGGATACGGCAAGCCCCCTGACGCAGTACAGGTACGCCATTAACCATCTGAACAACGATAGGCGTCACGCTGAACGGGTCTTCCATGTAGGCATCGGCCAGGCTGTTCAGGTGTTCCACAACGTGAGGCATTGAATAGTAGAGCTCGCCCATACCGGCCGTGCGGGTGTTAAAGCCTTCCTGCTCTACAACAACCGAAGGGTCAATGATAAGGCCGTTACCTTTACGGGCACCGTTACCAGTGCGTTCCAGGTAACCACGAAGGCTGATTTCGTTGCTGTTGTTTTTTACTTCAGTTTCGATTGCGGACATTTTTGTTCTCTCTTTTGGTTGGTTGTTTAACTGCGCTACAACACAACAATACCAGGTTCGACATTTTTTCTAATAGGTTGCACAGAAGAAAAAGTAACTTTTCTTAAAAAAAATTCCTGAGACAATACTACTCGATCCGTCCGTTTTAAATCTTCACAACAGTGGGCCGTTTTTACGTTTAAGCAAAATAGCTGGTTCAGAAGGTGAGTCGGAGAGAAAAGTTACTTTTCCGGTTGTCTGGGCCAGTGATGAGAGAGTGGCAGGACAGGAATGGCTAAACCGGTGCGGGTCTCTTGTAAGTCGCAGGGGATTGAGGAGATATAGAGGTAAACCGGTACGTTCAGTTTTTGGATTGAGCCGGGCTTTTGGCCCGGGCTTAAGGAAGCGGAAATTTGAACGAACTGGCAGGTAATGATTTATGCCGCCGACAGCTGGCCGTCAGTGCTTTGCTGTTCTGGTTTGACAGTTGGGGGATAACCGGCAGTTAGCCGCTGGCATTCCGCATCACAGAAAGCCCTGAGGTTGCTGAAGACGGACTCCATGAAATCAGCATGAGCATACGAGTCTACAGGACGTGTCTTGTTATCTTTCATCTTGTTCTCCTCAATCATTATTAAAACCAGCGGATTTAGTTCCTGGCGCTCCATCTGCTGACCGGCTTTCCCAGAGAGCAGCGATGTGTCGGGTTCTGTTTCTCATTTTATCGTTTTCATCGGGCCCATCCGGCCGTATAAGAGACCGATTTGGCATGTTTAAGAAACGTACTGGCGACATTAAAAGCTGAGGTTGGCTTTGGAATAAAAGGATACTTTTCCCGTTTGTCAGGTCTTTCGCTACCGCTGCACGATGATTCTGTCAGGCATTCTGCGCCCTCCTTGGCTGTACATCTTGAAACAAGCGGTGGGATGTTCCCTTCCCCCTGCTCACCGCAGAATAATTGGCAAGTCCCGACGGTCGTTCCGTACGAGCCGGGTCCAAATAATGAATAAATACAACGCCACTTCAATTGTATTGACAATAGAAGTTAGGAGGATCATAGTGTCATTCATGGTGCGGCTTTCGCACCACCGCCCCGGCGGTACCGGGCAGAACTGGAGTACCTCATGAAACTTTCCCGTCAGACGACTTCTGATACTTCTGTTGATGGCCGTTCACGCGCATATGCCTGGGGCCGTGTCCATTATTTCATTATCGAACATGCACCAATGGCTGAGCTGGTCGCTATTGACGAGCTGCTGGAAAAAGCTGGCTGGAGCAATGACGGCTGTCCGAACTATGAGAAAGATGACGAGTTTGGTAATGCTGGTTACAGCTGTGGTTACTGGATCGATATTGACAGCGTGGGAAGCTTCAAGGCTGACTACAAACGTCTTAAGGGTGAGATTAGTGCGCATATCGCCTCAAAGGCGGCAGAGGTGGAGATCCGCGTACTGGACTCGATGTCCGACAAAGAATGTAAAGATGTTGCCTCGGTGGCATGTACTGTTCGCCGTGACTTACGTACGCAGTCCGAATCGCTTCATTCACTGCGTACTATCGTAACGGTTGATCATTACAATCCCTATGTGATCACCAGCCGCCCGCTGAGCATTTCCGCCTGGACACTTATCCACGACTGTCTGAAAACCGGCACCATCAATGACGTCTGTTCACGGTTGAGTTCATTAATCCTGCACTCTGAAGCCGCGATTGCCCGTTGTAAGGGAAGCTCCGACTACTCTTCGGAACACGCTCAGCTATCGTTTTTTGCTGGTAACGACTATGTCACCAGACGCACCCTTGTTGATGCAGCTCACGAAGAGGCTCTGCGAATGAACCGCCGCTTTGATGAACGTATTGCAATGAACGCGGATTCTGATGCCAGAAGGCTCCAGTGCGAATTCAACCTGAGCAACCATGTCGTACAGCGTCGGACCGTTGAATCTGCTCATATCCAGGCAATCAACGAAGACGTCACCCGTTCACAGGCGGAACCACGCTGCCCTGGAAAGCTTCTTCTGAAAATGACCAGTCATGAGGAAGTGCGGGACTCACTGAGCACCTGTTAGTCCAGCGACACCCCCTGCGGCTCTACTACCGGGCCGCAGTCTGCTCCGGCCAGATGGTGCCAGTGGCGTAATGAATTTGTTTAATAAGGCTGAGTATGATGAATAAAGAACAACTAATCGACAAACTGGAACGCGTGGTATGTGGTCAGTACTCCTACGAAATGCAGGAGCTTGCGTATTCGGCCCTCTGCTGCATTAAAGGCACCCCGGACGACTGCGCTAAGTTCCCTGTTACGCGTCCGCTGCCTGACACCTTAGTGGACGTATGGGACGAGATCGGGCAATACCTTGGCACAGGCAAAGCCATTGAAACTCGCAGTTGCGGCGTTTCGCTTCTGCTTCATGGACACTGCTACGATTCAAATCATGTGCTGTACTGGCGCAATGCTGGCGCACTTCCAGCAGCTTGCGATACGCCACTGGCTGGTGGGTCTCGCAAACTGTTCACCTGCTCAGCCTGTGGAGTGGACGGTCTGGATGAACCACCTGAAACCAGTTGCCACTGCTGCACAGAGGGGGCCCACTGGATTGAGAGCAGGCTCTTCACCTCCGGGCAGGCAGACCCTGAAGAATTTAGACCCGTGGCGGTCGTGAAAGAGTGTGCAGGCTCAACGCCGGATGATCGGCTCATCTGGAGCGTGATTGAACAGCTCAACGGCGAACTGGCGGAAGGCGATAAACTATTTAAGCGACGCTGACAGATCACGTCAGCATTTATATCAGACGAACTCCAGAATAATTTAAAGCAACCATGAACATGAAAAAGCCCAAAGCTGCATTACAGAATGCCATGAAAGAAGATGTGCCAGCTGTGACACAGATTCAGATGCGATCTACGGTTTCCAGAAAGGTTCGCTATGTAAAACAGGCAAATCGAGAGGGTCTGAAATTATCTGAGTGGATGTCGCGGCATCTCGACGCTGTCTGTGATACCGCAGATGAGATTCATAAAGGCAAACGCTCAACTCCGGTTGCGCCTGGGAAGATTCCCCCTGAGGTATACCAGGTGATATACGATCAGTGCGGCGGGTTCGTGGAGTGTGATGCTAATGCCCAGGTAATCTGGGAAGCCTGCCGTGATGCCATTCTTAACGGAGACAAAGGGTAAACGGCAGGTATCGCCTGTCATTTTTACCCTTGTGAGGAAAATCCTGATGAACCATGAGAGCCGAACTGTATACCTGAACACGGCCATTGAGGCCCTGTTGAAAGCTGAGGCGGCTCTGAACGAGCTGGCATTAGCCTATGTACTCAAACCAGGTGAAAAGGCAAGCGCATGCCATCCCCGAACCGGTACGCTTTCCACAGCTTCCCAGGTAAGAAAACTTCGCCGTGTTCTAGAAAAAAACAAGTTATGACGGCCCTTATACGCTGGCATAATGTACCGTGCTTCGCTCATCCCAGCAGTATGGGTTTTAAACTCTTCCATTTTTAAGAGTACGGGAAGAGCCTTATTATTGTCGCATACCCTACGGATGCATTGCAGTTCAAACCGCTGTTCGGTGCAATTATTGCTGTATCCGGCGGATTTGAAAATGACAGAAATAGTGATGTAAAGCTCCGCCATTAAAGAAATGCCCCGTAGTTTGGCGAATCAACTTTCTGAATTATCTCGATGAACACCATTTAAGGAAATCGAATGTGTGATTTTTGCAGGGCTGACGAAAATTACTTTCATATGGCAGAATGCGTGTATGACCAACTGGTTAAAGAGTATCCCGTAATGTGGCTGCGGGATTCAACCCGGATCGGGGCCTGCTACCTCTGTCGAGAACTGCTGTCGCCGGAGGGGATGGTCCTGGCGATGCAGAGCGCTTTCCCTGCGAAGGGATGGCGGCTGCGTATTTGGTACAATGAAACCATTGACGAAGAGATAGAACCGCAGCGTGGAGACTGTATTGAGCTGTCCTCCAGGGCGGACGCTCTGCTGTCCTTCATGTCGTTCCAGGAAAAGGTTTAGCGCTGCGGCCCCCCTCACAAAAAGGCGCTTTCCGCGACAAATCTGGTACGACCGGACAACGTTGAGTCAATTCTTGCTTCCCCGCAGAAGAATCCCTATGAAGTAAAGTAGAGGTAGGCATTACGCCCACCAGCAAACCTGATAACTGTTCTTTGCGTAACATCCTCAAACTTCTGGTGCCTTCGTAGACTGCGATGCGAATGCCCATGAGCTGAATTCACCGTATCATTTGACCGGATGCAGCGAGAACAGAAATGACAATGTTTGAACGATTTGCCAGACGGCCATAAAACTCTACTGGGTACAGAATAAGGACTGACCGCAATGGCTACGTTCTATGAGCTACCGACCAGTGAGAAGTCCATTGTTTCCGGTACGTGCCCGGACGAGCACCGGTGAAATTTTTCCCGACTGGATTACGCTAAGGCTTTTGAACGGTTTGCGTGAAGTGGGACTCTTTGGGTCTGGTTCTTGATTTATACAAAAGGCTATATGCCACAAGACGGGAGGAAAAAAGGGTTTCCCCGACTGGAGAAACCCTTTCAAAAGGTGCCGATGGCATACTAATCCACACCCCGAAAAGAGGGGGTTGCCCCCCTCTTTGTCAGCTACTTACCGGATTCGTAGGCCAGGATAGCAGATACCTCCCTTGTTCCGTCTTTCATCCGCAACTCGCAAAGCGAGTTTCGTGTGAGCCAGGTGAATATCAACAGCGTTAAACAAACTATTAATATGCACAAAACAATGGGTTGGTTCGGCATTTTCATGGCCTTCTTCTCCTGTCAACGCAAAGCAGAAGTGTCACCATCGGTGCGAAACAGAGATGTCATGCTTTGGTTCAGAGAATGCGTTTGACCGCCTCGCTATATACTTCCGAGCGTTCTCTTTTCCCAACAGAAATCACGAAAACGACAACTTTCTCGTCTATAACCTGGTATACAAGGCGATAGCCTGAAGACCGGAGCTTAATCTTGTAACAATCAGGCATACCACGGAGCTTGTTTGCTTCAATCCGGGGTGACTCAAGTACTTCAACCAGCTTCTTTTTCAACTGTTCACGTACCGTCGAGCCCAGCTTTCGCCATTCCTTTAGTGCCCGCTCGTCAAAATCCAGAAAATACGCCATCAGAGTTCATCCAGCGTCACACGTACTGGCTTAGGATTACGAAGTCGTTCTTTCACTATCTCCACAAGTTCAGCATCTTCATCACTCAGGAGTGTCTGTTTGAACGGCAAGCGTTCATTGTCAGCGATATACTCGAGCATGAGACGAAGCGCTTCAGAAGGAGTTACGCCCATTTTTTCAAGCGCGGCGTAAGAACGCGCTTTAAGTTCATCGTCAATACGTAGGTTAATGCTACCCATGTCTTACACCCCTTGTAATTACAAATGTCATTACAAGTATCGCACTACAACATGCTTAGGGCAAGTCACGAAGTAAGTCAGAAAGTAGTCGTAAGAACGGTGATCACTGTCCGCTTTGTGCCAGAAGCGGACTTTTTAAAAATATTGCGTGCCCAACAATTGGGCGCAGGTCACATCAAGTACCCTCAGAATTATAGAGAATACCTGAAATTTTTGTAGAGCGAGGTTTGTTACCCTGCCCGACCAGCGACATGTGGTTAGTTTAGTGATCAGAAATGTCGAGCGTTTGGTCGTTCATTGACGCGGGATCTTCCAACGGTTCCACATGAGTGGTGATATGGATAAAAGGCAGTGCGGTGCGGATATCATTCTCTATACGCTCGGCCCAGTCGTGCCCATATTGAACAGTCCATCGCCCAGGAACTAGGATGTGCATTGTCATAAACGCCCGCCCGCCAGCCTGGCGTGTACGTAGTGCATGGAAATCAAGCCCCTGTTCACGATATCCTGCCAGCAGTGACTCGATTTTTTTGAGTTCTTCCGTGGGTAGCGATACGTCCATCAGACCTGCAGCTGAACGACTCATAAGCTGATAACCAGTCCAAACGATGTTGGCTGCGACCAGCAATGCAACGATCGGATCGACCCAAAACCAGCCGGTCAGATAAACCAGTCCGACACCAAAAATGACACCGACCGACGTCCAGACATCGGTCAGCAGGTGATGAGCATCTGCCTCAAGAGTGATAGAGTTGTGCTGCCTGCCAGCCCTTAACAAAATGCGAGCCGTCACAAAATTAAGGATTGATGCGACTGTTGAAACCAGTAATCCGAGACCAATCTCCTCAAGCGGCTGTGGAGTTAACATCCGCTCAACTGCGGTATAGGCGATACTGGCTGCCGCCAATAGGATCAGAAATCCTTCGAAAGCACTCGAGAAATATTCGGCTTTGCCGTGCCCATATGCATGGTTCTCATCGGCCGGAAGCGCAGCCAAGGTCAGCATCCAGAGCGCCATTAGGGCTCCTGCGAGGTTAACTACGGATTCGATGGCATCAGATAGCAGACCGACCGAACCGGTCATTTTCCACGCCACACCTTTGAGTCCGATAGTGGCAATAGCCGTGGCAATGGAAAGCCAAGCGTAGTGCGTCAGCGGACGAGGTAACCCTTTTGTTTTAGTCATTATTAACTTCCTAAAATAGGACGACTAACTCACATTTCTATCCATGATAGATAATTAAACAATCATTTCGCCATGAATATTTTTTCGTTTTTATTAAATTTAATTAAAAAGTCTCTGCAAGTGCTGTTTCATCTTCTAGTAAACTAAATTTTATTTTTAGGGTTTTCTTCAACTTGAAGTAATATTATCTCACAACAGATTAGTCACTTAGGTTAACTGAGCGGCTTTTATATTTTTCAATTAAAATATGCAAAACTCCCATTGCACCATGTGCATAAAAATAGACCTCAATGAAAGTAGTAAAGAACTTATGCCAGTGGATTACTGTTTCAGCCAGATTTGACTGCATGGTATTCAACAAGAACCATAGGCCACCTGAAAGTGCTACAATTAGCAATGCTAGAACTCCAAATCCTTGGATTGTACTGGCAATACCTCCCGAATGTGCATCGGGCAGTCGGAAACTAGTCAACGTTTTTATATCTTGCTTAATACCACTAAAGTCAAGCCCTACCCATGAAAAATAATAAGTAAAACCTCTTTGAGTAAGCATCCAACTTAACATAATAAAACCACAAATAATCAGTCCTAACCCTGAAATAATGTGCATCCAGGTTATAACTCCTTCAAGACTATGTTCACCAATTGCTTCGGTCTCTGTCAGATTAGAGTTAATAATTTGTGATAATATTAGAAATGCCACAATGATGTGAAGAATACGAAAAAAAGGAGCGTAATCATGGGGTAATAGATTCCAGAGTCGCAATTTCATTAATGAGTCCTTAGTAAATTTATCGATGATCTTAATCATACAAAAGAATTATTAGGATAACCTTAATTCTTAAAATTGCAGCAGGCATTAGTTCACCTCTGATATGGCCACTTGCGAAATGGGAATGGTAACTGTTATTACTATGTGTTTACTTGCTGTTCTTGTTACGCAGCCCCTTAAACACATTACTTTCAAATATGATTTCCTGCTGGGTTTAAATATGTGTCTTTCTATAGTGCGGCAACCTATTTTTACACCAACTCATGAATTAAATAAGAATCATAAATTAAATGAGAGGTTTAATTCTCTTGCTTAACGCGATGATATTAAATGGAAATTTTAATTTTTGTAATTTATTAAACAGTTAGAATGAGACATGGTAAATACGATCTTCCTTTAGATAATTCTGATAGCACTTTTTCTACTGGGCAGTCTGCAATGTCCGCTTCACGCCCTGAGACATTCGACAAGCTTTTTATGGCTTCAGTAAGGGCGAGTGTCTCGCTTCGAGAGCCAGCAAATATTTCGCTTCGTCATAACAGGTTCTGGCCTTCCAGCAGCGGTAAATGATCCTTATCCATTTGAACGCCAGTGCCCGGATCGCAGACTGATGAGATTTGCCCTTTTCTCTAAGGCCCTGATAATACAGTTTGGCCCAGTATGATGAATTAACCGTCTTGGCAGCCCATTCAACAAAGGTCTGCCTGACGAACTTGGCACATTGCCATCGCCAGTGAACCCATGATTTTTGGCCGCTTCGTTCGGTCACCGGTGCTATACCTGCGTAGTTTTGAATTTCTTCAGCGCTGTTAAACCGGTCACGATTATCACCAAGTGCAGCAAGCATCCGTGGGCCCATGCACGGTCCCATGCCCGGAAGTGATTTGAACAGCCCCGCATCTGGCAATGTGTCAAACAGCGTTTCGATTCGTTCGTCATAGGTTTTGATGATTTCACTCACGACTTTAATTTGTGTCGCCAGTGCTGCTGCCATCAAAGCATTAGCCTCTATAACACTCGGGTCTGTAGTCAATGGGATCGCATTATCAATACTCGCAACACGTTGCTCGGTAAGGGCCATAGCGCGACCACCTTTGGCATTCAGAAAGTTGCGGATCGTGTCGCGTCTGGCTCGTTTCAGTTGTTGCAGACTGGGCCACCGGATAATCAGCTCACACAACAGTAAGCTACCCCGATGTGAGAACCACTCCAGTGGCTGAGGATAATACTGTTTAAGCGTGTTGATTATCCGGTTCACAAAGCGTCGTTTATCTTCAACCAACTGACGACGTTGCTCAACCAGTTGCTGAAGTAAGCGAATATCCGCATTGTCGGGTTCAATAGCTTTTATCTTCTGGGGGTAACGCAGCATTAACTCTAATGCCAGCTCGGCATCCTGCGGATCATCTTTAGCGCCGCTGGGCGAGAAGGCTTGCCGATAACGAGCCAGGGACAATGCGTGGACGGGGAAAACGGTGATAAAGGGGTATTTTTGAAGAGCATATACCACGGGGCCCTTCTTCAGTTCGAGAGCTATTGCGATTCTACCTTTTACTTTCTGGTGTAACTCAGTAAGCCAGGCATCAAGCGCTTCTGCTGTATGTTCAATCACATCGAATACGCGTTCACCGTTTTTAAACTGAACACAGACATCGTGTTTTTTATCAGCCCAGTCCAGACCAACGTGCGCAGCAAATTGATTAGTCACAGTCATCACCAACTCCTTTTTATCGGGGATTGGTATGCATTCCACGCTCTTCGAAAGAAATATAGCCAGCAGTTTATCTGCATGCCCTGAGTATTCGTTAGCGAACGTGGAGCACCTACTGGCTCGAAAGAAAAGCGGCGATCATCACATGATTCTCGCTCAATATTCGTAACCAGTAAGCGCATACCCTGAATCACTTCAAAGTGTAATTCTCAGGGTACGAATGACTATATCTCGCTCTTAGCGGACATTAGCATAGGCTATTTACCATAACGCCGCATTACGCGTACCGCTCAGACGGCCTGAGCGCGTTTCTGACGTGTCCCCGTTAAAAACAGTAACAAACCACCCGAAAATGCACGCCAGAAACGCTACGTAAGAATCTATCCTATGACTGGATATGCACTCAACTGAATAACGCCTGGTTTCAGTCCATTTTATCGGGATCAGCCTTCTTTCTGGGTAATTTAGGGGGCTTCACTTGCTGATTACTTTGCGTGCGGCGCGTGAGCCAAGGATGGTCAGCTTTAGGTTTTACGTAGAATTTTGAGCGTAAATCAAAACGGGCATTATCCACACGTTCATGGACACTTTTTTCATCATCCAGTGGTATAGGCTCCGGGCCATCAACATATTTTTCCCATCCCAACGCTTTCCCATCATACAGAACCTTAATTTCACCGTTAAAGCTTTCGCATACCGTGACAACCGAATGCCGAAGTCGATATCCCCGGCCTTCACTGCGAATCTGAAACGCACTGCTTTTGTACTGGAAAGTGAGATTTTTGGAGAGAACGCGCTTCGCCTGGAGGCTGAAGATATAACCCAGTTCCTCTTCAGAATGGTGTACATCAAGATGGGCGTTATCAGCAATACGAGGCGGCGTAGCAAACCGGTTGTTATAGGCTTCAATAAAGGTCGGCAACCATGCGTTTGCTGTTTCAATATCACTGATACCCTGAAGCCGCATTTCTTTGACCAGCCTGTCCTGCAGTGTCTGATTGGCACGCTCTACCCGCCCTTTTGCCTGCGGGCTGTTGGCATGGATTGGCTCGATGCCCAGTGTCTTTATCGCACGTGTGAACTGAGTCAACTCTCCTTCCCGCTCCGGGTTATTTACTCTGAATATACTGTGTCTGTCAGAATAGAGAGCCAGTGGTACGCCATGATCATTAAGGTAACCCCGGAGGGTTTCCATGTAAGCCCGGGTTGTTTCTGCAGGAGCGAATCGTAGCGCCATCAGAGCGCTGGTAGCATCATCGATAAAGACTATCAGTGTGCATTTGGGGCCCCGACCTTCAAACCAGTCATGAGGCGAGCCATCAATCTGGATGAGTTCACCGTAGGATGGGCGCCGCATCCGGCGCTGATAAATTCGGGCAAACTTACGACGACGTTCGCGCCATATGCCCTCCTCTACCATCCACTTCCTGAGAGTTTCAATGGATAAACACAAGCCGTGTATCTCGCGCAATTTTTCGCACGCAAGCGTAGGTCCAAAATCAGCGTAGCGGCCTTTGAGGAGTGAAATTACTGTTGCTCTGAATTCGGTAGAAAAGGAATTATTGGGACGCTTTCCACGTCGGCGGGAAACTAGACCAGAAGGCCCTTCATTTCTATACCGTTGCACCAGACGTTTAACCTGCCGAATAGAAATGCCAATGCGTGCCGCAGCTTGTTCCTGAGTAATATGGCGATTAAGTGACTCCTGAATAATGTGAAGTCGGTCGAGTTCCTTATGACTCATCGTAACAGTCTCTTTGATCATGAAAAATCCCCCAGAGAATTGTCTGGGGACATTTTAGAATGGTTCAAAGGGGACATTACAGCTTGGTGTTAACAATGGCCTTCTTCTCCTTGCATTTAAGCAGGCAAGAGGCTACTCTGAATGTGACTAGCATACAGGGGCCTCGGGTTGTACTGACCCCAAAAAGTTGGACAGTTAAACACGAGGCACATAGGTCTGGGTTCGATATTCAATTGGACTCAGACCTTTTAATTTCAGGCTAATTCTTCTGC
>NZ_JAWUEI010000049.1:0-17224 GCF_036663495.1 Enterobacter sp. 342
TGTTGAAGCAAAAAACTATGTGTTTTCATGCTTTTAGGTGATTTCATGTTTTCTATGTTTTGATTTTTATTATCAGTAAGATGCGATGTTTTATGTTCGTATGTTTATGCGATTTTTTCGACTGTAGCAACGAACGGTGTATCAATCGGTGTATCAATCGCATTCACGAATCCAAGTAGGGCGGGCTATGGCGGGCACTAACAAGCTAAGTGATAAAAAGCTCAAGGCACTCCAGGGGGCCAGCCGTAATGCGCCAGAAATGTATGCTGATGGTGAAGGTTTAAGCGTCAGGGCATCAAAACAAGGCCAATTAAGCTGGGTTTTTTCGTACCGGTTGGGTGGAAGGGGTAGCAAACTCGAACGTTTAACGCTTGGCCGTTACCCGGATTTGTCGCTAAAAGCTGCGAGAGAAAAGCGGGAAAAGTGCCGTCAATGGCTGGCTGGTGGACTTGATCCAAAAACAGAGCTTGAACTGAGCACAGAAGAAACGCTTAAACCTGTGACAGTACAGGATGCTCTCGAATACTGGCTGGTTAATTATGCCAGGAGAAAGCGTAGCGATGAAGAACTGGTAAGGGCACAGCTACGCAAGCATATTTACCCGCGCCTTGGTCGTTATCCACTTTCCAGATGTGAAACCCGTCATTGGGTGGCCTGTTTTGATGAAATAAACCAGACTAAGCCAATGACCGCCGGTCGCATGTTTCAGATTTCCAAACAGGCGTTACGTTTCTGCAAAGTTCGCCGTTATGCTGCCAGTGATGCCCTGGTCTTTCTCACCATTCAGGATGTAGGCCAGCCATCCGGCCAACGTGACCGCGTTTTGTCAGATAGCGAACTGGCTGATGTATGGCGCTGCACAGAAAGCGATGACCAGCAGCCGTATTATTCACGTCTACTTAAAATGTTAGTGCTCTTTGGTGCGCGAACGATGGAGGTTCGCCTTTCTCGATGGTCAGAATGGGATTTTACCTCGTGGATTTGGACTGTACCGAAAGAGCACAGCAAAACCCGCGAGAAAATCGTGAGATCGATACCAGAAGCTATACGTCCGTGGCTGGAAGAGTTAAAGCGCGAGACAGGGAAAACGGGTTTGTTACTGGGCGAAGATCGTACCCGTCAGGCTGTTTCATTGAAAGGGCGCAGGCTTTATAAATATTTTCACCATAACGAGCCGTGGACGTTGCATGATTTACGCCGCACGTTCTCCACAGGGCTCAACAATATGGGTATAGCACCACATATAGTCGAGTTGCTGCTGGGCCATGCCTTGCCGGGCGTCATGGCGATTTACAACCGTAGTCTGTACTTGCCTGAGAAGCTGGACGCGCTGAATAAGTGGTATGAACGATTAGAACTTCTTGCGGGTAATCATCAAAATGTGGTTCTGTTACCTGTAATGAATAGAGATTAAACTGATATTGCGGGCCTAGGTCGGCCAACCGAAAAGCGGGAAACCCTACCCGTCTGACTCGCAAATTAATTTAGGGGCGTTGAGGGCAGCGCAATGGCTAACGACATTAAAATTCCTTTTCAATACTGCAATATTGAACGTGCTTCGAGATTGCTTGGTTGTGAGATTAGCGACCTGATTAATTTAGGTGTTACTAAAAAAATATCTTTAAGTCTAAATTTGTTTGATGCTCGCGCTGTTTTATATATGAGAACTGACAGCAAATCTGCATGCGACTGGTTTGATACCAGAAAGGCAAACTCCACCACATCCATGATGGGAAGCAATGTTACTGAATTTTCCAGACTTCATCTCTACAGATGCGATTACAATGAGGAAACGGAAGAAACGATTCACGTGCCTTTATTTGGTCAAGATACAGAAAATGGGTGTTTCAGTTCTATTGGTAAGGCTTATGGGTTGTGGCGTCTTTGGAGCGGATTAGAAGAGCTACAAAATTTTGGAGAGTATGCCCTAAGTGGTTTTGAATTAACCCCGTGCCATCCAGAAACTGATAATCCCGCCGTACAGCTTTTAATGGTTGGCGAAGATAGCGATTATGATGAAGAAGACGATCAAGTATTCAAAAATAAAATCTCTATAAATGATTTGTGGATTACTGCTCAGGATATAAGGCGGCTTCTTGACTGTGGTGGCGATTATTTCACGCTGACAGATGATATTGAATTTGTAGAACCTCATAAGATGAATGGCAATGAAATTGTGCATCATTCTGCTGAAAGACATGCAAGAAATCGAGAGCAAATTTTAATGGCAGCCATGCGCTTCAAAGAAGAGCAGCAAAATGCTTTTAATGAGAGTTGCAGAAAAACAGATGGAACTATTAACTATTCTGCCTGGGCCCGTGAGTTGATCGCCAGACCTGACTGGTTCATCAATGGTGAATTGCCAATAAAAACAGAAACGAAAATAGCAGCAATATTAAACAATGCGCATAAGAGGCCGAGCGAAAGAACATAGTAAGCCTTACTCATATACTCCTATAGCATACTGATATATTTATAAGCATTATCAGTATGCTTCTATGCTTACAACTGTATTCCCATCCAGTGTTAACGGTTGCAAACTAGCCTCCACAAACTTAGAAACAGTGGAGGCAACATGCAAAACACCATTTTTACCCCGCCTAATCCTGAGCAGCGCCGCACCCTTCTGGAGGAGTACGGCTTCAAGTTCGACCGTCGAATCCGTGAAGAAGAATGCAGCGAGATCACCAGTCTTTCCCGTTCCAGCCGCTGGAAGATGGAGCAGCAAGGGCGCTTTCCATCACGCTGCCACTTCGGACGCAATAGCTGTGCATGGCTTCTTTCTGATGTGCTCTGGTGGGTTCGTAATCCGCCTGCCGTGGAGAACGTCAATAACCCGTACAGCCGCAAATCTGCTTAATTAACTACAGGTAATCAGATATGAAAATGATTAATGCCCTCAACGGGCAGGGATTCGCTCACCCTGAAGCCACACAGAAGGAAATTCTCGTTAACGGCCTTCCGTTTGAATTTGTCGGCCAGTGGCAGGAATACCCGACTAAACGCAGCTTTGCCGTTTCAGTATCTACGGAACTACGCCGCCAGTATTACCCGGACGATGCCACTTTTGGTAAGGCGATGCGTGAGGCGGGTTATATTCCCGTGCGCACCCGTAAATTGACCGGGAAGCTGGCAAGTTACTGGCTGTATCGAGTAACGGGTGATGATAAGGGGGTATGCACAGCAGAACCCACGCTCCGCAAGGCTTCCGAGCCAGTTGTCCAGACCATATCTAAGCCTCATCCGTGGTTTAAGCGTGTGGCACTCGATGGTAAATGGCAGTACGTCTACGCAGATCACATCCGCTTTCTGACTAAAAAGCGTCATCGCGTCGATGGTGTTCGGGTTCAGGGGTATACCGCTGGCGGGCTGAAAGTGGAGGCTATTGTATGACAGGCAAAACAAAGGCGGCCATGCCGGGCCGCCAGTGCAATACCGCTTTACAGAAACATCGCCAGATTACCAGGCTTGCCGCTGGTGGTCAAACCTTGAGCCGACGAAATCCGTACGCACAAATTAACCGCATACGTTTAACGTACGGAGATCGAGACAAAGGCGAACAGTATTCGGGTTCATGGCAAAACAACGTTAAACGTGGTTTAGAGGCTCCGACGAAAAACGTAGAGAGCTGCGAAGATAACCAACCCTCTTTAAGAGGGGAGCCTCTGCACAACTCATTAATAGTTGCGCAAAACAGACCCTTTTTAAGAGGGGCAGTCCACAGCATTACGGGGAGTAACCCTGTTCAGCTTTCAGATTCCGATCTGGCTTTCTTGCGCTGCCGGCGTTTGATCTCGCCTTTTACAGCCGTGACAATGAATTGCGCTTTTGTCTCTCCATCTTCGAGGTTGCTTTCTAAGTCCGCTACAACATCGTGTGGAAAGCGTGCATTAAGCTGCTGCGATTTGTTGTTGGTTGAACCCGTTGCCATTCCTGAATCTCCTTGTGCTAGGTGCGATTCAGTATACGCAAAAAAAATAATAGTAAAAGGCTTGAAGTGCGATTCACTTGCATGTAGTTTTAAAAACAAAGGTGCGATTCACCTTGTAAGCGCGAAGCCCGGCAGTGCGTCAACACTAACCGGGCCTCTAACCAAACCGTTAGTTGAGGTAACAGTTATGGCTGAATTACAGCATACCCAAACTCGCCCCAAATATCAGTATCGTTTTCTCGCCCTGAGCGCCATCGGGCGCAACGTCATTCACATCACCGCTACCACTGAGCGCGAAGCCCGTGAGCAATCACCGGCTGGATGCGTGATGGTATTCGCTGGTCGTCTGCCAGTTCGGGAGGGGGCACCATGCGTGAGCCAATCAGCTTAGACCAGGCAGAATACAAATCAGCGCTGGCTGCTTCACTTTTCGAAACCATTTTGGAAAAAGCCTGTGCTGAGTGTTCGGAAACCCTGCTGAACCATATCTCACTGGCATGTGACCTTAATCAGGAAATTCACCGGGCATTAATCGCCGAGCTGGGTATGGGAGAAGCGAAATGAGACAAGTTCCTTTTGAAGTCCTGATGCACGCTGAAAATGCCCTTTCAGAGAGTGAGTGCGCAATGTCTGTGCTGAGCATGTGGATTGACAGCATTCCCGACGGTGAAGAACACCGTGAGGAAGCGTGCCGTGTCGGAGCAATTATGTCTCTGCTGCACAAATCTATCGGCGAGCTGGTGAAGGCGCGGGAGGCTTACAGTGCGAAATCCTGAAATCAACGATAGCTGGAAGGATAAGCGCGGCGAACTGGTCACGGTGAAAGATAACGCATTTAACCGGGTAACGTTTGTGCGTGATGGTTACGATTTTCCGTGCATCTTTCCGCTGGAAAGGTTCGTTAAAGAGTTCACTTTCGTTAGCTGGGGGCTGAAAGATGAAAAACGCGCCTAATGTGAAAACCCTCCCGCGCGACAAAATGGAGGAGGCCATCATCTTTGCTGGAACGGGAGCATGGAAAGCCGCTCAGGACTACCAGAAAGGGAAGGGCGAGCATGGAGACGATGTTCCGCCTGTGGTTCTGGATCACACCCAACTGGCGGAATTGCCCCACCTGCGCATTGTTGATAAAGGCCGTCGGTTTGCCCGTGTCTGTCAGGCCGGACTTATCGAGCAAAACCAAATCAGCATGATTGCAAATAAGCTGTGTGAGGCTGGCGTTACCAATGCTGAGTTTATCAACGAAAAAGGTGAGAAAGAGGACTGGACGCCATTAATGAAGCGTTTGGAAGACGAGCCCCTAATGGTGACTACGAGGGGTAGTGCTACGCCAGCGCTTAACCAGATGGGAGCCAGCCAGCGCGGGGAGGTTCTGCTTGCTCATTACGATGGCAATCTGGCGATCCATGCTGATTCTGACACGGTTCATCATTACAACGGCGTGGTGTGGGTTCCGCTTTCGGATAAAGAGCTACAGCGGGAAATGGCGCAAATTTTTATTGATGCCGAAGTCGCCTATTCGCAGAACGCGATTAAATCCGCTGTCGATACAATGAAGCTGGGCCTCCCGGTAATGGGTAACACAGCCCGTAACCTGATTGGTTTCAGCAACGGGGTTTTTGATACCCGGTTAGGCCAATTTCGACCGCATGATAAAAAGGACTGGCTTATCGTTGCGAGCGAATTGCCATTCAGCGAACCAGCAGAAGGTGAAACTCTGGCAACCCATGCGCCTAACTTCTGGAAATGGCTCCGCCGCTCTGTGGCGGATAATGACCGAAAAGCAGACCGCGTACTGTCTGCGCTGTTTATGGTGCTGGCGAACCGGTACGACTGGCAGCTGTTTCTTGAGGTAACGGGGCCGGGCGGAAGTGGTAAAAGTGTTATGGCTGAGATCTGCACGATGCTGGCGGGCAATGCCAACACCGTATCGGCGAGCATGGCGGCGCTGGAGAACCCAAGGGAAAGGGCGCTGGTAGTGGGCTATTCGCTGATTATCATGCCGGATATGACCCGGTACGCTGGCGACGGCGCAGGGATTAAAGCTATCACTGGCGGGGATAAGGTAGCCATTGACCCTAAACACAAAGCGCCATATTCAACCCGTATACCTGCGGTGGTGCTGGCCGTCAATAACAATGCCATGTCGTTCAGCGACAGAAGCGGGGGGATTTCCAGACGGCGGGTGATTTTCAACTTCTCCGAAGTGGTACCGGAAAACGAACGCGATCCTATGCTGGCCGAGAAGATTGAAGGTGAGCTGGCTGTAATCATTCGCCACCTGCTTACTCGCTTTTCCAGGCAGGACGAAGCCAAACAGCTTTTGCATGAGCAGCAGAAATCAGAAGAGGCGCTGGCCATCAAACGTGAAGGGGATTCACTGGTGGACTTTTGCGGCTACCTGATGGCTTCGGTGGTTTGTGATGGAATGCTGATTGGTAATGCCGAGATCGTGCCATTCAGCCCGCGCCGTTATCTGTATCACGCTTATCTGGCTTACATGCGGGCCAATGGTCTTAGCAAGCCTGTATCGTTAATGCGGTTCGGTACGGATATGCCAGGCGCAATGGCTGAATATGGCAAGGAGTACCAGAAGCGCAAAACTAAACATGGCATAAGATCGAACGTCACCCTGCATGATGATTCAGAAGACTGGATGCCAATGTGTACCGATACAACAAAAGAATAAAGGCGGGGAAAATTAAAAGTAATGGGATAAGTGTTCACCACTGTTCACCATGTATAAAAATCATTAAATAACAATATGTTAATGGGTGAACACTTTTTTATGAAGTGTTCACCAAGTATTCACCTGTTCACCCTGTTTTATCTTTTCCTCAGTTTGAGGTGAAGGGTTGGGTGAACACTAGTGAACACCTGAAAGAATAGTATTCACCCTGTAACTATATGAATTTAATTAATAAATTATCAAAGGTGAACAGGTGAACACTTAAACGTATATTTTTTAATTTTATAGCTCAGGAGAAATAAATGAGTGTGAATAAAATCGAACTGGAAAACCTGAAACGTGACCTGAAGGCAATTATTGATGCAGGGATAAGCCCTTCTCACGCACTTGAAGCATTGAGGCTTATTGAGCAACGCAGGATCACTTCCAGCCTGGAATACCTGGGATCAATCATGGAACACGCACCGTGGAATATTAAAAGCTAATATTTTTGTAAATTATTTGTACTCATGTTTACTCATTCTTACCCCCTTCTTTTGTAGGGGTTTTCTTTATATTTTTCATGTATATCTTGAAGAGTGGCACTCAGACGTGAGCCGCCACGGCCGTCAGGTTTTTTGCCCTTCAGACAGGCTCCTTTACTGACGGCCTCCACTCCAAGCGCTGGTTTCACGTCTCTACGTTAATTGATACGGAAACCACTCCATGAAGAAACTACTCGAATTACGCCAGCAGAAAGCCGCACTCAAAACCCAGATGCGTTCCATGCTGGACAAAGCCGACACCGAAAAGCGCAGCCTGAACGAAGAAGAGGGCAAAAAGTTCGATGAACTCCGCGCCCAGGCTGATGCCCTCGAAGTTGAAATCACCCGTCTTGAAGCCGTCGCCGACGATCAGCGCAATCTGCCTGGTACTTCCGTTGAAGGTGAGCCAGTAAGCAACGACGAGCTGCGCCACTACATCATGACAGGTGATACCCGTTCTCTCTCCACACTGGTGCAGGCTGACGGCGGTTATACCGTTATCCCTGAGCTGGACAAAGAGATTATGCGCCAGTTGCAGGATGATAGCGTGATGCGCTCCATCGCAACGGTGAAGACCACCAAAACCAACGAATACCAGAAGCTGGTATCTGTGGGCGGCACTACCGTTAATCGCGGCACCGAAGGTGAGGCACGTACCGAGACCAGCACGCCGAAGATGGAGCGCGTTGATATCAAACTCAACCCGATCTACGCCTACCCGAAAACCACTCAGGAAATTCTCGACTTCTCCGAGGTGGATATTCTGGGCTGGCTGTCTTCTGAAATCGCCGACACCTTCACCGCTACCGAAGAGAGCGACTTTGTAAACGGCGACGGTGACAAAAAATCCAAAGGCTTCCTGTCTTACCCTCGCGCGGCCACTGCCGACAAAACCCGTCCGTTCGGTACGCTGGAGAAGATGGAAGCGGCTGACGTTTCCTCTGATGGCCTGATCGACCTGCTGTATAAGCTGAAAGCCAAATACCGCAAAAACGCCGTATGGGTGATGAATTCCAACACCGCCGCCAAACTGCAAAAGCTGAAAAACGGCAACGGAGATTACATCTGGCGCGATCGTCTGGTTGCCGGTTCTCCCGATACGCTGCTGGGCCGTCCTGTTCAGTATCTGGAAACCATGCCGGATGCGGATGCGGGTAAAGCGTTCCTTGCGGTTGGCGACTTCAAGCGCGGCTATTTCATCGTGGATCACACCACTGGCGTGCGTACCCGTCCTGACAACATTACCGAGCCGGGTTTCTACAAGGTGCATACCGATAAATACCTGGGCGGCGGCGTGGTGGACTCCAACGCCATCAAGGTGCTTGAGCTTTCCGGCTCCGGTTCCTGATTTGACTTTTAAGGGGCTGCGGCCCCTTTTTGCCCTCTGTGGAGTCCAGTAATGAAAACAACCGATTTTGAAATCCGTACTTCCGAAGTGAGCGCCAGCGACAAAAAGCTGGTGGGCTATGCCGTGCGCTGGAACAGTCTCTCAGAAATTATCTGGGACGAGTTCCGCGAGCAGTTTGCGCCGGGAGCGTTTAAAGACAGCCTGGCATCCGGTAGCGATGTGCGTGCGCTGTATGAGCATAACTATACCCAGCTGCTGGGCCGTACCAAATCCGGCACGCTGGTGCTGTCCGAAGACGATACCGGGCTGCGCTTCGAGCTGACCCCGCCGAATACCCAGCTTGGCAACGATGTGCTGGAGCTGGTGGAGCGCGGGGATATCTCCGGCATGAGCTTTGGCTTCCGGGCGCTGAAAGAGGCGTGGGATATCGGGCAGTCTCCATACCTGCGCACTGTTACCGCTGCCGAACTGCGGGAGATTACCGTTACCTCTATGCCTGCTTATCCTGAGTCTGGCGTGGAAATCGCGCACCGTTCGCTTTTCTCCCAACATCCTGAACTGCGCCGCGCTGGCGATAACCGTCGCCGCTGGGCTGATTTAGCGGGGCTTTGATATGTGGAATATCTGGCCGTTTGGCCGCAAGTCTGAATCCTCTGAGCAACGCAGCATAGGCAGCATGACCATTGATGAGTTTCTGGCGATGGCAGGGATTCCAAATACCGGATCAGGCGAGTACGTGTCTGCGGGTACTGCGGAATCTCTGCCGGCAGTCATGAACGCCGTGTCAGTTATCAGTGAGGCGGTGGCAACAATGCCCTGCTATCTCTACCGCGTGCGCAACGATAACGGGCGAGAAGCGCGGGAATGGCTGAGCAATCATCCGGTAGATTTTCTCCTGAACGAACAGCCTAACGACTGCCAGACGCCTTACCAGTTTAAACGCACGATGATGCGCCACTGTCTGCTGAACGGCAACGCCTATGCGGTGATCCAGTGGGGCAGCGACGGCCAGCCGCAATCCCTGCACCCTTATGCGCCGGGGGCGGTTGTTCCTGAGCGTATCGGCCAGCATAAGTACAAATATACCGTTACCGAGCCGTTTACCGGGGCTGTGCGCACCTACCTGCAGGAAGAGATTCTGCACCTGCGTTACTCCACCGATGATGGCTTTCTGGGGCGCTCCCCGATCTCCATCTGCCGTGAGGCGCTGGGGTTAGGTCTGGCCCAACAGCGCCACGGTGCCAGCATTATGAAAGATGGCATGATGGCGGCGGGAGTCATAACCACAGCTGAGTATCTCGACAGCGTGAAGGGCAAGCAGGCTATGGATGCGCTGGATCGCTACAAAGGCGCTAAAAATGCAGGGAAAGTGCCGATCCTTGAAGGTGGGATGGACTACAAGCAGCTTGGCATGAGTAATCAGGATGCCGAGTGGCTGGCCTCCCGTCGCTTCACCATTGAAGACATTGCCCGCATGTTCAACGTGTCGCCTATCTTCCTGCAGGAATACAGCAACAGCACCTACAGCAACTTCAGCGAAGCGAGCCGCGCCTTTCTCACCATGACGATGCGCCCGTGGCTGGCGAATTTCGAACAACAAATCAAATCTGCGCTGCTGGTGGCCTCTCCTGTTCCGGGAACCCGTTATCAGGTGGAGTTTGACTCCGCTGACCTTCTCCGTGCCACGCCAACCGAACGCTACGCCACTTATGAGCGCGGCATCAAGAACGGGATCATGAACCCGAACGAAGCCCGTGAGCGTGAGGGGATGCCGCCGCGTGAAGGTGGTGACGAGTTCAGCCAGGCATGGAAGCAGGAAATGAAGATCAGTAAGGACGGCAAGGAAGGTGACGCATGAGAGCCGGGGGACTGAGAAACCGGGTAACTATCCGGGTATTCACTACTCACAGAGATCCATCTGGTCAGGTTATTCAGACCTGGGAAGACGGGGAAACTATTTGGGCTGAGGTTAAGGGGATCAGCGGTCGTGAACTGGTAGCGGCTGGTGCTGAGGTTGCCGAAGCAACGATCCGCATCTGGGTGCGCTTCCGCCGCGATATTACCGCCGCCAACCGCCTGAAGGTGCTGACCGGCCCGTTTGCCGGGGCGACGCTCAACATTATCGGGCCGCCCATACCGGACTCAGGTATGACGCGCCTTGAGATTCTCTGCAAACAGGGGACCGAGAAATGACTACTGAAATCACCCTGGCTGAAGCAAAGCTGCATTGTCGTGTAGATGGCACCGAGGAGGATGCGCTGATTCAGGCGTACATCGATGCGGCGCTGGAGGTCTGCCAGAAGCATATCGGCAAGCGGTTTGATAACGGGCTGGAGTTCACCCCGGCTATCAAGATCGGCTGTCTGATGTACGTCTCTCAGCTGTACGAGTACCGCACGATGATTGCCGATGCTGAGGCGAAAGAGGTTCCGCTGGCTATCTCTGCGCTGTGGTCTGTCTATCGTGATGTGGGGGTGTACTGATGCCATGGCAGCCAATGCGCCGGTGCACCGAACCGGGATGTAATAAGCGGGTAAGGTCCGGCAAGTGTGACGAGCACAGGCGGGAAGCGTGGCGGGAGCAGGATGCCAGACGCGGCCATCGTCGCGCCCGTGGTTACTCTGCCTCATGGGAGAAGTACCGCGCTCAGTATCTGAAACGTCACCCCCTTTGTGTTGAGTGCCAGAAGCTGGGCCTCTACGTTCCTGCAAAGATTGTCGATCACATCATCCCTATCAATGGTGGTGGTGATGTTCTGTTCTGGCCTGAGTGGAATCACCAGCCGTTATGCCAGACACATCATAACCAGAAGACCACGCAGCAAGACCCCATTACCAAAGCCAACCGCAAAGCAGGGCTCTACATCGAGCAGGAAGAGCGGGCAGCACAGCGCAATAACTGGATGTATGAGGCAAGCGATGAATGAGAAAGACGTGGTGAATCTGTATCAGTCGCTGGCCCGATGCCGTGATGGCTTTATGCAGACCCGCACCAGACGCAATGAGCGCCAGCCAGTGAAGCGCATGAGCGAACGTGAGTGGGAGGTGATGGAATGCTTCCGCAACCGCTGACAGGCCGCACAGATGGGGTGGGGGAGGTTTTCAGGACAAAACCCCAGCCGCAAGGCACCACCCGCCCCCTCAAATTTTTACGCACAGTGTTTTTTTTGAAAATAAAACAGACAGGTAAACAGTAAGTTATGGCAAGACCACCCAAACCGCCCGCCTATCTTGATGAGATCGCGGCGCAGCAGTGGAAAGCAAAGGCGAAGCAGCTGGCGGAGCGCGGTGATTTGACACCCGCCGACTGGAACAATCTTGAGCTTTTTTGCGTTAACTATTCGATGTACCGCAAAGCAGTGGAAGACCTTGCCAGCCGTGGGTTCAGCATTGTTAACAGCCAGGGGGGAGAGAGCCGAAATCCGGCACTGAGTGCAAAGGCCGATGCTGAAAAAATCATGATTAAAATGTCGTCGCTGCTGGGCTTTGATCCGGTAAGCCGCCGCCGTAACCCGGTAGAAACGGAAGAGGAAGACGAGCTTGACCGTCTGGAATGAGTACGCAAACGCGATAAAAACGGGTGAAATTCCGGCCTGTAAGCGCGTAAAACAGGCCGTGGAAAGGTACTTTTCCGACCTCAATGACCCCCGTTATGAGTTCGATACGGCTACCGTAGAGCGGTTTATTGCCTTCTCCCGGCTCTGTCCACACGTCAAAGGCCCGCTGCGGGGCCAGCCTATCGAGCTGGAGCCCTGGCAGCAGTTCGCCTTTGCTAACCTGCTGGGCTTTAAGGTCAGGGATTCAGGGCGCCGCAAGTACAGCAGCGCCTTTATTGAAGTACCGCGCAAGAATGCCAAATCCACCGTGGCCGCCATGCTGGCTAACTGGTTTCTGGTGATGGAGAAGGGCCAGCAGGATATCTACACGGCGGCGGTGAGTCGTGATCAGGCCCGAATCGTGTTCGACGATGCCCGCCAGATGTGTCTGCTGTCAAAACCGCTGAAAAAGCGCGTCAATATCCAGGCGCATAAGGTCATTTTCCCGAAGAGCAACAGCCTGTTAAAGCCGCTGGCGGCGAAAGCGGCCACCATTGAGGGGACTAACCCCAGTCTAGCGATTGTCGATGAATACCACCTTCACCCGGATAACGGCGTTTATTCCGCGCTTGAGCTGGGTATGGGCGCACGTCCGGAGGCGATTTTGTTCGCCATCACGACAGCCGGGAGTAACGTTGTCTCTGCCTGTAAACAGCATTATGACTACTGCTGCCAGATTCTGGCCGGGGAAGAGAGCAACGATTCGATGTTTGTCCTGATCTACGAGCTGGACGACGAAAGCGAGGTTGAGCAGCCGGAAATGTGGATCAAGGCTAACCCCAACCTGCATGTGTCCGTTGACGCGGCGAAACTGGAATCCACCATCCAGAAAGCTCGGGGCATACCGTCTCAGTGGGTGGAGATGCTGACCAAGCGTTTCAATATCTGGTGTCAGGGTTCCACACCGTGGATGGGTGCTGGGGCATGGGATGCCTGTGCACTCGATTATGCCGAAGAAGATCTGGCCGGGATGGAGTGCTACGCAGGATTTGACCTGTCCTCAACCAGCGATATCACCAGCGTGAGCTACACTTTCCCGTTCGACAGGGAGATTCGACTCCTGACCCGTCATTATCTGCCGGAAGCGCAGCTACTTAACGTCGCCAACAAAAACCGCGCCATCTACCGACAGTGGGTAAAAGCGGGATGGATACGCACCACACCCGGCGACTGCATCGACTATGACCGCATCCGTGACGATATTCTGCGCGACGCTGAAACCTTCAATATCCGGCTGGTGGGTTTCGATACGTGGAACGCCACGCACCTGCGCACCCAGTTACAGGGAGCAGGGCTTGATGTGGAGCCGTTCCCGCAAACCTATCTCAAGTTCAGTCCGGTGGCGAAATCATTTGAGGTGTTCGTTAACCGTAAGGTAGTGCGCCATCGCGGCGATCCTGTTTTGTCCTGGGCGATTGGTAACGTGGTGATGGAGACGGATGCCAACGCCAACATTAAGCCCAACAAGAAGAAATCCTCCAACAAGATAGACCCGGCTGTATCCGCGCTGATGGCGTTCGGAACCTTCCAGGCTGAGCACGAGGATTTTGCGTTTGATATGAGTGAAAGCCACAAACAGCGTCTCGCTAAGTTTGACGGCATCTGAATCGAGGTAATTTATGGCAACGTTGCGAGAGCTGATTATTAAAATTTCGGCAAACTCACAGTCGTTTCAGACGGAGATACAGCGGGCCTCTCGTCTGGGGCAAAACTATTACAAAACGATGCAGGATGGAGGGCGAAAGGCATCATCTGCAACGAGAGAAACACAACAGGCGCTGGCGGCGGTATCTTCACAGCTGAGTGAAACCAAAAGGGCCGCTACGGGGCTGGCTGGGGCTTTTGCGGGGGCGTTTGCCACCGGGCACCTCATTACGCTGGCCGATGAGTGGAATTCCGTTAACGCGAGGCTAAAACAGGCCTCCACTTCGACGGAAGATTTTTCTAATTCTCAGCGTGCCCTGATGGAGATAAGCCAGAAAACAGGCACCGCATTCAGCGATAATGCCGGACTGTTCGCCCGTTCCTCTGCGTCAATGCGTGAGTTCGGCTATTCGTCTGCCGAAGTGCTCAAAGTGACAGAAGCGGTGAGCACCGGCCTTAAGTTATCCGGGGCCAGTACAGCAGAAGCCAGCTCGGTTATCACGCAGCTTAGCCAGGCGCTCGCGCAGGGCGTGCTGCGAGGTGAAGAATTTAACTCAGTGAACGAGAACGGCGACCGCATTATCAGGGCGCTGGCCGCTGGCATGGGCGTTGCCCGAAAAGACCTGAAAGCAATGGCCGATCAGGGCTTGCTCACGATTGATAAGGTCGTCCCTGCGATTACGAGCCAGCTACAGGCCATGCAGGGTGAGTTTGAAGCCATGCCGAAAACGGTATCCGGCTCTTTCCAGAAGGTGGAAAACTCCTTTATGCAGTGGGTTGGCGGCGCTAACGATGCCTATGGTGCCTCCGCCACGCTGGCTGGAGGTCTGGAATCGCTGGCAGACAATATTGATACCGTTGCTACCGCTGCAGGTGTGCTTACCGCCGTGGGCGTATCCCGCTACTTTGGCAACTGGACGCAGCAGCTTAAGACGCAAACTGAGCAGCTTATCGCCGCAAGAACAGAGGAAATTTCCCTGACGGCGGCAAAAATTGAAGGTGCAAACGCTTCTCTGGCGCAGATCACAGCAGATAAGGCCATGCTGGTGACTAACCAGCAGTCTCTGGTTGCTCAGCTTGAGCTTGCAACGACTGAGAAACAGCGAACGGCTATCCGTGGCCTCCTTGCCAAAAACTCTGCCGATCTGGTGAAGGTCAACCGCTCAGAGATAGCGACGGTGAATGCCCTGGCTGCTGCGAATCAGCGCCTCAATGCCATGACCTCTATCACCCGCACTGCATGGGCTGGCGTATCTTCTCTGTTTGGTGGGATTCCCGGCATTCTGATGCTGGGGGCTGGCGCGTGGTACGCCTGGTATCAGAATCAGGAGCAGGCCCGACAGTCTGCCATTCAGTATGCGTCCACGCTCGATGGTGTCGTGGAAAAAGCGAAAGAAATGAGCGAGATTCAGCTGCGTGGCTCGATCTCAGACTCGGGGGCATCTATTGACGCACTGAAAGACAAGCTGGAAGACCTGCGGGATAAACAGGATGAGGCAGCGGCCTCCATTGCTGAATATACCAAACTGGCCCGCCAGCTTGGCGTTGAGCACGATCAGAATAATGGTTATGTGCGCAATGCTGCCAAAGCGCAGAGGGAATATAACCAAATTTCGCGTGATATTGCCGATACCACGGCTCAACTAAATAAGGTCGTTGAGAGCCAGAACAAGCTACAGGATGAGCTTGCGAACAAGGTTTCTGTCTCCGGAGCTGCTTTCAGAAAGATTCAGCAGGATATTCAGAACGCGATCAACGTTAACGATGCGATGGCGGCTTCCATGTCCGTGACCATCCAGTTTATGGATGAGATGCGTAAGAAGTCTGGCGGGGTTACAGGTAACCCTGAAATTAATAATTCGTCCTACGACAAGTTTATTAAACAGCAGGAAGAGAGTATTGCACTGTCCCAGCGTGATGGGGTGGAGAGAGCAAAGCTCAAGGCGCTACAGGATGCCATCCGACAGGGGGCTATTCGCACGGACAACAGCGGTGCCGTTCTGCCGGGACAGGAAAAACAAATCGCCGCCATTCAGTCCAATGCGGCCACTGATTTTAATCTGCTGGAATCACAAAAGAAGCCCCGCGGTAAAACCTCGGAACAAAAAACTGAGGATGTTTATAACCGTCTCATCAAACAGCAAAAAGAGCAGATCGCCCTGCAAGATCAGAGCTCTGAACTGGCCAAGGTTAAATACCAGGTCAGTCAGGGAGAGCTTGCTGCTCTGACGGAAGCCCAGAAAAAGACGGTATTACAGAATGCTGCGCTAATAGACCAGGTTAAATTGCGTGAGCAACTGCGAAATTACGAAGCCAGCCTTGCTGACAGCAATGCCAGCGCCCGCGCAGCTAATGATGCTCAGCTTATTGGTTACGGGCAAGGAACCCGGTTCCGTGAACGAATGCAGGAACAGTTTAATATCCGCAAGGAATTTGAGCAGAAGAACACCGATCTCCTTCGCCAGCGACAAGCCGATCAAATTAATGAGAACGTTTACCAGCAGGAGTTAGCCCTCAATAAGCGTTACCTTGAAGAGCGCCTGCGCGACCAGGAAGGATATTACGCTGCTTCTGATGCTCAGCGGGATGACTGGATGACGGGCTTGTCTGAAGGCTATGCCAACTGGGTGGATGAAGCGACAGATTACTCTTCCATGGCAGCTGACGGGATGAAGCAGGCGATGGGCGGGGCTGTTACCACCATTACTGACATGCTTAACGGTAACGTAGACAGCTGGAAGGACTGGGGGGTCAGTGTTCTCAAAATTGTTGAAAATGTTGCAATCAACATGGCTCTTGCTAACGGCGTCAGTTCAATTGGTTCTCTCTTCAGCTTCGGTGCATCTTCCGCCGCTGCCGCCAGTAGTGGTACCGCTATTCAGAATGCTGGTGCGAACTTCACCTTTAATGCTAAAGGTAATGTTTACGACTCCCCATCCCTGAGCGCCTACAGCAACGGCGTTTTCCAGACGCCTCAGCTTTTTGCATTTGCCAAAGGTGCAGGTGTATTTGCGGAGGCTGGACCTGAAGCCATTATGCCGCTTACCCGTGCTGCTGATGGTTCACTGGGGGTGCGGGCGATGGGTGTCCCTCAGAATGTCGGGGGTAACAATGTTTATGCTCCGGTTACCATAAACAGCCAGGGTACCCAACAACCTGTGGGTAATCAGCAGGCACTGGCGAAAGCATACCAGCAGGCCATAGAAGCAGGTGTTAAAAAAGAAATTGATATCCAGACGCGGCCTGGCGGCTATTTGTGGCGAATGATCAAAGGAGCATGAGGTTGCCCCGCAAGGGGCTTTTTTAATTTAACCACCTGATGCTGTATACTCGCCGCCTTTCAACTGTGCTCATGCTATCGCATCATTTCGGATTTGTGCGATAATCCGTATATCAATCGGTGTATCAATTCACACTGGTTTGCGTAGTCTGGGTTGGGTTTTAACTGATTAAAATCAGTGAGATATATAGATTATGAAACATATTGTTGAAG
>NZ_JAWUEI010000050.1:0-13964 GCF_036663495.1 Enterobacter sp. 342
AACGGTCTGCGTTGTCGGGAAGATGCGTGATCTGATCCTTCAACTCAGCAAAAGTTCGATTTATTCAACAAAGCCGCGGTGATGCTTACGGTATGGTGGTTATCAAGTTTTATCCTGATTAGCACCCTTAATGGCTATTTCGATAATCAGGACCGCGATTTTCTGACAGGTAAACTTCAGCTCACCGAAGAGTTTCTTAAAACAGAGACGTTCCGGAACAAAACGGATATTAAGTCATTATCAGAAAAAATAAACGATGCGATGGTAGGGCACAATGGTTTATTCATTTCTATAAAAAACATGGAAAATGAAAAAATTGTTGAACTCTATGCCAAAAATTCTGTTGTTCCAGCGGTCCTGCTTAATAAGTCGGGTGATATTCTCGACTATATGATCCAGACGGAAGAAAATAACACCGTGTACCGCAGTATCTCGCGGCGGGTTGCCGTGACGCCGGAACAGGGTAAAAGCAAACATGTCATCATTACGGTTGCCACGGATACTGGGTATCACACCCTGTTTATGGATAAGCTCAGTACCTGGCTGTTCTGGTTCAATATCGGTCTGGTCTTTATTTCTGTTTTTCTGGGCTGGCTGACCACACGTATTGGTCTGAAACCGCTACGGGAAATGACCAGTCTGGCTTCCTCCATGACCGTACACAGCCTGGATCAGCGTCTTAATCCCGATTTGGCTCCGCCGGAAATTTCTGAGACCATGCAGGAGTTCAATAACATGTTCGATCGCCTGGAGGGGTCATTCCGGAAACTGTCAGATTTCTCGTCTGACATCGCGCATGAGCTGCGCACAGCGGTCAGTAATCTGATGATGCAGACGCAGTTTGCACTGGCTAAGGAAAGGGATGTTTCGCATTACCGCGAAATCTTATTCGCTTACCTGGAAGAACTGAAAAGGTTGTCACGAATGACCAGTGATATGCTTTTTCTGGCACGTTCAGAGCATGGTCTGCTGCAGCTGGATAAACATGATGTGGATCTGGCCGCCGAACTGAATGAATTACGTGAGCTGTTCGAGCCTCTGGCAGACGAAACAGGAAAGACAATCACCGTTGAAGGAGAGGGCGTTGTTGCCGGAGACAGCGATATGCTGCGACGTGCTTTCAGTAACCTGCTTTCCAATGCAATCAAGTATTCTCCCGATAACACCTGTACAGCGATACACCTTGAGCGTGACAGTGACTGTGTGAACGTGATGATTACGAATACGATGTCCGGCCAGGTTCCCGCTAATCTGGAACGTTTGTTTGATCGGTTCTATCGAGCTGATTCATCAAGGGTCCACAACACGGAAGGCGCGGGGCTGGGATTATCAATTACAAGGTCGATCATTCATGCTCATGGCGGCGAGCTGTCAGCAGAACAGCAGGGGCGGGAAATTGTGTTCAGTGTGCGCCTGTTAATGGATTAATCCCGTTCTTCAGGAGAAACCTGGAAGGTGACAAAATTGTCATCATTCAGTCACGCGATAAACAGAGGCGGTTTTTTATAATCATACATAAATCAGGAGCAGAGTGATAACGCAATCGCCTGGTTCCTGGAGTGATGAATAACCCGCCCTGAGATCAAATGCTTTCTCTGTTATAAGCCGTTGATTGTTTGGGTATGAAAACACCGGAGACCCAACCATGAAAAAGATCCTTGTATCATTTGTTGCCATTATGGCTGTCGCTTCATCCGCCATGGCTGCAGAGACAATGAACATGCATGACCAGGTAAATAATGCCCAGGCACCCGCCCATCAGATGCAGTCAACCTCTGAAAAAAGCGCTGTTCAGGGAGACAGTATGACAATGATGGATATGAGCGGACACGATCAGGCTGCAATGTCCCATGAAATGATGCAAAACGGCAACGCTTCTGCCCACCAGGACATGGCGGAGATGCATAAAAAAATGATGAAAGGCAAACCAGGGGCCACCAACGAATCAGCAACGTCATTTTCAGAAATGAACGAGCATGAAAAAGCCGCTGTTGTGCACGAGAAGGCGAATAATGGTCAGTCTTCCGTTATTCATCAGCAGCAGGCTGAAAAGCATCGCAGCCAGATCACCCAGAATTAACCCGCAGCTCCACTTGTTAGACCCTCATTTGACGCCGAAGTCACTGGCTTACGCTCCCGTCCGGGAGCGTTTTTTTTATTCTTTCATTTATCATTGAGTCTTATGGGAATGGATTTAATCAGTTACTTAATCCCTGCCTCAGCAACAAGTCCCGGAAAGAGCAGCTTTATATTCCGGGTTTTTCTGCTCATAACCTCAACGGTGGCGCTTAGGATGTACTTTGTAAGTACCCAGAGTGTGTGTCATCAGTACCGGTGTTAATGCACCAGCCCATTCCAGCCATGTATACCCATGTAAATCCCAACAGCAGCAATCAGGGCGCTTGAAATATAGGGGGCTCTTCTGGCGATGGTATTGAAGCCACTCCAGCGTTTGGCGACCTGACGAACGCTGATCGCCGCACCCACTCCAACCGTTACGAGGGTCAATGCCAGGCCGATACTGAAACAAACAACCAGTGTGGCACCCAGCGTAAGCGCTTTAAGCTGAAGGCAGATCAACAATACAGTTATAGCTGCCGGGCAAGGGATAAGCCCTCCTGTCAGTCCAAATATCAGGATTTGCCCGTTGGTTACTTCTTTCCCGTCGAAGCGGCGTTTTATGTCATTGGCATGAGCCAGTTCGTGAGCGTCCTGATACTCTTTCGAATTCACATCCAGCCCATCAAGCTCAGAGTGGTCATGGTCATGGTCGTGTTCAGCGAACGCCACATCATAGTCATGGACATGACCACGATGTCCCAGAGACAGACGTACGTTGAAACTGTGAGGCTCAGGGATGGGAGATGTTGACTCCAGATAATCACCATGATCAACAAATTCAAAAGTCTGAGAGATCGTACTGTTTTCCCGAAGTGTGGTTAATGAGATATCTTCAGAAGCCCATCTTTGGCCACTAAGAGTGCGTAGCCGCCAGTGGGGAAGTTGTCCTTCTTCAAAAATGGACAGTTCAACTTTTCCATGGCCAGTATCGATCAACCTTGTTTCGTCATGGTGATGATGTTCATTCTCCTGCATTCCCTCCAGCCAGTTTTTCTCACCGCTCCAGGTTCGCCAGAACATCCAAAAAGCCGTACCAAGGATGATCACTGAAGAGACCATCTGTAGCCAGGGTTCGGCTGATTCTGCGGTAAATTTATTACTGATATACATCCCTCCAAAAGCAATCAGCCATACGACTGCAGTGTGCGACAATGTTGCCGCGACACCCAGCATCACGGCCTGACGTACGGTGCCTTTTATAGCAATGATGAATGCTGCCATCATTGTTTTGGAGTGCCCGGGCTCCAGTCCATGAAGCGCGCCAAGCAGAATGGCGCTGGGGATGAAAAACCATGCGTTGCCTTGCTGAAGAAGTGTCGTAAATTCGTTCATGAGAATCATTCTTGGTTATTAAGTGTAGGCCGGATTCTACTCCCCCCCAGTAAAATATACTACCCCCCAGTAGAATAACGCTGGTATAGTTACATAAAATATCCAGGAGAGTGAGAGCCCACATGTCACATACCATCCGCGATAAACAAAAACTGAAAGCACGTACAAGCAAGATCCAGGGGCAGGTTGCTGCGCTGAAAAAAATGCTTGATGAACCTCACGAATGTGCCGCTGTACTGCAACAAATAGCCGCCATACGTGGTGCCGTGAATGGTTTATTGCGTGAAGTGATTAAAGGACATTTGACTGAACATATTGTTCATGAAAGTGAAGAACAGAAACGAGAAGAAGACCTGGACGTTGTGCTGAAGGTTCTGGATTCTTACATCAAGTGACAGTTTGGCTAAAAGCCCTGAGCATTAATTTATCTAAATAACACGTTATCAAGTGACGGTTTTGGGCTGTTTGTAGCGGCATAGTGAGTTTGTTTAATCAATGAGCTTTAAGATGCCCCCCTTCATGCAAGGCAACGCGTACATTTCTGGTACATCTACTTCCCTTACTTTGCTCAGGGCAACCCACATTGTTAAAGCCTCTACTCGCTGACCATCAAAATCACCCAACGTCAGATAATGGAAAAAAATTTTGGATGACATTTTGAAACGTGTCCTCTGCTGTGAACGTCGAGAGATGCTACGCGAGAAAGGAGATGACCTACTTAGTATCCTGTTAAGTAGGTCTATCTGAAGAAGTAGACAACTTTAAAGTCTTTTTCATGTTAAAGGAGACAACTTTAATGTCTGTGTACACCTACCTTTGCTCAAATCAAAATGTTCTGACATACCAAAATGGAGTGTAAAATGACTCAAAACCAGGGTTCTGAGCCAGTACCGGCGAGCCGGACAGGGCAGCTCATCAGCGCCCGGGATATGGCCATGCAGAAATTCGAAGAAGGGATGCGGTTAATCTCGGAAGCGTCGGAACTGTGCGGTCTCTCTCTCTTCACCAGCAGAATTATGCAGCCCAACGCATTTGGTCTTCCGTCGTCACTGGATCGCACCATCGAGGAGGGGCGTAAGGAAATTGACCGTAAAACGTGGAAAAGGCTCTTTGAAGAAACAGGTATGGACCGGTACTGGAACCATAAGCAAAAAGAAGCCTTTAACGAATCCCTTCGTACGGATCCGCCCGTCGCTTCCCTGGAGATTGTTAAGGGAACATTACAGCATGCACTGGCTAACAGACGAGACACCCTTGCAGAAGGTTTCGTTGATGTTCTCAACAAGCTTGACCGAAGTTTCAAAAGCAATGCCAGGCAATATACAATGCCAAAAAAGCTTGTTCTTCGGGGGATTTTTCCTGGTGTGAACGTGCTGAGGTACAACGGTTTCTCGCAGGACAATCACTTTTGTTTACGCGACTTTGAGAATATTGTATGCATCTGTTCTGATACTCCAACACCTGCAACCGGCGGTGGGCTGAGTATGGTCGACAGGCTGACGGCCATGAGAAATACAGAATTCACAGGCGAGTTCAGTGATGAGAATGGCTGGCGGTGTCGCCTGTTTGAGAATGGAAACGTTCATATTTGCATCGACAGTATCTCGCTTCTGAATGCTCTGAACGATCTTATCAGCATATATTTTGCAAACCAGCTTCCGGCCGCAGGAAAAAAATGATGATTGAAAATGATAAAGAAAAAAGCCTGAACGATGCTACCCCGCCAGAGGTGCAGAATGACATCCGCAGCGAATCCACTGAAAAATCAAAGGAAATGGGTCGTTCAAGGTACTCATCTATCGCGATGATCGATTACTTCAATGCAATCGAACGTCTGTGCAAAGAGAAAGAAATTAACCCGGAAAATATCGATCTGAGCTTCAAAGTTCACTGGCTCAGAAACGCTGTTGGCGGCTCGTTTGCAAGGTCACAGGAGATGTTCGCGGAGTACCAGAAGTATGTTAAAGAGGTTCCTGAAGAGGCCCGTTACCTGGATATACCCGATGAGGTAAAGGTTGCACTCGGCGATATTATCTCGTACATCACCTGGCACTACCGTAGAAGCTATACCGCAATACAGAATGATAGTGTTAAAAAAGCTGAAGCACGTAGCATGCAGCTGGAGGAGGAGGTAACGCAGCTGTTACAGCGGCTTGAGCAAAGCGCTACCGATATGGATGAGCTGAAACTTGAGAATCAGGCACTACAGGGTCGATTAGAGATCCGGGACAGTACCGTCAAGGAGTTAGAAACAAGGCTGAATGTTGCCGAAGCAGAACTCGAAACCTGCCATCACCAGTTAGATAGCACACGGCATGAATTGAGCCTCGCACAGCAGTCAAATGACTCACTCTCCCAGCAACTGGCTGAACGTAAAACAGAGATCGCTGGTCACCTTGAATATCAAAAAAAGCTGAACGAAGAGATCAACACGCAGCGTTCTGATAACGCCGGTCTTTCCAGACAATGCGACCAGTTAAGTCAGACTGTGTCAGATACAAAGGCAGAGAGGGACAGGTTTGAACAGGAATTGATTGCTGCACAGAACCTTTGTACTGAGCTGAAAAGTGCACTGTCCGGGAAAGAGGGTGACCTGGTGGCGGTGAATGCCGAGCTTACTGAACTCCATAAACTAAACGAGTCGCTGAGCGCCGACCTGAATAAAGTAACTTTGGTCAGCCAGGGCTATGAAGCGGAAGTGGCTGAACAAAGCAATGAACTCAAAACGCTCCAGGCCAAAGTAATGAAGCTGGAAGCTACCCTGGAGGCGGAGAAAACAATCTCAGAATCCCTGAAAGGCACCATTGATACATTAACTGGTGCAATGGCAGGGGGAGGTACTGGAAAGTCAAAACAGCCGCGTAGCAGAAAAACATCATGATAAATGAAGCCAGGTTGATACACTTCTCTGCATCCCCTGGCACATAAGAACTTCTGCGGACATTCAGCCCGTCCGCAGGAGTTTTCGTCCTTCAGTCAACAAATGCACTACCTTTTTTGAGTCTCCACTTTCCAGAGCAGAAAACACGTTACCGATTCTACCAACAGCTTGTATCTGAGTGATAACCCCAGTCTTGTAATCATCTAGGATCCCTGACAGGAAAGCGTTCAGTTTTGTCTGTTCGCTTAGCGAAAGCATGTAGGACATTTTTTCTCCATTTTAAGCAGGTGTGTCAGTTGAAAGAGGTTTGCGTGATTCTGGAAAATGAGGCAGCACCATAGTTTCAGATGCTGTGGTCGCATCCCAGTGCCACCATCCATAAGGCCCATATTCACGGTTGTAATAATCTTTTTTGAGTTGCTTTCGGGCCAGATAAGCAGGAGTGGCCATACCAAATACTTCCATCGGGAACGGCTTATCGCTTTTTGTGTCGAGCAGGTAGAAGTCAGGGAACACCTCACTAATACTCGCATCATAACGCATGGGCTTAACGTACTGCCGGTGCTCTGCATCCAGCTTTTCTGCAACAACCGCCTCATAGGAGGAGTCCAGAGGTATCCAGTTCTCGCTAACGTGCATCAGCACAATTTGATGAGCTCTTACAGAAGGGCCTCTGCCGGTTACCGCAGCTGGTGACGTCAACGCAAAGACAACTATTTTCGCCCCGGATTTCCATGCTGCGTACTCCGATGAAAATCGTTTCTTTACGCTATCCCAATGGACTTCTGAATTGAAAAAAATCAGCGGTAGCCCCCCAAAATTCCGCAGGGGTAAAAATTTAAGTGGCTTCTCATGCTTTTCAGCATCGTAGCGAGGTAAAACTGACAGGAGCATGAGACGTTTATCACTCATCGCCTGTGATGAAAGACGCTGAATTTGCGACTGAGCGACAGGTTGTTTCGGGTCAGGTACACCAATGAATAAATGGTCACCTATGCAGGCTCTGCCGGTACGAATTTGTTTAGCGGTTTCAAGCAGACGATACCGTACCAGTGAATCGTTACGTTTCCCTGCCATTTTCGGGTACCAGACATTCAGACCAGACTCTGTCCACAAAAGACTAAGCAAGCCCAGGAGGGTCATTGAGGCCTGACCTCCTTCTGGTCGCTGAACATGGGGCAGGGGAGGCACTTCTGATTTTTCAGGAGGATCTTTCTCTGTCATACCGATACCGAGCCTTACAGCCATATCACCTTCGGTTGTAATCCGGACCACACCACTCGCATATCCTTTCAGGCCGGTATGCCGGGCATCAAGGGAGAAGAATACACAGGAAGGATCATGCTCAATGCCCGTGTTAGCGGCTTTGACGAGAATAAAGGCATCACCGTTCGGTAAAGCACGAACATAAAGTCGCTTTTCTCCTTTTCCACGACATCCGCAGGTGATGACTGATTTTTGACCTGAGGTGTGGTGTGCCTTTTTAAGAGCCGACTGCCACCCTTTAGCAAACTCATCCTGCGTTTGAAAGTCAGGTGAATACCTTTTGACGTTTGGATCGTCGTCGTAAGCAATCATCACTGCGAATTTTTGGCTCATAGTAGTCTCCTAAACAGGAAGTTTAATATCCCAACCAGAGCAACACTTCCTGAGCGTCATACTGTTCCTTTACGCCCATGTCGCTAAAGAATTCTTCGAAATCTGTTTCGGGAACGCAATGCCTGGACAGTTCTTGTAATGCTCGTTCTTTAGATACCGTCTCACCTTCAGCTGATTCGAAATACGTCATGGTTGACCTCTGACATTATTACAACAATCTTAAGCATTTAAATTGATGAAGGAGCTCAGGTCAGCTGACTTCGTCGTAAAACTGCCGCAAGCGCTGGGAGGCTGCAAATTCAATTCGTGACTTCAGCAGTTTGGCGACGGCCGCAAAGACATCAACGACCACGGAGTTCCCAAACTGTCTGTAAGCCTGTGTATTGGACACAGGGATACGGAAAACACTTTCCCCGGGTTTATCGAAGCCCATTAGCCTGCTGCATTCACGTGGCGTTAGCATGCGTGGCCGACGGTCCATGTTGTATGTGTTATGGAAATCAGTTTCTCCCAGTTCATGAGACCAGCCCCGATCAATAAGAATTTCAGATCCGTCTTTCATATAGCGGCTTGAGAGGGTTCTGGTGACACTATTAACATTGGAAGGATCTACTAGTCCAAAACCAAAACCATTGCCTTTTGCCGCATGTTTCTTTGCATAGTTGTATAAGTACTCCCAGAGTTTAGGGGAGAGGATGTATTTACTATCTACGCTCGGATCCAGTAAATCTGAGAGAGAAGGGCGCTTGTCCGGATAAAAGTCTTTAATGTCTCTCAGAGTAAAACCGTCTTTCAGACGTAGGTCGCGGCGAAAACCAATAAGGACGATACGTTCACGGTGCTGGGGTCGGAAATGACGGCCATCGATGACTTTAGGATCATCCGCGCCCGTGCTTTCGCTGTTTGCGACGTCGTAGCCAAGCTCATCGAGCGTTTTCATGATGATGTTAAAGGTATTACCCTTATCGTGACTCTTCAGATTTTTTACGTTTTCCAGAACAAAAATTGCAGGTTGTTTTGCCCGGATGATCCTGGCCACATCAAAGAAGAGCGTACCCTGAGTGTCGCACTCGAAACCGTGTTTGCGACCCATAGAGTTCTTTTTACTGACACCGGCGATGCTGAATGGCTGGCATGGAAATCCCGCAAGAAGAACATCATGATCCGGGATAGAGGCATCGATAAATTTGTATGCCTCGTCATCAGTAACCTCGGGCCGGTTGCTAAGAGTGATGTCACGGATGTCTGAATTGAAGCGGTGCTCGTTCTCATCGCAATACCAGTTCGCCCGGTAAGTACGGCTGGAATAAGTATTCCATTCGCTCGTGAAAAGACATTTACCACCGATGGCATCAAATCCGCTTCGCAGTCCACCTATCCCTGCAAACAGATCGATAAAGCTAAAGTGCCTGTCCTCATAATCAGCAGGTCGTGAAGGTATTAAAGTCTGTAGATAGCGTCCATCTGCGATACTCAGCTCACAATGCTCAGGTATGCATGTAACCTGACGTTTAAGGGATGCACGGGACCAATTACTGCCATTTTCATCATTTAATACCTGAGCCAGATATTTCAGGTCATAAATGGTCGAAGCTGTTAACAAAGTTTTGTGGATCAGAGATGGTGTTTTATCCACATCATTCAGGTCTGTCTCAAGATCATGAGTGTAACGTTTCATCCAAACTCTCTCAGGAATAATATCTTTGAGATAGATTAACACGCTTAATTTGGATTATTTTTTGGTTCAGGTTCTAAATTTATTGTGATTATTCTGCCTTTAAGTTGCAAAAAGATTGGTTTTAAGCCCGCCCATGAAATAATGACTTGTTAAAATACTGCCTGTAAATAGGCTTGTGGATACATGTCTGTACTCAACAAATCAAGGTGAAATGATGTTTTTTTTAACAAAGTTACTTTTGCCCATCATGATTGTTGTATTCCCAGTGGCGTCCTGGGGGAACTCAACAACTTTTGAGGCAAAGGTGGTTAAGATTGTTGACGGTGACACCATAACTGCGTTGGATGCTCAAAACACAACCATCAAAATACGGATGTATGGTATAGACGCTCCTGAATCTAAACAGGCTTTTGGCCAAAAAGCAAAACAGGCCTTAACCACAGCTATAGCAACTAAAATCGTTACCGTGATAGACCATGGTACGGATATCTATGGCCGTATGTTAGGTACCATCTGGTTAGATGGATATGATATCAATGCCTCTATGGTGGACAGTGGATATGCGTGGGTTTATCGGTTCGAAGATAACGCCATTGTCCCTGGCTATATCAAATATGAATCCGCAGCACAAAAGGAGGCAAAAGGGTTATGGGCAGACACCAACCCTGTCCCACCATGGCAGTGGAGACAGGCAAACGAAAAGCCCAGAAAGGTGAAAGGGAAGAAATAACCATGATGAAAGAGCCTCATCCGTTACTTCAGTTGGTACTAAACGATTCCGGTCGTCTAACCATGCCTGTTTATTATAGAGATCAACAGTATTGCCCGACTTGCCTTACAAAGGTGTTGAAGAGTGAGGATGGAAGTTTGGCGCACCTCGGGGAAATAAATCAAAATACATGTAGACCTTCTATTTCAGTAGTTGTGACAAAAGCAATTATTGAAATGTTATGTGACGGGGAAAAAATATTTGTAAATCCAATACGATACCGAGGCCGGGTGCTGGCACCCTCAGTAATTTTTTCTCCCGACACTCACACTTTCAAACCGTTTATAAATACAGACTATCAGCCTGTGGGAGCAAACTGGAAAAGTGAAAAGGGATATAAACTCGGTCTGTTTTATCTCAAAGATCGAGCCAACTCTATCAATAAAGAGGAATTTGATTTCATTGCCGTTATAGACCCTAAGGCAATGCAGAAAGAATTTATTTCGGCCTGGTCTGAGGTTGATGAAAAAAATCCATTGGAAACGCTGAAGCAGATCTTACGATCTAAAAACAACTCTTCTTTATGGGTAAAATGGCCTGGCAAAATTGAGCATGCGCAAAAAGGAAATTGCAACGAAAATTACTGGTTCGATTATCAATCTGATAATCAGGAAGTGAACTGTACGGTCTCTGTTGTAGGTATCGAAGGTAACAGTTCCGGTGAGACAATTTATAGATTGCAAACTTTGCTAAAGCGTAAGCTCAATGAATATCAACTGGTTCGGTCTTTAGGGACTATTATGCTTCTTGATAATACCGGGAATATGATTCCATCAAACCATCCTTATTTTGAAGTCATCTCAAAAGCATGTATAAATGGAGTGCGTGACTTTGTTCGTCAAAACCCGTGGGTAGTCTGACGGTCAACTATAAAGCATAATATAATTAGTAATAACAAGGAACAGACATGAATGAAAACTCAGTAATCTTAATAAGTTTATTTTGGTTTTTTTTTGGATCGAGTGTTGTAGCTGGTTTTATGGATGCATCATTATATTGCTGGATTTTTGCAGCCATAAGCGCATTGTTTCTTCTTTCGGTGATACAAACACCAAAGGAGTTAACGGTATCTATTCTTCTTGCGGTACTTATGGCAAGCTCCGCAGGTGTTTTCATTCTGGCTTATAAAGTCAAAACGAATGTCGTTTCACCAATCTATCTCTTAAAAAAGCCTACTGCATACATGGCTGAAATAGATAACCGAAGGATTCATGGTTACTAAATATTTTGCAATTGCATCATTTGACGGTCCGGGTTTATTTACCCACAGCATCGACTAATTCAAGAGGTTACATATGATAGTTTCAGAAGCAATTTTTTATTCTTCTATTATTTCCTGGGTTCTTTATTGGTGGTTTATTGGAAATATTACTAAAAAGGTAGGGATGCTTGTTGTTCCACTCACGCTTACCTTCGGATGTTACATTTATGCAATTCATTTGGATGATTCCGAACAGCAAACCAATTTACGTTGGGAGCAGATCGGTTTTATTACCTTTATAATTGTGATAATGTGGGCAGGAAAGTTTGTGATGAAAAGACTATCTGAATGATGATCTAATCCACACTTTTCGATATCTTAGAAAAGTAACTTTGTGAGCAAACAGTCATATGACATGCAAAACGCTGATCTCAAAGACAGATGATGGATACACATTTAGCATTTCACCTTACGAAGACGGGTACCGCTTATCAGTCTCGCCTGAAAATCGTCACAATGGTACCCAAAGCTTTGACGGCTGGTTCCCACGTTTTTTTTCCGAACCACAGTATGCCAAATCATCTTTAACTAAGTTTCTCGGTGAGTCCTTAGTATGGGAAGAAGATTCAAGTAATGCTCTATGAGATTACTTATTATAAATTTTTCTATTAATCTCCATGGAGTGATATATGAATTTGGCCTATTTTTTATTTTTGTCTATAACTGTTATGCTTACGAGCTTTATTATTAAATCACTTGTCGTATTGGTAAAGTTCAAATTACTTCGTGATGAACGTCTCGAATATACCAGCAATAAAAATATTGATGAGATGTACGATTTAATGAATGCGAAGGAAGAAATCCTCATAAGGCATCATAAGCAGATGTTGGCATTGCATCTTTCACTATTAATATTCGTTCTATTTATTGCTTACATTTACTAAAAATAATTTTATTCAACATTTCAACAAAGGGTTTTCAATGGAAAGCTTCGAAACTGAACAAATGATTCAATATGCTTTCTACATAAATATCGTAATAACGACTGGTTTGGCATGGTTTTGCTTGCGGTCAGGATTGCATTACAATTTTTTCAGAAAAGCAGAGAGTGCCAGAACAAAAGGGCTGAGTAGTACCTCTACTGAACACGGTCCAGCAATTGTGAGAATAAAGAAGCTACAAGCATTAGTAGATTTTATTAGTAACTGTGCTTTTCTAATCCTTTCAATTGGCACAGCTTATATTTTGTATTTTTGGATCCACAGTTAACTCATACAAGGTAACTTCGGCAAATAACAACTTCTAATGCAGGACTTTAATAACTATAACGGATGCTACATGAAAAACGACAGTTTAATTACGCGGTATAAAATACTTAAAGGCGAACGCGATGAGTCTATCTTCACCATAATAATCGCGCTAGTAGTAAAGCTGGGGCTGGTAGCCCTGGCATTCTATCTGTTGCTTGGTTCCACGATTGATTGGTCAAGCTGGAAAACCTATGCCGCCATGTTGATCTTTGGAGCATTTCTCTAAAAGGATGACCACGGCAATACCAGGTCAGACAACAAGGTCGTTAGCATGATCGTTGGAAGCAACGGAAGCACCTTGAAAAAGGTCGGCAGCACTATAAAATCCATCAGCAATGCACACAAATAAACTACTGGTATCTTAAAATGAAAGTGAAAGAGTTGATCGCCATGCTGAACGAAAGAGACCCTGAGGCAATTGTTCTGATTTCCGGCTATGAAACGATCGGCGGCACGGAAGTCGCAGAAGCTGATTTGCTCATTGATATGCAGTCAATATGCTTAGAACAGGCTGATAATCTCACAGGAAACCGTAAAGTTGTTTCTTCCGGTGGTGAAGATTCAGTTTGGTTAGGCTGGAAAGATGATTACCGTACAAAGGTGTTTTTAGAAGATGCCCAAATTCCTGATCAAGATGAATGACGGTCAGCGTTGGCTTCAAAGGCAATCTATCAGTACGTGAAACGTAAATGTTAAAAAATAACCACATATGAATCAATAACTTATGTCAAAGCTAAGTAGAGATGTCCGGGGTGGGGCAAAGTTCAAATGTCCTTTGATAATATTGAATTCCTGGATAAAAATCGCATCTTAACCTCTTCGTTTGAGTACCTTGTTGGGTTGACCCCGTATTCGCTTTATTTGTAGTATTGGGCTGCTTTGAAGTGTTTCATGTTCAAACGCGACGTGTTCTGTAAGTTCTTCCTGACAACAGAGCCGACAATATATACACATCCGCTATGGAGAATCTGACAACCGCTATGCGTATTACGCCACCGGCTTTGTTGAATAAATCGAACTTTTGCTGAGTTGAAGGATCAGATCACGCATCTTCCCGACAACGCAGACCGTTC
>NZ_JAWUEI010000051.1:0-13523 GCF_036663495.1 Enterobacter sp. 342
CTCATGATGTCCCTCTGGGATGCGCTCCGGATGAATATGATGATCTCATATCAGGAACTTGTTCGCACCTTCCTTAGGGTACCGGAGGAGGGGTAGGGTTTCAGGCAGGAGTTAAGGCGGGAGTTGATTTTTCCGATGACGATATGCACCAAGCAACAAATAGCTCTCGAGCTAGCCATGATGCTCGACATGATATGGATGCTAAAGCAACCCAGGACTTTAAGGAGGCGAGTGATTACTTTACTAGCCGTAAAGTCAGTGAATCTGGGAGCCATACGGACAATAATGCGGCTTCCCGAGCAGATCAACTTTCGGCATCGTTGAACTCAGCAAAACAGAGCTATGATCAGTACACCACAAGTCAGGCTCGTAGCCATGAATATGCTGAAATGGCGTCTCGTACAGAAAGTATGAGTGGTCAAATGAGCGAGGATCTAAATCAGCAGTTTGCCCAGTATGTCCGTAAACATGCACCTCAAGATGCAGATACATTGCTTACTAATACCAGCTCAGCAGAAATCGCAGGAAAACGTCGGGAACTGGCTTGGGGATTTGTTCAGGAGCAGGTACAACCGAGCGTTGATGCATCATATTCAGCAGCTAAAGGAAATGTTGGCCATGGTATGGGGGCCATTTCTGGTGGCGGTGGAAATAGCGATGTTAGTGCCGATCACCAGTCTCATCAGGCTACTATCGAACAACGTACACAGGACAGCGGAATTCAGAATAATGTAAAAGACCAAGTTGATAATATGCTCACAACATCGAGAGAGAATATAGCCGATACTAAAGGAGGAATACGCGATGAAGAAGGCAGCATAAATAAACAGTATTCTGATCTGCAAAAACATCATAATTCAGAGCAATCTTCGCAAATGAATACGTATAATAAGGAAAAGGAGTCTCAAGAACGAGTGCCGGGGGCTGACAGTCCTGAAGAACTGATGAAGAAGGCAAAAAAATATCAAGATAAACATAAGCAGTAACAGGATGCCAGAGAGGGTGCGATGAGAAATCTGCTTCAGATATTCATGGTAGTGTTGTTTCAGTCTATTGCTTGTTATCTGGCTGGATGGTTAGTTACGGAGGTGGTATTCATTGGTGCAACTGTGCTCTTATGGCAAGGATTGTTCATCTATTTGTTTTATAAAATATCTAAGAATAAAGGCAGTGTTGAACCCTACACATACAACAGGGTAGTTTGGTATGTGATAATGCCTATATGTTCACTGGCTCCTCCTCTTGTTACTTTTTTTGTATTCATTGTGGGTACATTGATGGATTTATATAAGGTTAGCGGGTGTATAAGCATCAAAGAGTGGCTTGAAAAAAACAAGGTAGATGGCGCCCACTCTATAAATAATGACTTTGAATCCGTGGACTTTGATAATGTTAATTATAATCCGGAAAGTAATTATCCAATGGGTTGGAAGCGTTAGATTGAGTTGTAGGATTTCATAGTCAGTTTCATGGTTGTGTATGGATATAATATTTAGTTTTATGGAGGTAAACAATGCGAGTGTTCTATGGGATGTTGGGAGTTTTTGTTTTCCTGTCGTGTACCTTGAGTGTAAGGGCTAGCGACGACTACTACACTAACTTAAAAAAAGATGCGAATTCTGGAAACGCATTAGCTCAATATAAGCTAGGTGCAATGTATTTGGTCGTATCTGGTGATTATAAAAAAGCTTTTTATTGGACTAATAAGTCGGCGATTCAGGGTAATTCAGATGCCCAAAATAACCTAGGTCTGCTCTATTATTATGGGCAAGGTGTTGATAAAAATATAAAAAAAGCAGGCTATTGGTGGGGGAAGGCAGCAGATGCAGGGAATGCATCTGCTCAGAATGACTTGGCAATGCTTTATAAAAATGGATTATTGAAAGATGCCCGTTGTGATAAAATAATGGATTTGCTTAACTCCTCAGCTCAAAAAGATTTTGAGTTGGCATATTTGAATATTGGAAACCTGTATTCTACAGGTGAGTGTGTTAATAGGGATATGCACGAGGCGGTGATCTGGTGGGAGAAAGCATCCATTAAAAATAACGGACAGGCTGAGTTTAATTTGGCAGGGGCTTATATGAGAGGTGATGGTGTATTTCCAGGTTCTGGAATGGCAGATATCTATTTGAAAAAATCATGCTCACATGGATATGCAGGAGCGTGTGATTTACTTAAAAAATAACATTCATTATTAATAATCTCCCCGCCTTTAGTTAAATGATGTCATCCTAGTGTTTTGTAACGGATGACATTAAATCAATTGCTTTCTGAAATCATGGTCGCTATACATATAGACCAACCTCTATGAGGCTAATATGAGTTTTAATGCTAAGGATATGACCCAGGGCGGTCAGATCGCGAGCATGCGTATCCGTATGTTCAGTCAAATTGCCAATATCATCGTGTACTGTCTCGTCATTCTCTTCGGCATCATTGTCGCGATTACGCTGTCGGTTAAACTGACCTGGCAGACGTTCGTGAACGGCATGGTTTATTACTGGTGTCAGACGCTGGCCCCCATGCGCGATATTTTTAAATCCCAGCCTGTCTATACCATCCGTTATTACGGCCATGAGCTGAAGTACAACGCGCAGCAAATACTGCAGGACAAATATATCCAGTGGTGCGCCGACCAGGTCTGGACGGCCTTTATTCTTGCTGCCATCATCGCGGCCGTGGTGTGCGTTATTACCTTCTTTGTCACCACCTGGATTCTGGGCCATCAGGGTAAGCAGCAGAGTGAGGACGAGATAACGGGAGGGCGCCAGCTGACTGACGACCCGAAAGCGGTGGCGAAAATGCTCAGGCGCGACGGTCTCGCATCCGACATCAAAATCGGTGAGCTGCCGCTTATTAAGGACTCGGAGATCCAGAACTTCTGTCTGCACGGTACCGTCGGGGCCGGTAAATCAGAAGTTATCCGCCGTCTGATGAACTACGCCCGCCAGCGTGGCGATATGGTCATCGTGTATGACCGCTCCTGTGAGTTCGTCAAAAGCTACTATGATCCGGCCACAGATAAAATCCTTAACCCGCTGGATGCGCGCTGCGCTGCATGGGACCTGTGGCGGGAGTGCCTGACGCAGCCTGACTTCGACAACGTTTCCAACACGCTTATTCCTATGGGCACGAAGGAAGACCCCTTCTGGCAGGGGTCGGGACGTACCATCTTTGCCGAAGCCGCATATCTGATGCGCAACGACAAGGACCGCAGCTACAGCAAGCTGGTCGACACGCTGCTTTCCATCAAGATTGAGAAGCTGCGCTCGTACCTGAAAAACTCCCCGGCGGCGAACCTGGTGGAAGAGAAAATCGAGAAAACGGCCATCTCCATCCGCGCCGTGCTGACCAACTACGTCAAGGCTATCCGCTACCTGCAGGGCATCGAAAATAACGGCGAGTCATTCACCATACGCGACTGGATGCGCGGCGTTCGTGAGGATGGTAAAAACGGCTGGCTGTTTATCTCCTCCAATGCTGACACCCACGCTTCCCTCAAGCCGGTTATCTCCATGTGGTTGTCCATCGCCATTCGCGGGCTGCTGGCGATGGGGGAAAACCGTAACCGCCGCGTGTGGATCTTCGCCGACGAGCTGCCTACCCTGCACAAGCTGCCGGACCTGGTTGAGATCCTGCCGGAGGCGCGTAAGTTTGGCGGCTGCTACGTCATTGGCATTCAGTCCTACGCCCAGCTGGAAGATATTTACGGGCAGAAGCCGGCGGAAACGCTGTTCGACGTGCTGAACACCCGTGCCTTCTTCCGCTCGCCGTCGCGCAATATCGCCGAGTTCGCCGCTGGCGAAATCGGTGAAAAAGAAATCCTCAAGGCGTCCGAGCAGTATTCCTACGGTGTGGACCCGGTACGCGACGGTACCTCGGTCGGCAAGGACATGGAGCGCGTCACCCTGGTGAGTTACTCCGACGTCCAGACGTTGCCGGATCTCTCCTGCTACGTCACGCTTCCCGGACCTTATCCTGCCGTGAAAATGGCGCTGAAGTATCAGCAGCGTCCAAAGGTGGCACCGGAATTCATTCCGCGCACCATCGACGGGAAAGCGGAGGAACGCCTGAATGCCGCGCTGGCTGCACGTGAACATGAATCCCGCAGCATCGCCATGCTCTTTGAACCGGATGCCGATGTTGTCGCGCCAGAGGGCGGTGCGGAGAATGTTGGTCAGCCACAGCAGCCACAGCAGCCACAGCAGCCACAGCAGCCACAGCAGCCACAGCAGCCACAGCAGCCACAGCAACTGACGCCCGCGCCCCGCGCTGCAGACGCGGCATCCGTAGCAGGTGCGGCAGGCGCCGGCGGTGTGGAGCCTGAGCTGAAGACAAAGGCGGAAGAGGCAGAGCAGCTGCCGCCCGGCATCAGTGAAAGCGGTGAAGTAGTGGATATGGCGGCATGGGAGGCGTGGCAGGCGGAGCAGGACGAACTGTCTCCTCAGGAGAGGCAGCGTCGTGAAGAAGTGAACATCAACGTTCACCGGGCGCCTGAAAAGGATCTTGAGCCGGGAGGATACATCTGATGATGAGCATCGGATCGGTAAAATCCGCCGGCAGCGCGGGCAATTATTACACCGACAAGGACAACTACTACGTTATCGGTAGTATGGGCGAGCGCTGGGCCGGAAAAGGGGCTGAAGCGCTGGGGCTCAGCGGCGGGGTGGACCAGAAGGTCTTTACGAAGGTTCTGGAGGGACGCCTGCCGGACGGCAGCGACCTCAGCCGGACTCAGGACGGGGCGAACAAACACCGTCCGGGCTACGACTTCACCTTCTCTGCGCCCAAAAGTGTCTCCGTGATGGCCATGCTGGGAGGCGACAAGCGTCTTATTGAGGCACACAACCGCGCGGTGGAGACCGCCATTAAGCAGATAGAGGCAATGGCCTCCACGCGGGTTATGACGGAGGGCAGGAGCGAGACGCAGCTGACCGGCAACCTGGTGATGGCGCTGTTTAACCACGATACCAGCCGCGACCAGGAGCCGCAGCTGCACACCCACGCGGTGGTGGCCAATGCCACTCAGCATGGCGATGAGTGGCGAACGCTCAGCAGCGACAAAGTGGGTAAAACCGGGTTTATTGAGAATATCTACGCCAACCAGATTGCCTTTGGCCGCCTGTATCGTGCCGCGCTGAAGGATGACGTCGCGGCGATGGGCTATGAGACTGAGACGGTCGGCAAACACGGCATGTGGGAGCTGAAGGGCGTACCGACGGAGCCGTATTCCAGCCGCAGCAGGACCATCAGCGAGGCGGTCGGGGATGACGCGTCCCTGAAGTCCCGCGACGTGGCGGCGCTCGATACCCGCCAGTCGAAGCAGAAGGTTGACCCCGAACAGCGCATGGCCGAGTGGATGCATACCCTGAAAGAGACGGGGTTTGACATTAAAGCCTACCGTGAGGCGGCAGACCTGCGGGTTGTGCAGGGGAATATTCCCGCAACGACGCCTGAAGCCATTGATATTAACAGCAGCGTCGGGCAGGCCATCGCGATGCTGAGCGACCGGCGGGCGCGGTTCACGTATTCCGAACTGCTGGCCACCACCCTCGGGCAGCTGCCCGCGCGGTCGGGCATGGTGGAGATGGCGCGTGACGGCATCGATGCGGCGATAAAAAATGAGCAGCTCATCCCGCTGGATAAAGAGAAGGGGCTGTTTACCTCGAACATCCACGTGCTGGATGAGCTGTCGGTGTCGGCGATGACCCGCGATTTACAGCGGACGGGGCAGGCCGACATTTTTCCGGATAAAAGCGTGCCCCGCAGCCGGTCATACAGCGATGCCGTGAGTGTCCTGGCCCAGGACCGTCCGCCGGTGGCGATCATTTCGGGTCAGGGCGGGGCGGCCGGCCAGCGTGAGCGCGTGGCGGAGCTGACGATGATGGCGCGCGAACAGGGGCGTGACGTGCAGATTATCGCCGCCGACAGGCGTTCGCGCAGCGCCCTTATGCAGGATGAGCGCCTCAGCGGCGAGCATATCACCGACAGGCGGGGGCTGACGGAGGGCATGGCCTTTACGCCCGGCAGCACGCTGATTGTGGACCAGGGGGAGAAGCTGACCCTGAAAGAAACGCTCACGCTGCTCGACGGTGCGCTGCGCCATAACGTCCAGCTGCTGATTGCCGACAGCGGCCAGCGCACCGGGACCGGCAGCGCCCTCACCGTCATGAAGGAAGCGGGAGTGAGCACGCTCGCGTGGCAGGGCGGTGAGAAGACGCAGGTCTCGGTTATCAGCGAGCCTGACCGGCGGCAGCGGTATGACCGCCTGGCCGCTGACTTTGCCCGAAGCGTCCGCGCAGGTGAACACAGCGTGGCGCAGGTCACCGGTCCGCGCGAGCAGGCGGTGCTCGCAGGCGTAGTCCGCGAGGCGCTTAAGGCGGAAAAGGTGCTGGGCGAGCGGGAGGTCAGTATCACCACGCTGGAGCCGGTCTGGCTCGACAGCCGCCATCAGCAGGTGCGCGACCACTACCGGGAGGGGATGGTCATGGAGCGCTGGAATGCCGAAGAGCGCAGCCGGGAACGCTTTGTCATTGACCGCGTGACGGGCCGCAACAACAGCCTGACGCTGCGCAACGCCCAGGGTGAGACGCGGGTGACCCGCCTGTCTGAACTCAACAGCAGCTGGTCGCTGTACCGCACCGGCACGCTGCAGGTGGCCGAAGGCGACCGTCTGGCAGTGCTGGGTCAGGCGCAGGGGACGCGGCTCAGGGGAGGCGATACGGTGACCGTTAAGGCGCTCGGGGAGGCGGGGCTCGTCGTCAGCCTGCCGGGGCGTAAGGCGGACGTGGTCCTGCCCGCCGGCGACAGCCCGTTTACCGCCGCGAAGGTGGTTCAAGGCTGGGTGGAGTCGCCGGGCCGCTCGGTGAGCGACAGCGCCACGGTTTTTGCCTCGCTGTCGCAGCGCGAGCTGGATAACACCACGCTGAACAAACTGGCGCTCAGCGGCCGGGCGGTGCGGCTCTATTCCGCGCAGACGGCGCAGAAAACGACGGAGAAGCTGTCGCGTCAGTCTGCCTGGAGCGTCGTGTCCGAACAGATTAAGGATGCGGCGGGGCATGACAGGCTCGATGATGCCCTGGCGCACCAGAAGGCCGGTCTGCACACGCCGGAGCAGCAGGCTATCCATCTGGCCATTCCGGTGCTGGAGGGGAACGGCCTGGCGCTCAGCGGCCGGGCGGTGCGGCTCTATTCCGCGCAGACGGCGCAGAAAACGACGGAGAAGCTGTCGCGTCAGTCTGCCTGGAGCGTCGTGTCCGAACAGATTAAGGATGCGGCGGGGCATGACAGGCTCGATGATGCCCTGGCGCACCAGAAGGCCGGTCTGCACACGCCGGAGCAGCAGGCTATCCATCTGGCCATTCCGGTGCTGGAGGGGAACGGCCTGGCGTTCACGAAGCCGCAACTGATGGCCGCCGCGAAAGAATTTGAGCAGGACAGCCTCAGCCTGCAGGCCATCGAAAAGGAAGCGGACCGTCAGGTGCGCAGCGGCGACCTGCTGTCGGTGCCGGTATCGCCGGGAAACGGCCTGCAGCTGCTGGTCTCACGCCAGTCGTACAACGCTGAAAAAAGCATTATCCGCCACGTCCTTGAGGGAAAGGAGGCCGTCACCCCGCTGATGGATAAGGTTCCGGACGCGCAGCTGGCGGGCCTGACCGACGGGCAGCGGAACGCCACGCGCATGATACTTGAATCCCCCGACCGCTTTACCCTGGTGCAGGGCTACGCCGGGGTGGGTAAAACCACCCAGTTCCGGGCAGTCATGTCGGCCATCGGCACGCTGCCGGAACGGGAGCAGCCGCGCGTTATCGGCGTGGCCCCCACCCACCGGGCGGTGAGCGAGATGCGCGATGCGGGCGTGCCTGAAACGCAGACGCTGGCGGCCTTTATTCACGACACGCAGCAGCAGCTGCGCGGCGGCGAACGAACGGACTTCAGCAACGTGCTGTTTCTCGTGGATGAAAGCTCAATGGTCGGTAACGCCGACATGGCGAAGGCGTACAGCCTGATTGCCGGGGGCGGGGGGCGCGCGGTCTCCAGCGGGGATACCGACCAGCTGCAGTCCATTGCCCCGGGCCAGCCCTTCCGCCTGCTGCAGAAGCGCAGCGCCATTGACGTGGCGGTGATGCAGGAGATCGTCCGCCAGACGCCGGAACTAAAACCTGCCGTCTACAGCCTGATTAGCCGCGATATCGGCAGCGCCCTGACGACCATTGAGAGCGTGGCGCCGGCACAGGTGCCGCGCAGGGCGGATGCCTGGCAGCCGGACAGCTCCGTCATGGAGTTCAGCCGCGAACGGGAGGAGGCCATTGCGAAAGCCGTGGCGGCCGGCGACCTGATGCCCGGCGGGCAGCCCGCGACGCTGCTGGAGGCCATCGTGAAGGACTACACGGGGCGCACGTCAGAGGCGCAGGCGCAGACCATCGTTATCACCGCCCTGAACGCCGACCGCCGCCAGGTGAACGCCATGATTCATGACGCCCGTCAGGGTGCCGGCGAGGTGGGCGAAAAAGAGGTCACGCTGCCGGTTCTCACGCCTGCCAATATCCGCGACGGGGAGCTGCGGCGCATGGCAACGTGGGAGGCATCCCGCGACAGCCTGGTTCTGCTGGACAGCACCTATTACAGCATTGAGGCGCTGGACGGGGAGGCGCACCTGGTGATGCTGAAGGATGCGCAGGGCAACACCCGCAGCCTGTCGCCCGCGCAGGCGGCGACAGAGGGCGTCACGCTCTACCGTCAGGACACCATTACCGTGTCGGAAGGCGACCGGATGCGCTTTTCGAAAAGCGACAACGAGCGGGGCTTCGTGGCCAACAGCGTCTGGTCGGTCAGTGAGATAAAAGGTGACAGCGTCACGCTGTCGGACGGGAAACAGACCCGTACGCTCACGCCGTCAGCCGAGCAGGCAGAGCAGCACATCGACCTGGCCTATGCCGTCACCGTTGAAGGCTCACAGGGTGCGAGCGAGCCCTTCTCCATCTCCCTGCAGGGTACGGACGGCGGACGTAAGCGGATGGTGAGCTTCGAGTCAGCCTACGTGGCGCTGAGCCGCATGAAGCAGCACGCGCAGGTCTATACCGACAACCGGGATAAGTGGGTGGCCGCGATGGAAAAATCGCAGGCGAAAAGTACGGCGCATGACATTCTGGAGCCGCGCGGCGACCGCGCCGTCGCGAATGCCGCCCGCCTGACGGCGACGGCAAAAGCGCTGGGTGAGGTGCCTGCCGGTCGCGCCGCGCTGCGCCAGGCCGGGCTGCAGCCCGAGGGCTCGATGGCGAAATATATCTCGCCGGGGCGTAAATACCCGCAGCCGCACGTGGCGCTCCCGGCCTTCGACCGCAACGGCAGGAAGGCGGGCGTCTGGCTGAGCGCCCTGACGTCCGGAGACGGGCAGCTTAAGGGGCTCGCTGGTGAAGGCCGGGTGATGGGCAGCGGGGACGCGGCGTTTGCGGGTCTGCAGGCCAGCCGTAACGGCGAGTCGCTGCTGGCGCGGGATATGGAAGAGGGCGTGCGGCTCGCGAGGGAGAATCCGCAGAGCGGCGTGGTGGTGCGGCTCGAAGGCGAGGCGCGACCGTGGAACCCCGGCGCCATTACCGGCGGTCGGGTCTGGGCCGACGGCCTGCCCGATGCCACTGGTACGCAGCCCGCAGAAACGGTGCCGCCGGAGGTGCTGGCACAGCAGGCCCGGGAGGCTGAGGTGCAGCGGGAGCTGGATAAGCGTGCCGAAGAGGCGGTCCGCGAGATGGCCCGCAGCGGCGACAGGCCGGCCGGAGGGGCTGACGTCGCCGTCCGGGATGTGGTGCGGGATATGGATCGGATAAAAGAAACGCCGGCATCTCCCCTCACGCTGCCGGATGCGCCGGAAGAACGCCGCCGGGATGAGGCGGTGTCTCAGGTGGTGCGCGAGAGCGTGCAGCGGGACCGCCTGCAGCAGATGGAGCGCGAAACGGTGCGAGACCTTGAGCGTGAAAAGACCCTGGGAGGCGACTGATATGCGCGCTGAAAACCATCCGCTCTTCCCCCTTGTGGTGGTGGCCGACTGCTGGCTGCAGCGTCTGCTTGTGTGGACGCCGGGCCAGACCGACCTTATCAAAACCGTGGCGCTGCTGCTGATGGTGGCCGACCACATCAGCATGCTGTGCGGACTGGATAATGACTGGCTGCGTCTTGCCGGTCGGGGAGCGTTTCCGCTCTTTGGCCTGGTCTGGGCCATGAACCTCGCCCGCCATCCGCAGATTCAGCAGCGCGCCCTGAACCGGCTCTGGATATGGGCCGGGGTGGCGCAGGGCGGCTGGATACTGGCCGGGCTGCGCCCGGACCTGGGCAATATTCTGTTTGCCTTTGCGGTCAGCGGACAGGCACTGGCGATGATGCAGCGGCACGGGCCGCGCACGTGGCCGCTCTCCCTGATGCTGGTTCTGGCCTGGCTGCCGTTTTCGGCGGGAAGCTACGGGCTGGCGGGGGTAGTGATGCTGATGCTGGCCTGCGGCGTATGTATGACGGGCCGGCGCACCACGCGCACGGGGCTGGCGCTGTGTCTGGCACTGGCGATACTCGCGCTGAATGCCGCGGACAGCCCCGCCTTTGCCATCGCGGGTCTGGTAATACCCGGCGTTACCCTGACGGTGCTGAGCCGGACCTGTTGCCGCGTGCCGAGGTTCTGGCCGCGCGAATTTTTCCCGCTGTTCTACGCGGTGCACCTTGCCGTCATCGGACTGATGGTGATGTGATATCTGCCGTGTCAGAATAGGGTCAGTCAGGGGAGTATACGTGAAACAGATTTATCCGGAGGCAGGATGACAGAGCAGGGGCGCCCCACGCTGACGCTGCGCCGCAAAGCGGAGCCAGAAGGTCAGCGTGCCGTAAGCAACAGTGAACCGGACGGTGCGGGTCCGGGCCGGGTCACGCGTAAAAAGACCGTGGTGGTGAACACGACGCCTGCCTGGAAGGTCAGGAAGCAGGCGGTGGATGAGAGCGCGAAAAAGGCGCAGGCGGACGAGAAGGCCGCCAGAAAAGCAGAGAAAGCCCGGCAGTGGGCTGAGCGACAGGCCCAGGAGAGGGAGGCCATGCGGGCGGCCAGGCGCAAACCTGCCCCGGAACCGGTGTACCGGAAGGTCATGCCGCTTGCGGACGCGCTCGCGCTCCTGAAGCGTTGCTGGCCAGCCCTGGTGACGGACGGCCAGCCGCAGCTCCTGGCGGTCAACATCCGGGAGGCAATGGTCAATGACATTCGCCGGCGCGGGCTGGAGATTTCCGTGAAGACGCTGAAACGCTGCCTTGCCGCCGTCACCCGCTCGGATGCGTATCTGGGCGCCATGACGGTGGGCGCGTGGCGTAAAAACCTTGCCGGTGAACCGGTCGCAGCGGTGAGTGCGGAGGAGGCGGCGTATGCCGTGGAGCGCAGGGCTCAGGAGCACGCTAAACGACAGCGCAGGGCGGTTAGAAGCGTCGCCACCCGTGCACGGAACGAACTGATAACAACCGAGAAGAGAAAAACACAGGATGAACATGAATAAAACCCTTTCAGTCATGCTTGCCGCTGGCCTTCTGGTCTCCGGCATGGCGGGGGCAGCAGAGAAACCTGCCGCTGCCTTTACCCCGGAGCAGGAAGCCCGCATTGGTGAAATCGCGAAAGACTACCTGCTGGCTCATCCGGAAGTGCTGGTTGAGGTCAGCCAGAAGCTGCAGGCCCAACAGCAGGAGAAGCAGCAGCAGGCGATGACGGCCGCCGTGGTTCAGAATCAGGCAGCGCTGCTGAACGATAAAGGCACACCATCATATGGTCCTGCTGATGCGAAAGTGACGGTCGTTGAATTCTTTGATTACCAGTGCATCTACTGTGCCCGCCTGGCGCCGGAACTGGAGAAAGTGATAAAAGCTAACCCGGACGTGCGCTTTGTGTTCAAGGAATTCCCGATATTTGGCCAGCGCTGGCCGGCGTCGCTCAGTGCGGCGAAAACCGGGCTTCAGATCTGGAAGCAGAAGGGGGCCGATGCTTACCTTAACTATCACAACGCGATTTACGCTACCGCCCACAACGAGGGTAAGCTGACCGATGCTGATATCAGCGCGGCCGCAAAAGCCGTGAAGTTCGATGCGAAAACAGCCCCAGATGTTCAGGGGACCCTGGATGGCATAAACACACTTGCGCAGCAGCTGGGCTTCAGCGGTACCCCGGCCCTGGTGGTTCTCCCGTCAGCCGGCGCCAGTGCTGATAACGTGACGGTTATTCCGGGATACACCAGCGCGGAGGCCCTGCAGCAGGCCATCAGTCATGCTGCCGGTGATACCAAAAAATAATCAGGCGTCCGCCAACTGATACCGCTAAAAGAGACTGACGCCTTCGCCGTGCTCAGTTGTCCAACCCCGGAGAAGGGTAAAAGCAAGTTTTCCCCGTCTCCGGCGTTTCTGGTTAACACATCCGAACAGTATTTCTGAGGTTATTTAATGCGTAAGTTCACCTTTCGCCAGCTGGCCGTGTCCGGTCTGGTATGTCTTTCGCTGAGCTGTATTCAGCCCGCAGCAGCGGCATCCTCCGTTCAGGTTGGCTTTTCACCTGAAGGCAGCGCGTTGCAGCTGGTCCTTAAGACGATTGAGTCAGCACAGCAGGAAATTCGGCTGATGGGCTACTCATTTACGTCTCCGGAGGTGGTTAGTGCGCTTGTCAGGGCAAAACGTCGTGGTGTGGATGTGAAGATAGTGCTTGATGAAAAGGGCAACCGGAGCAAAGCCAGCCAGGCGGCGATGAACATCGTGGTGAACGCGGGAATTCCGCTGCGCACCAACGGTCGCTACGCCATCATGCATGACAAAGTCATTATTGTTGATAATCATACAGTTGAGGCTGGTAGCTTTAACTACACTCGCTCTGCTGCATCGCGGAATAGCGAGAATGTGCTGGTTATTAATGAGGTGCCGGAAGTGGCACAAACCTACCTTCAGCACTGGCAGTCGCGCTGGGACGGAGGAACGGACTGGCATTCTTCATACTAAGTCGCATCGTCATTTGATCCGCAATCTACATCTATCCTGGTGAACCATGCGCCAACATGGCTCACACCTTCGCGTAAAGTTAAGTCGCTGATTTCAGATATCTGTAGTATTCTCTGCAAACGATCCAAGTTTGATCCTTGAGGAGGCAGAGATGTCGCAGATCGAAAATGCAGTAACTTCCTCATCGAAAGAAAAGCGTTCTTACCGAAAAGGTAAGCCGATGTCGGCGAGTGAAAGACAGCTTGCCGCGATTGCGCGTAAACGTGAAACACATAAAGAAGTGAAGGTTTTTGTTAAAAATCCTCTTAAAGATTGGATGATTACGATCTGTGAAGAGGAAGGGCTCACTCAAGCTCAGTTTATTGAGACCTTACTCGAACGTGAACTTTCTGAACGCGGCGTTCTCGATGTAAAGACTTCACATTCTTGAACGTTTTCTCATTGGATGCTAGGGAAGGTGCGAACAAGTTCCTGATATGAGATCATCATATTCATCCGGAGCGCATCCCAGAGGGACATCATGA
>NZ_JAWUEI010000052.1:0-13049 GCF_036663495.1 Enterobacter sp. 342
GGTAAGCAGAGTTTTTGAAATGTAAGGCCTTTGAATAAGACAAAAGGCTGCCTCATCGCTAACTTTGCAACAGTGCCGTTTTCCGTGCTCGTCAACCCCATGGATCTGGAAAACGTTTTTTGCCAAATCGATTCCAATAGTTTTAACGTTCATGATAGCAGCGCTCCGTTCAATGAGTGACGATTTATCGTCCCACTGTGGCACAAGAGATGGGAGGCGACCATTCCATTAACAAAGCCTTTTTTTATATACGATCTGACGAATTCAGCAGAAGGAAACTCATCATTCGTGACGAAATAAAAATTAGTTTCCCCATTAATATAGAAATGAGTGTTTACTCACAGAAAGAAAATCAGGAGTAATTATTCTGAAGACAGATAATACAGAAGTCGTACAGCGCATTTAACTCACTTCTCAGGAGGTTAATCACTCTCTATTTGTGGACAACCGACATGTCTTAAGGCTCTGGAATAACGTGTTGATATTTCGATGCGTAGCATGCAGCGGAATATTACCGGATCAATAAAGCAGGAAGAGGCGTTTTAATTCTTTCCGCAGGATGATAGTAGGGTGACTGCCATGTCTGATTATAATGAAAAAAGTGCGATCTCCGCACTTCTCGCAGGTCATTGTTCCGATCCATTTTCCGTGCTTGGCATGCACTCAACCGATGCGGGTCTGGAAGTGCGCGCATTATTACCCGATGCCACCGATGTATGGGTGATTGAACCGAAAACCGGGCGCAAAGTCGGTAAACTCGAATGCCTCGACACACGCGGGTTCTTTAGCGGCGTTCTGCCGCGCCGGAAAAATCCTTTTCGTTACCAGCTGGCCGTCACCTGGCACGGTCAGCAAAACCTGATTGACGACCCCTATCGCTTTGGCCCGCTGCTGCAGGAGCTTGATGCCTGGCTGCTCGCTGAAGGGACTCATCTGCGGCCCTACGAGACGCTGGGAGCCCATGCCGACACCATGGACGGCGTCACCGGGACGCGTTTTTCCGTCTGGGCGCCGAACGCCCGTCGTGTGTCGGTGGTCGGACAGTTCAACTACTGGGACGGCCGCCGCCACCCGATGCGTCTGCGCAAAGAGTCCGGCATCTGGGAGCTGTTTGTCCCCGGCGCGCATAACGGCCAGCTGTATAAGTTCGAGCTGATTGACGCCCACGGCCACCTGCGGGTGAAATCCGACCCGTATGCCTTTGAGGCACAGATGCGCCCGGAAAGCGCGTCGCTTATCTGCGGCATGCCGGAAAAGGTCGAACAGCCACAGTCCCGTCAGCAGGCCAACCAGTTTGATGCACCGATTTCGATTTATGAAGTGCACCTTGGCTCGTGGCGCCGCCACGCCGATAACCATTTCTGGCTCAGCTACCGCGAGCTGGCGGACCAGCTGGTGCCTTACGCGAAGTGGATGGGCTTCACCCATCTGGAGCTGCTGCCGGTAAACGAACATCCGTTCGACGGCAGCTGGGGCTATCAGCCCACCGGGCTGTACGCGCCGACCCGCCGTTTTGGTACCCGTGAAGACTTCCGCTACTTCCTGAATGCTGCCCATGCCGCGGGTCTGAACGTGATCCTCGACTGGGTGCCGGGCCACTTCCCGTCGGATGACTTTGCGCTGGCATCGTTCGACGGCACCGCGTTGTATGAACACAGCGACCCGCGAGAAGGTTATCACCAGGACTGGAATACGCTGATCTACAACTACGGTCGCCGTGAAGTCAGCAACTTTCTGGTCGGGAACGCGCTGTACTGGATTGAACGCTTCGGGATCGACGCCCTGCGCGTGGATGCGGTTGCGTCAATGATCTACCGCGACTACAGCCGCAAAGAGGGGGAGTGGGTGCCCAATGAGTACGGCGGCCGGGAAAACCTCGAAGCGATTGAATTTCTGCGCAATACCAACCGTGTGCTCGGTGAGCAGACGCCGGGAGCGGTCACGATGGCGGAGGAGTCCACCGACTTCGCCGGGGTTACACGACCGTCTTCTACGGGCGGTCTTGGCTTCTGGTTCAAATGGAACCTCGGCTGGATGCATGACACCCTCGACTATATGCAGCTCGATCCCATCTATCGTCGTTATCATCACGACAAGATGACCTTCGGGATGCTCTACAACTACACCGAAAACTTCGTGTTGCCGCTGTCACACGATGAAGTGGTTCACGGCAAAAAATCGATTCTTGACCGGATGCCTGGCGATGCCTGGCAGAAGTTCGCCAACCTGCGCGCCTACTACGGCTGGCTGTTTGCCTTCCCCGGTAAAAAGCTGCTGTTTATGGGCAACGAGTTTGCCCAGGGGCGGGAGTGGAACCACGACGCCAGCCTCGACTGGCATCTGCTGGAAGGGGGCGACAACTGGCATCACGGGGTGCAGCGTCTGGTGCGCGATCTGAACCATACCTATCGCCACCATAAGGCACTGCACGAACTGGATTTTGACCCCTACGGCTTTGAATGGCTTGTTGTGGATGACCACGAACGGTCGGTGTTTATCTTTGTCCGTCGCGATAAAGCCGGGAACGAGATAATCGTGGCGAGCAACTTCACGCCAGTACCGCGTCACGGCTATCGCTTCGGGATTAACCAGCCGGGGCGCTGGCGTGAAGAGCTGAACACCGACTCGATGCACTACCACGGGAGCAACACCGGCAACGGCGGCTGCGTGGCAAGCGAGGCGATCGCCAGCCACGGTCGGGAGCATTCGCTGTCGGTGACTCTGCCGCCGCTGGCGACAATCTGGCTGGTACGGGAATCTGCAGGGCAATAAAACGCGCAGCTGATTTATTGCAGCTGACTTATTACCGGAGGTGATCACTTCTGAATTATTTTGCAGAAGAGTGAGGCTTTTTCTTCATTATTTTCTTTTATGGCTTTTATTTAATGGCAGGACATTATTATGAGTAAACTTGAATATACTGACAACTTAATGCTGTCGCGCCAGTTACCGCTTAAATCCGTGGCCCTGATCCTCGCCGGCGGACGTGGCACACGATTAAAAGACCTGACCACTATTCGCGCAAAACCTGCGGTGCATTTCGGCGGTAAATTCAGAATTATTGATTTTGCTTTATCGAATTGTATTAACTCCGGAATAAGACGTATCGGGGTCATTACACAATATCAGTCCCATTCACTGGTGCAGCATATTCAACGCGGCTGGGCATTCTTTAACGAAGAAATGAATGAGTTCGTGGATTTATTACCGGCGCAGCAGCGGGTGCATGGTGAGAACTGGTATCGGGGGACGGCGGATGCCGTGACCCAGAATCTGGATATTATCCGCCGCTATGATGCGGAATATGTCGTTATTCTGGCCGGGGACCATATCTATAAACAAGATTATTCGCGGATGCTGCTCGATCACGTTGAAAAAGGGGCGCGCTGTACCGTGGCCTGCCTGCCGGTCCCGGTTGAAGAGGCAAGCGCTTTTGGCGTCATGGCCGTGGATGAGAATGACAAAATCATTGAATTTGTTGAAAAACCGGCTAATCCGCCCACCATTCCTGGCGATGAAACCCGCTCGCTTGCCAGTATGGGCATTTATGTGTTTGATGCGGAATATCTCTACCAGCTGCTGGAAGACGACGATCGGGATGAACACTCCACCCATGATTTTGGCAAAGATATTATTCCCAGGATAACGGCGGCAGGTGAAGCGTATGCGCATCCGTTCCCGCGCTCCTGCGTTCAGTCGGATAATAATGCCGAGCCATACTGGCGCGATGTCGGAACCCTGGAGGCGTACTGGAAAGCGAATCTGGATTTAGCCTCAGTAGTGCCAGAGCTGGACGTTTATGACCGTAACTGGCCTATCCGTACCTATGTCGAATCGCTGCCCAGCGCCAAATTTGTTCAGGACCGTTCCGGCAGTCATGGCATGACCATGAATTCTCTGGTCTCCGGCGGCTGTATTATTTCTGGCTCGGTGGTGGTGCAGTCGGTTCTATTTTCCAGAGTTCGGATTAACTCGTTCTGTAATATTGATTCGTCGGTTTTATTACCGGGCGTCTGGGTCGGTCGCTCCTGCAGGATAAGACGCTGCGTGATCGACCGGGGATGCGTTATTCCGGAGGGGACGGTGATTGGCGAAAATGCCGTTGAGGATGCGCGACGCTTTTATCGTTCGGAAGAAGGCATCGTTCTGGTTACCAAAGAAATGCTGGACAAACTTGAGGTATGAGCCCATTTGCGGAAAAAGCGTGTCCGGCGGCAGAGAAAATATTGCCCTGTCGCGGGTCGTCTCTGTGGCTGAATAATAAGGAGCATACATGCAAGTTTTACATGTAGGAGCAGAGATGTTCCCGCTGTTAAAAACGGGCGGACTGGCCGACGTCACCGGCGCGCTCCCGGCGGCGCAAATTGCCGAGGGGCTGGATACCCGCGTGCTGCTGCCTGGGTTTCCGGCGATCCGCAACGGGGTTCAGGATCCGCAGGTGGTGGCCAGCAGGGAGACATTCGCCGGGCGGATGACGCTGCTGTTTGGCCATTTTAACGGTGTGGGCATCTATCTGATTGATGCCCCGCATCTCTATGACCGGACGGGTAATCCTTATCATAACCAGCAGATGCAGGATTATCCTGATAACGTCCTGCGTTTCGCGTTGCTGAGCTGGGTCGGGGCCGAGCTTGCCGGTGGTCTTGACCCGTTCTGGCGTCCTGAAATCGTCCACGCCCATGACTGGCACGCGGGTCTCACCCCGGCTTATCTGGCCACCCGCGGCAACCCGGCCAAATCGGTGTTTACGGTGCACAACATTGCCTATCAGGGGTTGTTTCAGGCCCGGCATATGGCGGAGATCGCGTTACCGTGGTCGTTCTTCCAGATGCACGGGGTGGAGTTTAATGGGCAAATCTCCTTCCTTAAGGCGGGTCTCTATTTCGCTGACCATATCACCACCGTCAGCCCGACATATGCCCGTGAAATTACCGAACCACAGTACGCGTTTGGTCTGGAAGAGCTGCTGCGGCAACGTCAGCGGGAAGGGCGACTGTCGGGGATCCTGAACGGGGTTGACAAAAATATCTGGGATCCGCGCCGCGATCCGCTGCTGGCAGCGCCTTACGACCAGAATTCACTGGCGGAGAAAGCGAAGAACAAGCAGCAGCTGCAGACGTCGCTGGGGCTGAAGGCGGACGATCGGGCGCTGCTGTTCACCGTTGTGAGCCGGCTGACCAGCCAGAAGGGGCTGGATCTTCTGTTTGGCGCGCTGCCGGGAATTATATCTAAGGGAGGGCAGCTGGCGCTGCTGGGATCCGGGGACCCGGATTTGCAGGCCCGTTTTCTGACCGCCGAGGCGCAATACCCCGGGCAGGTGAGTATCCGGATCGGCTACGACGAGGCGCTGTCGCATCAGATGATTGGCGGCGCCGACGTCATCCTGGTGCCCAGCCGTTTTGAACCCTGCGGTCTGACCCAGCTTTATGGTCTGCGCTACGGCACATTACCGCTGGTTCGCCGTACCGGCGGACTGGCGGATACCGTCGCCGACTGTTCGCTCGAAAACCTTGTTGACGGGCTCGCGACCGGATTTGTGTTTACCGACAGCGAGACGGAATCGTTATTACATGCTATCCACCGGGCCAGTGTCCTGTGGTCGCGTCCCTCGCTGTGGCGTTACGTGCAGCGGCAGGCGATGAGCATGGATTTTAGCTGGCAAAGTGCCGCAAAGTCTTTCCACCTGTTGTATCAGCGTATTATTTAATTGCTACGGATAAGAAAAATGGAACCACGCATAAGTTATATTTCACCCAGGCTGAATGAAGAAGCGCTGCAGCATGCTATCGCTTATAAGCTCATGTTTATTCTCGGTAAAGACCCTTCACTTGCCAATAAGCATGAATGGCTCAATGCTACGCTGTTCGCCGTGCGCGATCGGCTGGTTGAGCGCTGGTTGCGGGCGCATCGGGCGCGGATCTCGCAGCAGGCGCGCCAGGTATATTATCTGTCGATGGAGTTTCTCATCGGCCGTACCCTCTCGAATGCCTTACTGTCGCTGGGCATCTATGAGGATGTGAAAACAGCGCTGGCCGGGATGGGTCTGGATCTGGAAGAGCTGATTGACGAAGAGAATGACCCGGGCCTGGGCAACGGCGGTCTCGGTCGTCTGGCAGCCTGTTTTCTCGACTCCCTGGCCACGCTGGGGCTGCCAGGACGCGGTTACGGCATCCGCTACGACTACGGCATGTTCAAGCAAAACATCATCGACGGCCGGCAGATGGAGTCACCGGACTACTGGCTGGAGTACGGTAACCCCTGGGAATTCGAGCGCCATAAAACCCGCTATACCGTGCGCTTTGGCGGGCGCATTCAGCATGAGGGGAAAAACTCGCGCTGGCTGGAAACCGAAGAGATCATCGCGGTGGCCTACGATCAGATTATCCCGGGTTATGAAACCGATGCCACCAACACCCTGCGCTTGTGGAGCGCCCAGGCCAGCAGCGAGATTAACCTCGGTAAATTTAATCAGGGAGATTACTTCGCGGCGGTAGAAGATAAAAACCATTCCGAAAACGTCTCCCGGGTACTGTATCCGGACGACTCGACCTACTCCGGGCGCGAGCTGCGCCTGCGTCAGGAATATTTCCTCGTTTCGGCGACGGTGCAGGATATTCTTTTTCGCCATTACCAGTTGTATCAAACCTATGACAACCTGGCAGATAAAATTGCTATCCACCTCAACGACACCCATCCGGTGCTGTCGATCCCGGAGCTGATGCGTCTGCTGATTGACGAACACCGCTTCAGCTGGGATGACGCTTTCGGGGTGACCTGTCAGGTCTTCTCCTACACCAACCATACCCTGATGAGCGAGGCGCTGGAGACCTGGCCGGTCGAGATGCTGGGGAAAATCCTGCCGCGCCATTTGCAGATTATTTTCGAGATTAATGACTATTTTCTGAAAACCATGCAGGAGCACTATCCCGATGATATTGCGTTGCTGAGCCGGACCTCGATTATCGATGAATCCAACGACCGTCGCGTACGGATGGCCTGGCTGGCGGTGGTGGTCAGTCACAAGGTGAACGGCGTGTCGGAACTGCACTCCCGGCTGATGGTGGAGTCGCTGTTTGCCGATTTCGCCAGAATCTTTCCGCGCCGCTTCACCAACGTGACTAACGGCGTCACGCCGCGCCGCTGGCTGGCTGCCGCTAACCCGTCCCTTGCCGCGGTTCTGGACCGCCATATCGGCCAGACCTGGCGAACGGATTTAAGCCAGCTGAGCGAAATGGGGGAATATCAGGATTATCCGCTGGTTAACCAGGCCGTCAGCGCCGCCAAACTGGCGAATAAACAGCGTCTGGCCGATTATATCGCCCGTCAGCTGGGCGTGGTGGTGAACCCGAACGCGCTGTTTGATGTGCAAATTAAACGGATCCACGAATATAAACGCCAGCTGATGAATGTGCTGCATGTGATCACCCGCTACAACCGTATCAAGGCGGACCCGCAGGCCGAATGGGTGCCGCGAGTGGTGATTTTCGCCGGCAAAGCCGCGTCCGCTTACCACACGGCAAAACAGATCATCCATCTGATAAACGACGTCGCCAAAGTCATCAACAGCGATCCGCAGATTGGCGACAGACTAAAGGTGGTGTTCATTCCCAACTACAGCGTCAGTCTGGCGCAGATGATCATTCCGGCCGCGGACCTTTCTGAGCAGATTTCGCTGGCAGGGACTGAAGCCTCCGGGACCAGTAATATGAAGTTCGCCCTCAACGGTGCGCTGACCATTGGCACGCTGGACGGCGCCAACGTTGAGATGTTGGAGCACGTGGGTGAGGACAATATCTTTATCTTCGGTAATACCGCTGCAGAGGTCGAGGCGCTGCGCAGCAACGGTTATCAGCCGCGTGATTACTACGACCAGGATCAAGAGCTGCGCCAGGCGCTGACCCAGATGGGGACCGGGGTGTTCAGCCCACAGGAGCCGGGCCGCTATCGCGGTCTGCTGGATTCGCTGATCAACTTTGGCGACCACTATCAGGTGCTGGCCGATTACCGCAGCTATGTTGACTGTCAGGACAAGGTGGATGCGCTCTACCGAACCCCGGAAGAGTGGACCGCCAAAGCGATGCTCAACATAACCCACATGGGCTATTTTTCATCGGACCGTACGGTGCGGGAGTATGCGCAAAAGATCTGGTATATCGACAAAACGCAACTCTGAGCGCGTACTGACAACCAGGAAACGCCGGGGCGGGTGGCAGGAGACCGGCCCCGTCGATGAGCGACCCGGCAGCAACACATAAATAAGCCTGACGGATATGACAGGAGAGAAAAATGACGGACAGTAAACGCGCAGGGGAGCCTGCACAACAGAGTGATTTGATTAACGTCGCTCAGCTGACCGCGCAGTACTACGTACTGAGGCCGGAAGCGGGCAACGCGGAGCATGCGGTGAAGTTTGGTACCTCTGGCCATCGTGGCAGTGCAGGGCGCCATAACTTCAATGAGCAGCATATTCTGGCGATCGCGCAGGCGATTGCGGAAGACCGCGCCAGGAACGGGATTACCGGTCCCTGCTACGTGGGTAAAGATACCCACGCGCTCTCCGAACCGGCCTTTATTTCCGTACTGGAAGTGCTGGCGGCCAACGGCGTTGATGTTATCGTGCAGGAACACAACGGTTTCACCCCGACGCCGGCCATTTCCAATGCCATCCTGGTGCACAACAAAAAAGGTGGTCCGCTGGCAGACGGCATCGTGATCACGCCGTCTCATAACCCGCCGGAAGATGGCGGTATTAAGTACAACCCGCCGAACGGCGGCCCGGCGGATACCAACGTCACCAAAGTGGTAGAGAATCGCGCTAACGAACTGCTGGCCTCGGGTCTGCAGGGCGTCAGGCGCATCTCCCTCGATGCGGCACTGGCATCCGGTCATGTTAAAAAGCAGGATCTGGTACAGCCGTTTATCGAAGGGCTGGCGGATATCGTCGACATGGCGGCAATTCAGAAAGCCGGCCTCAAGCTCGGGATCGATCCGCTGGGCGGGTCCGGTATCGAATACTGGAAACGTATTGCCGGGCACTACAAGCTCGACCTGACTATCGTCAACGATCACGTCGATCAAACCTTCCGCTTTATGCATCTGGATAAAGACGGCGCCATTCGCATGGACTGCTCATCTGAGTGCGCAATGGCGGGCCTGCTGGCGCTGCGCGATAAGTTTGACCTGGCTTTTGCTAACGATCCAGATTATGACCGTCACGGCATCGTCACGCCGGCAGGGCTGATGAACCCGAACCACTATCTGGCGGTGGCGATTAACTACCTGTTCCAGCATCGCCCGCAGTGGGGCCAGGATGTGGCGGTGGGCAAGACGCTGGTCTCTTCCGCGATGATCGACCGTGTGGTGAACGACCTCGGCCGCAGGCTGGTTGAAGTGCCGGTGGGCTTTAAATGGTTTGTTGACGGCCTGTTCGACGGCAGCTTCGGCTTCGGCGGAGAAGAGAGCGCGGGCGCCTCGTTCCTGCGTTTTGACGGAACGCCGTGGTCGACCGACAAAGACGGGATCATCATGTGCCTGCTGGCGGCGGAAATCACCGCCGTCACCGGTAAAAACCCGCAGGAGCACTACGACGAACTGGCCGCCCGCTTCGGCGCGCCGAGCTATAACCGGCTGCAGGCTTCGGCCACTTCCGCACAGAAAGCGGTGCTGTCGAAGCTGTCGCCGGAAATGGTCAGGGCCAGTCAGCTGGCGGGTGACCCGATCACTGCGCGTCTGACCGCCGCGCCGGGCAACGGCGCATCGATTGGTGGCCTGAAAGTGATGACCGACAACGGCTGGTTCGCCGCCCGACCGTCAGGTACGGAAGACGCTTACAAGATCTACTGCGAGAGCTTCCTCGGGGAAGCACATCGCAAGCAGATCGAGAAAGAAGCGGTGGAAATCGTGAATAGCGTGCTAGCGGCGCACCAGTAGAGCAGTTGACGTACTCCGCTGAGCCGGAGTACGTCATAGTTACCCGGCGACACCAATACAGGCACCACTTTGTCAGAACATAAGGAACGGGACGCTTCGCAAAAGGTATTGCTGCGGGGACTATATGAATATCTATGTTATTACCAATAATAATTTCATGCTTGTAGGTCTGAAATGTATGTTCAGCGACAACAGCCTCTCCGTCAACAGGGTTGTGTTTTCACGGGTCAGCGATATTGCCTTCAGCAACAGCGATGTGGTGATTGTGGAGTCAGAGCTGAACACCGGCGATGCCGAACGTCTCAAGTACCTACACATTTCACCGGTCAATCTTATCTTTTTATTAAAACCGGCGTCAGGAATGAGCGGGACAGGGCGTGAAGCGGTATGCATTGACACTGAATTAAGCGGTAATGAATATCTCATGATGAGGCAGGCGTTTAAAAAAATGGGGATCAATCTGAAGAGGGACAAGTTGTCATTTACCAAAAGAGAAACACATGTTATCAATATGATTTTAAATGGTTATTCGATAGATGAAATTTCCCGTAGCCTGCTGATCTCCAAAAAAACGGTTCAGTCTTTTGTTGGTATTGTTTTGCATAAACTGAATACCACCAAAATAAGTGGAATATACCGCAAAAAAAATCTCATCATCGACAGTTTTGCCAGGAGGAGCCTGCATCGTTAGGATGCCCTATAAACTAATGATCTGCTTATGGAAAGTCACTATTTCATATATTAAGTTTCAACTAAATTTGTTATAAATTATTTTATGTTGTTATGTTGAACGGGGTTTGATTATTGGTATGCTTCAGAAAAAATAAACATACATCATGGGTGCTAACATGATGAAAATATATGAAACCATAGTCATCAAATGATTTAAGCATACAATAAATAATATAGGATTATATCCTCTATCTGTGAATGGTGGGCGGCAGAGGAAAAACGGGATATATATTTATGCATTTCATCTTTTTATTATAAAAAACTGTTATGTAAATTCTGTAGCGGGAGGGGGTATGTTTAGTGAAGACGCACACTATGAATTTCTAAAAAGATATTACAGAGCGGAGTTTTTTGAAGGAAGAAATGGTTCCATTTGGGGAATAAATTATTCTTACAATTTGGCAAGGGTGGGTATGAATATGCTTGAAAGATATGGCTATGGGATAATATTAAAGCATGAATCTATCACTGGTGAAACCATTTACTATGATCGTAGTCTGACGATACTATTTGGTGACAGAATTACACAGGCCCTGGGAGGTCAGTATTGCAACAGAGAAATGAGAGAATAATGATTTAATATATTTTTTAATCGCTCGTTAAACATTGGAACTTTTCTCAGAACGTGACTGCAATGTCTTCAACGCATCTAACATGTCGTCGCCGTTCAGTGAGCGCTGCGATTATTTCTCTGTTGGTTTTCTGCGCCGCCGCAAAGAGCCATCACCGGCAGGGATCGCCTGTGAACGGTTGTTATCGCGTTTATCCTGAACATCAATCTAAATTGAAATGTCCGCATGTAGGTTATGTTTCAGCCTTTGCCGAAGATGTCTTTACTCCGGGTCTGAAGTTGCTGCAGGGCTTCCAGCATGTCGTTATGGTCCAGACTTCGTTGTGATTTCTTGCCGGGTTGTTTCTTTCTGCGTGAGGTCTGGCCGTCCAGTGATGGCAGGGCCTGTGAGCGGGTGTTGTCCCGTTTGTCCTGAACCAGCTTTATCATTTCCAGGGCACGTCCCAGACGCTTGTTGTCGATGATGGCGCCCTGGTCCAGTTCTCCCAGTCGGTCGTAAGTGGTAAAGGGCAGGGAAGTGCCGCTGGCCCGGAGCTCAATGTCACCATCCGGGTATTGCCATACCTCGATGTACTTCCCCTGAAAACGCCGGTTTTCTTCATTATCTTCAAGCAGATAAAGCTTTTTATCATACTGTAATGTCAGGTTTTTCGAGACCTTACGCTGCTCGCGCCAGGTGAATGTCGCCTGCAGGTTTTCGCCATTATCCAGCTGGCGATGTACGTCAAAATCGTGACGTGGCGGCTTTGCAAACCGACGGTTGTAATCTTCCATGAACTCATCAGCAAAGGCGTTTGCAGCCTCAGGTGTGCTGATACCGCGGAGCCGCAGTTCCTTGACCAGGCGGTCCTGTAATGTCAGATGAGCCCGTTCAACACGCCCCTTGGCTGAACTGGTGTTGGCACAGATACCAGTGATATTCAGCTCGTTCATGGCACGACCAAACTGAGTCTGGCCATCTCCGCCGGTGGCCTGCTTGTTGTTGATCCTGAAGACGCTGGCTTTGTCGCTGTAGAATGCCAGAGGCTTACCGTAGCGCTCCAGATATCCCCGGGTGGCTTCAAAATAGGTGAACGTGGACTCCGAACTGACGAACAGAAGCTGCATCAACCGACTTGTTGCATCATCAACGTAAACGAGCAGCGTGCAGGCCGGACCACGGTCCTCGAACCAGCGATGTTCACTGCCATCAATCTGGATGAGTTCGCCGGTGCAGGCCCGACGTGGGCGTGGCTGATGCACACGAGGTGGCCGTAACTTACGAGGGATCCATAAACCATCCCGGGTCATAAGCTTACGTACAGTCTCTTTAGCAAGATAAAGGTCATGAATCTCAGCAAGCTTCTCGCAGGCCAATGTCGGGCCAAAGTCGGCGTAACGTTCGCGAATGATGCGCAGCGCACGCTCAGCGAGGCCAGGCATCAACTGTCGGTTACTAGGCTGACCACGTCGGCGGTTAACCCGCGATAGCGGTCCGTGTTCACGATAGCGCTCGAGTAGCCGGCGGCAGTGCCTGTCAGAGATCTCAAGTCGGGTTGCTGCAAGACGCGTGGTAAGACGCCGGTCGATAACGTCCTGCAGGATCCTGAGTCGGTTTACATCGTTCATCGAGAAAAACTCCGTTCCGTATGCCGTCATGAGTCTCATCCTTTGAAAGCAGCGATCGCGGTGGCGAGACTGTAGCGCGGACATGTCTATTTGGTCAGAGACGGACATCTCAATTTAGCTGTTACACTGTATGTCTAGCCAATGTTGAAATGTCGTGCTGAAAACAAAGCTGACCTGACGTCAGTGGAGAGTCTGGACAATGCCTTTT